>CASFRS010000021.1 GCA_949297125.1 uncultured Bacteroidales bacterium
GAGAAGTTAAACCTGACCGCGCCGATGGTACTGCGCAAGTGGGAGAGTAGGTAGCCGCCGCTTAAGAAGCCCTGGGGAGGAATCCCCGGGGCTTTGTTATTTTCAATTCGGCAAATAACCCTCTTGACAAAAAAATGGCAAATTCATCTTCGTTATCTGTCCCGGAAGTTATAAAACCCCGCAAAAGAATAGAGTATATAGATGCCTTGAGAGGCTTTACAATGTTTTTGGTCGTTTTCCAGCACGTGTTTACATTTTCGTGCTCGGTGATGATTGAATCTGCTTTTTTGAATATTCTTCAGACATTCAGAATGCCGTTGTTTTTCTTTATAAGTGGTTACGTAGGCATGAAGTTGGTTGATTATTTTAATACAAAAACCTATATTTCACTTATAAAGAAAAAATTTGCGGTTCAGTTGATACCCACTGTCGTTTTTTCGGGTCTTATGACTATTACAGGACCCTTTTCTGTATTTAATGTCAATTTTCCTGTAAGCGGGTGGTCGGTATATTGGTTTACAATAGTTCTGCTTGGAATGTTTATAGTTTACTATAGTTTGAACTATTTGTTAAACAGGTGCGGGTTAAGGCGTAATATATCGCTTATTATGTACGGAATAGCAATAGTTATGTATGTGCTTGTCTTTACTGTTCCCTTAAAAATCCCGCAGTATTTGGAATTGGATAAGACCTTTTATTATTTTCAATTTTTTGTATTAGGTACAATCGTCAGGCAAAACAGTGAGAAGGTTGCGGCTTTATGTAAAAATCATGTATTTAGTACTTTCGTATTCTTGTTGTTTGTGTCGACGTCAATCATGATTTACAATAAGGAGGTCTCTATGTTTTTGTCTGATAATTTAGGAGCGTTTTGGAGGTATCTGGCTATATTTAATGGCTTTGCAGTTCGTTATGCAGGCCTTATAATGATTTTTACATTCTTTTTGTCATTGAGCCCGTATTTCTCTGCTAACGGCCGAGTGAGTAGTGCAATGCAGTTTGTCGGGCGGAGAACACTGGATATTTACATGTTGCATTTTTTCTTTATTCCAGTACTTCCTGTATGTGTGGCTGATTTTTTTAATTCGTCAGAAAATATCGTTCTTCAGTTTTTCTTCGGAGGAGGTTTTGCAGTAGCAATAATAGTTTTATGTTTGTTTGTAAGCGCATTGATAAGGAACAGCGATTTCCTTGCGCATTATTTGTTTGGAGCTAAGATTTCGGAAAAGGCAAAAAATTAAAGATTTCGTTACAAAGCGTGGTATAAAGGGTATCGGTTTGGGAGCAATATAAAAAAACAGTATAAAAAGTTTTGTATTACAGAGAAAAAACGTACCTTTGCACGCCGATTATTACCAAATGTGAGAAAAATAGTGAATTGTTTCCCTTGTTAGTGTGTTCGCAAGGGGGGTGGTTTGCGTCTGTTTTAGTGTTTAATATTAAAAGTAGATAAAGTGGATACATTAAGTTATAAGACGGTGTCAGTAAGCAAGGCCGCTGCCAACAAAGAGTGGCTTGTAGTGGATGCCACCGATCAGGTCCTGGGACGTTTGGCAGCAAAAGTGGCCAAGATATTGAGAGGGAAGTACAAACCCTGCTATACCCCTAATGCAGACTGCGGCGACAATGTGATAATAATCAACGCCGACAAGATTAAACTTACGGGTAATAAGTGGAACGACAGGATATACCTCAACTTTACCGGTTATCCCGGTGGCCAGAGGGAACTGACTCCTGCCAAGTTGATGAAAAAGGGCGCATCGCACCTTTTCCTTCGTGTAATAAAAGGCATGTTGCCCAAGAACAAACTGGGGGCGCAGCTTCTGAGGAACGTATATGTATATGGCGGTTCGGAGCATCCGCACACGGCTCAGCAGCCCAGGACAATAGATATAAACACACTTAAATAAGCAGTATGGAAACAATAAACGCAATAGGAAGACGTAAAGCTGCGGTAGCGCGTGTATTCGTAAAAGAAGCAAAAAAAGACGGCGAAGGCGTCATAACGATAAATAAAAAAGAACTTGCACAATATTTCCCGTCGGGCATACTCCAGTTCATAGTAAAGCAGCCGTTGGCAAAACTCGGGGTAGAGGCCAAATACGACATCAAGGTAAACCTTGACGGAGGCGGATTCAAGGGTCAGGCCGAAGCATTGCGTCTGGCAATAGCCCGTGCATTGGTAAAGATCAATCCGGAAGACAAACCCGCATTGAAATCAGAAGGTTTCATGACCCGCGACCCGCGCAGCGTAGAGCGCAAGAAACCGGGACGTCCCAAGGCAAGGAAGAGATTCCAGTTCAGCAAACGTTAATATCGGGGCGATTATTCGCAAAGCGAGTTCGACGTTTAGTATCCAAATTGCAAGGACTTTTGCGGCAGTGCCCAGAATTACCGTGCAATTGAATCAGTAGAATGTAAACGAAAAAATAAAAAAAAGATGTCATTAACAAATTTCGATCAATTACTCGAGGCCGGAGTACACTTCGGACACCTCAAACGCAAATGGAACCCGGCAATGCGCCCTTATATCTTCATGGAGCGTAACGGGATTCATATCATAGACCTCAACAAGACGGTAGTAAAAATAGACGAAGCCGCTGCAGCCCTCAAGCAGATAGCCAAATCCGGGAAGAAGATTCTCTTCGTGGCTACCAAGAAGCAGGCAAAGCAGATAATCGCCGATAAGGCTTCGGCAGTGGGAATGCCCTACGTAATAGAGCGTTGGCCGGGCGGTATGCTCACCAACTTCCCCACAATCCGCAAAGCCGTCAAGAAGATGAACACTATCGACCGCATGACGAAGGACGGCACATTCGACAACCTTTCCAAGAGGGAGAAACTGCAGATAACCCGTCAGCGTGCGAAACTCGAGAAGAACCTCGGGAGCATTGTCGACCTTACCCGTCTTCCGGCCGCACTTTTCGTTGTAGACGTAATGAAAGAGCACATAGCCGTAAGCGAGGCTAACCGTTTGGGAATACCCGTATTCGCAATGGTCGATACCAACTCCGATCCTTCCAATATCGATTTCGTTATACCGGCAAACGATGATGCATCGAAGTCGATAGAGGTAATACTCGAAGCCCTTTGCGCATCCATATCGGAAGGCCTTGAAGAGCGTAAGATAGAGAAAGCCGATTCCGATGCAGCCGAAGCTTCGGCCGAAGAGGAAGAAGAAGCTCCGCGCAAACCGCGCAAGACCCGTACCCGCATCCGCCGCGACGCTCAGGAAGCAGAACCCGAGGCAAAGGAGGCCGTGTCGGAACCCGTAGCGGAAGAAGGCGCAGAGGAGAAGGAGAAAGAAGCCTGAGTGGCAAAGAATAAAGAACGCAGAAGAACGGGAATCTGAAGAGAGAGCAAATATAAGCGAAAGCGAATCTATTCGGAGACCGTCAGCGACTACTATAATAACAAGTAAATAAAAACGTAAGAATATGGCTGTATCAATAGCAGATATAACTAAACTCCGCAAAATGACCGGAGCAGGCATGATAGATTGCAAGAACGCGCTTGCCGAAGCGGAAGGGAATTTTGACACGGCAGTAGAGCTTATCCGCAAACGCGGGCAGGCAATCGCTGCAAAACGCGAAGACCGCGATGCTTCCGAAGGGTGTGTACTTGCAGCTGCAAAGGACGACTTTGCTGCACTGGTGGCACTGAAATGCGAAACGGACTTCGTTGCAACCAACAAGGACTTCATCGCCCTTACCCAGTCGATACTCGATGCGGCAATGCAGTCGCGTCCCGCAAGTCTCGACGAACTCAAGAGCATAGCAATCGACGGCCGTTCAATAGCCGAACTTGTTACGGACAGAAGCGGTATCACCGGTGAAAAAATGGAACTCGGGGAGTATATGTTCATCAACGCTCCCTCTACCATTTCGTACATACACCCGGGCAACAGGCTTGCAACTATCGTAGGGTTCAACAAGGAAGCCGAATACCAGGTGGCACGCGATGTTGCCATGCAGGTTGCCGCAATGAACCCTATCGCGGTAAAACGCGATGAATTCCCTGCCGAACTCGTTGCAAAAGAGTTGGAGATAGCAAAGGACAAAGCCCGCGAAGAGGGTAAGCCCGAAGCGATGCTCGACAAGATTGCACAGGGCCGCATAAACAAGTTCTATCAGGAGAACTCGTTGCTGGAACAGGCGTTCGTAAAAGAGAACAAGATGAACATCAAGCAGTATCTCGAGTCGAAAGACAAAGAGCTTACCGCCGTATCGTTCAAGCGTTACACCCTTAACGCCGAGTAAGCTGTTCCGGTACACTACCGAAATAACAGGCTGATCTGCAAGGCCGCCTCCCTTTAAAGAGGCGGCCTTGTCTTATTCTTTGCCGGGGAGGCAACAATAATAGCCCGGGCAGTGCGTTATAGAATAGAGCGGGGCAAACCACAAAAACGACACCAATGCGGAACATATACGATACACGCCAGAAAATAAAGATAATATTCTTGACGGTTTCCGTAATACTCGTGGCCGGTTATCTGTATATTTCCGGCAAGCTGGTGGACGACCTTTCGGACGAAGAACAGAAAAGGATGGAGATATGGGCGGAAGCTACCCGCATAGCGGCCAACCCCTCCGCCCAGGTCGATTTCGACCTGGTATTGCAGATAATACAGAGCAACTCGTCTATTCCCGTCATAATAGCCGATGACGACGACAACATACTTTACAGCATAAACATTCCCCTGCCCGAGAAGGACGCCGACAAGTACCTTGCGGAGAAATATTCGTCGTATAAGGAAAACGGCAAGTCAATAAGGATTCCCATAGACGAAAACACCGTGCAGTACCTCTATTACGACGATTCCGTACTGCTGAAGCGGCTTGCCGTCTACCCCTACCTGCAGCTCTCCATAATGATACTTTTCCTGCTTATCGCCTATCTTGCGCTTATGAGCAGCAAGCGTGCCGAGCAGAACAAGGTTTGGGTAGGGCTTTCCAAAGAAACGGCGCACCAGTTGGGCACACCCATATCATCCCTTATGGCATGGATGGACCTGCTGTCGATGAAGAACGTCGACTCCCGTCTTCTGGCCGACATGCAGAAAGACGTAAACCGCCTCTCCATAATAGCCGAACGCTTTTCCAAAATCGGTTCGCGTCCCGAAATGACCCGTACCGACATATGCAAGGTAATAAAAGGTGCAACCGATTATATGGCGCGCAGAATCTCCGGTAAGGTAAAAATGGACGTCCGGCTGCCCGAAGGAGAGATAGAGGCCATGCTCTGTCCGCCGCTTATAGAGTGGGTAATAGAGAACCTTTGCAAAAACGCGATAGATGCCATGAACGGTATCGGGTCGTTGGCCGTAACCCTCGCACAAAAGGACGGGCAGCTTACGATAGACATAAAAGATACGGGCAAAGGGATAGCGCGGAAGCACTTCAAGACGGTATTCCGTCCCGGATATACCACAAAGAGCCGCGGCTGGGGGCTCGGGCTCACGCTGGTCAAGCGCATAATAGAAGAGTACCACGGCGGAAAGGTGTACGTAAAGGAATCGGAGATAGGGGGCGGAACGACATTCCGGATAGAACTGAAGGGCGCATGACGTCCTGCCGGCAGGACGGACGTATATGGCTAAAACATACCGCTTGAGCCGTCTGGATGAAAAAGCCGGCCTGAAAGCGGGCTTTACACTCCCGAAACGCAAAATATGATGTAAAAAATAGAAGTTTTGCACCAACATTGTTTGCCGTAGGAATATTTTTAATTACCTTTGCAGAGTTTTTCAGCATTTCATCCTGATATGGGGAAGTTCGATGCATACAACTTAAAAGTCTGCCCGAAGGGATACAGGAGTATCAGTTCCATATAGACGATAAGTTTTTCAGCGAAATCGACGGACCGGAAGTTCATAAAGGGAGTGTCGACGTACTTCTTCAGGTAAACCGCAAGGGGGATACATTCGAGATGAAATTCACTCTCGGCGGAGTGGCGGTAGTACCGTGCGACAGATGCCTCGACGATATGGAGGTGCCCGTAGAGACGGAAAACACGCTTTCGGTAAAATTCGGGAGCGGATACAGCGAAGAAGGCGATGTACTGGTCGTCCCCGAAAACGAAGGCGAGGTGAATATCGCGTGGTTCCTGTACGAGTTCGTAGCATTGGAAATACCGATGAAGCACGTACATCCGGCCGGGAAGTGCAACAAGAAGATGAGTTCCGTGTTGCGCAAGCACAGCGGCAGGACGGCAGGAGAAGGCGACGATGATGCCTTTGTGGCGGAAGACGACGAATTTTACGAAGCGGCTTCCGAAACCGATCCCCGTTGGGACGAACTGAAAAAGATGATAGACGAGAATTGACAATAAACTAAATAATCAGATAAGAAATGGCACATCCTAAAAGAAAACAATCCAAGACAAGGACTGCAAAACGTCGTACACACGACAAGGCAGTAGCTCCGACGATGGCCGTATGCCCCAACTGCGGAGCATGGCATGTATACCACACGGTATGCGGCGAGTGCGGATATTATCGCGGAAAAGTAGCAATCGAGAAAGAGGCGGCAGTTTAATCCCCTCTAACAGTGCGGTACTTTTAAAAAGTAAGCCTTAAGGGGGTTCTCTTAGGGCATTTTTTTTAATCAAAAAAAAGAGAGGCCATGAAAAAAATTTATACGGCTATAACAGGGGTAGCCTCCTATCTCCCTGAAGACAAGCTCACAAACGAGGATTTGACGAAAATGGTAGATACCTCCGACGAGTGGATATATACGAGGGTGGGGATAAAAGAGAGGCGCATACTCAAAGGGGAAACCCGCGGTTCGTCGTATATGGGAGCCAAGGCGCTCGATGCATTGCTTGAAAAGACCGGTACTACAACCGATGAAGTAGAGGTTATAATCTGCACCACATCGGCGCCCGACTACCGTTTCCCGGCAACAGCGGCGGTGATTGCCGACCGTTGCGGTGTAAAGAACTGTTTTGCATACGACATACAGGCCGCCTGTACGGGCTTCCTTGTTGCGCTCCAGGTAGGCAAGGCCTATATCAATTCGGGCCTGTACAAGAAAGTGGTGATAGTCTCGGCCGAGAAGATGACGTCGCTTGTAAACTACAAGGACCGTACCACCTGTACACTGTTCGGCGATGCCGCTGCGGCAGTCCTTCTTGAGCCTACGTACGAACCTGTAGGCGTGATAGACACCCTTCTGCATACCGACGGCGACGGAATACCCTACCTGATGATGAAAGGAGGGGGGTCGGCGCAGCCCATAACCCACGAAGGCCTTGACCGGAACGAGCAGTTCCTCTACCAGGAAGGGCGCACCGTGTACAAGTATGCCGTATCCAACATGATAGACGTGTACCGCCAGATAATGATACGAAACCAGTTGAGCAACGAAAACGTATCGTGGTTCATACCGCATCAGGCCAATGCCAGGATAATAGAGGCCGTAGGAAGCCGTCTCGGCATATCGCACGACAAGGTAATAATGAATATCGAGCACCTCGGCAATACCGGTTCGGCAACAATCCCGGTATGCCTGGCCCAGTTCGAGAAACAGTTCCACAAGGGCGACAACCTCCTGTTCACGGCATTCGGAGCAGGGTTTACATGGGGTTCGACCTATGTAAAATGGGCATACGACACCAAATAAGGATACCGGTCCGGACTGCGGTCCGGTCTCGGTGCAATACGATAAAGGGGCGTTTATATGAATATAGATGCCCCTTTTTAAAATAAAGGGCAGGGGTATGGCGTAAAACTGCGCGAAAGGGCAAAACCTCCCGCAAACTGACAACAAAAAACAGAAAAGCATGAACGACAACTCCAGACACAAGGCCGGGTTTGCCAACATAGTAGGTAACCCCAATGTGGGAAAATCTACGCTGATGAACTCGCTGGTAGGCGAACGCGTATCCATAATAACATCGAAGGCGCAGACCACGCGCCACAGGATAATAGGCATAGTCAATACCGACGACATGCAGATAGTCTATTCCGATACACCCGGAGTCCTGGTCCCCAAATACAAATTGCAGGAGGCGATGCTCGATTTCTCGAAATCTGCATTGACCGATGCCGATGTGCTCCTGTATGTTACCGATGTAGTGGAGATGCCCGACAAGAACCCCGGATTCATATCGCAGGTAGCGAAAGAGACCATACCCGTAATAGTCGTCATAAACAAGATAGACCTGTTGAAGGAGCAGTCGGAGCTGGAAAAGATAGTCGCCAGGTGGCAGGAGATGCTCCCCGAGGCCGAGATAATACCGGTGTCGGCCCTGCACAGGTTCAACCTCGACTATCTGCTCAAGCGGATAAAGGAGCTCCTTCCATACTCGCCCCCTTATTTCGGCAAGGACGCCCTTACCGACAAGCCTGCACGCTTTTTCGTAACCGAGATAATCCGCGAGAAGATACTCCTTACGTACGAGAAGGAGATACCCTATGCCGTAGAGGTGGCTGTAGAGCAATTCAAGGAAGAGGCCGCCTCCATACACATAATGGCCGTGATATACGTGGAGCGCGACTCGCAGAAGGGGATAATAATAGGTCGCGGAGGTTCGGCCCTCAAGCGGGTGGGAACTCTGGCCCGCAAGGACATAGAGGTTTTCTTCGACAAAAAGGTCTATCTCGAGCTTTACGTGAAGGTAGAAAAAGACTGGCGCAACAAATCGAACAAGTTGAAATATTTCGGATATACGCCCGAATAACGCATAAAAGAGAAAACACATGGGAAATTTAGTAGCAATAGTAGGACGTCCCAACGTGGGAAAATCCACCCTTTTCAACAGGCTTACCAACACCCGCAGCGCGATAGTCAATGAAGAATCGGGCACTACGCGCGACCGCCAGTACGGAAAAGTGGAGTGGTGCGGTCGCGAATTCTCCATAGTAGATACAGGGGGTTGGGTCGTAAACTCGGACGATATATTCGAGGAAGAGATAAACAAGCAGGTGGCCATAGCGATAGAAGAAGCCGATGTCATACTCTTCGTCGTAGATGCGGCAAACGGGACAACCGACCTCGACGACCATGTAGCCTCCATACTGAGGCGGACGACAAAGTCGGTAATCCTTGTGGCCAACAAAATCGACTCGAACGAGCAGCGTTATACCTCGGCCCAGTTCTATTCGCTGGGGTTGGGCGACCCGTTCTGCCTTTCAGCCATAAACGGCGGAGGAACTGGCGATTTGCTCGATACGGTCATCGCCCGCCTTTCGCCCGACGAACAGTCCGCCGAAGCCGGGGACATCCCCCGCATAGCCGTGGTAGGCCGCCCCAATGCCGGGAAATCGTCCATGATAAACGCATTCATAGGAGAAGACCGCAATATCGTTACCGACATAGCCGGTACAACGCGCGACTCCATTCATACGCGGTACAACAAGTTCGGGTTCGACTTCATGCTTGTCGATACGGCCGGGATACGGAAAAAGGGGAAAATATCGGAGGATATAGAGTACTATTCCGTAATCCGTTCCATACGCGCCATAGAAGCCTCCGACGTCTGCGTGCTGATGCTGGACGCCGAACGCGGGATAGAAGGGCAGGACATGAACATATTCTCCCTGATACAGAAAAACAAAAAAGGTCTTGTGGTTTGCGTAAACAAATGGGACCTTGTACAGGATAAAAGCACCAGGGTTGTGAAAACGTTTGAAGCCGCCATACGCAACCGGTTCGCCCCGTTCACCGATTTTCCCATAATATTCACGTCGGCTATAACAAAACAGAGGATTTTTAAAGTGCTGGAAACCGTAAAGGAAGTATATGAAAACCGCAGGCGCCAGGTGCCCACGGCGCGCCTCAACGAAGAGATGCTTGCCGCAATAGAAGCCTATCCGCCCCCTGCGCACAAGGGAAAATACGTGAAGATAAAATATGTAACCCAACTGAAAGGGGCATACGTGCCCACATTCATATTTTTCTGCAATCTGCCCCAGTGGGTGAAAGAGCCGTACAAAAGGTATCTTGAAAACCAGATACGCTCCAGGTGGAAATTCAGCGGAACACCCGTAAACATATTCATGCGTCAGAAATAGCCCGACAAGCAGCATCCGCTTGTCGATCCGGCCATCCTCGCTTCGCTTCCCGCAGCCGAAGCGGCCTATGCAGACAATTTCGTACAGGACGGCGTATTCCGGGAATTTCTCCCCAATTGCGCCGGAGTAGGAGGCAGCAAGCTTATAATAGGCTCGGCAGCCGGAGTAGTGGTAATGGGGCTTGAAAAGATAAACTTCATCTGGTATTTCAAGGACGTATCGTTGCTTGCCCTTCTCGGGTATCTTGCCGGAGTGGCATTCTACATCCTTCAGGTGCGGCCTTTCGGGGCGGCAGCATAATCCTCCTCAAGGCAGGCCGTTACCCGTCGGTACGGCGAAGGGAGAGCGCATTTGCTGCAGGCCTGCGGAAAGGCACAGGCGGAATGGAGGACGTGGCAGACCGTGCCGGAATAAAGTCGTAAAACACAATATAAGGTTAGTTATGAGGAAAGCGAACATCATTATGGCGGCGCTCTCGGTGCCGTTCTTCCTGTCATGCGGAGGAAGAGAAACTCTTGTGGGCAAGTGGGTGCAGCCTGTTCCCGGCATGGACGCCATGGTGCAGGGATTCGTCCTGGAAGAAGGGGGCAAAGCCGCTTCCGTCAATATGGCGACCCTGACGTATGAAGCATGGGCGGTAGAGGACGGCCGTTTGATACTTTCCGGAGAAAGCGTGGGCAACCGCCAGACCATCTCCTTTTCAGATACGTTCAACATTGAAAAGCTCACTTCCGATTCTCTTGTCTTGAAAAAAGGCCGGTTAAAAATGGAGTACGGGCGGGAAAAAGTTCCCCGAAACGACAACCTTGCCCCCTGTAGCCGGAGCTTGCAGATATTCAAGGAAGGGGTGCGTGCCGAATCCGTAAATGAAGGGGGAAGCCCCGTTTACATCCTGTTCGGACGCGATTCCCTGTTTGCCGATATATGCAACCCCGACGGTACGGCAAGAGACAGGTTGCAGCGGCGCACCTTGCCCGACGGCAAACATGTATGGGACATTGAAGATGACGATACGCAGGTTCTGGATTTCACGGACGGGTGCTGGAGAATAAGCCGGCGCGGGAGGCTCCTTTTCAAACAGGCGCAGGGCGACAGCAACCCGGAACTGGGGAGAATGGTTGAAGAGTATTATGCCGGCGTGCTTCCGCTTGCCGGGACTTCCCCGGCCGGATGCCTGTTGCAGGTCCGTCATAGGGAATATAGCGGGGACGGGCAATTCTTCATGCAGATTACATGCGGGGATGCCGACAGCAGACGGGAAACATCCCGTACCCTTATGGGTAAAAGGATCACCCTGCGAGGCATTCCCTCAAATAACGACGCCACGGTGTGGCAGTTCGTCTCTGACGGCGGGGAGCCTGTCTTCAACTTTCTCTATGGCGCGGACGGACAGACATTGACGCTTCTGGACGATGATTTTGAAATAATCGGGACAGGCGCAACTCTCGAAAAAACCGATTGACGTGCGGTTGCGAAACAAATCACGGTACGGTATGCCGACGCCCCTTTTCCCCTGCATCAACCGGCAAGGGTGCGGAATACGGGGGGCCGCATCAGGAACTTTCGTCAAATCCGCTATCTGCTCCGGCAGATAACGGCCGGAGCGGAAGTTTTTATGATTGTCCGGAAAAATCAAGAGAGAGAGAAAAAAACACTTATATACCCCTGTAAACGAAATGGAACAGACGCTCGAAAAAGCACCGCGTATAGAAGTTGTAGATGCCTTGCGCGGGTTTGCCGTAATGGCAATCATTCTGGTGCATAATCTCGAACATTTCATCTTCCCTGTCTATCTTGCCGGTTCGCCCGGTTGGCTGGATACTCTGGACCGGGGAGTCCTCAACGTAGTATTCACGCTGTTTGCGGGAAAGGCGTACGCCATTTTCGCCCTGCTGTTCGGCTTTACCTTCCATATCCAAACCGCCAACCGCAAAATGCAGGGAAAGGATTTCGGCTACCGTTTCCTGTGGCGGCTGGTATTGCTGGCGGCCTTTGCAACGCTCAATGCCGCATTCTTCCCTGCGGGCGATGTATTGCTGCTGTTCGTGCTGGTGGGGTTTGTACTCTTCCTTACACGTAACTGGGGCGATACGGCCCTTCTTGTCGCTTCCGTAGTCCTTTTGCTGCAACCTGTCGAGTGGTGCCGTTATATAGCCGGTCTTGTAAATCCGGCGTATCGGCTGCCCCAACTGAATGTAGGCGATATGTATGCCAGGGTGGCGGAATGTACCGAAGCCGGGAATTTCGGGGCGTTCATACGGGAAAACATAACATTGGGGCAGAAAGCGAGCCTGTTGTGGGCTGTCGATGCCGGACGCTTTGTCCAGACAGCCGGGCTTTTCCTGCTGGGGTTCTACATGGGCAGGAAGCAGCTGTTTGCGGCCTCGGAAACCAATTGCCGCACATGGGTGAAAATACTGATTGTCTCGGCCGTGGCGTTCGCTCCGTTGTATACGCTGGAAGAAGCCGTTATGCAGGGCGATGCCGTTATCCGGAAGACGGTTGGAACAGCATTCGACATGTGGCAGAAACTTGCCTTTACATCGGTTCTGGTTTCATCTTTCGTGTTGCTTTACAGAAGTCCGAAGTTCGTTGCAACGACATCCGGTCTGCGTTTTTACGGGAAGATGAGCCTTACAAACTATATAGCCCAATCCGTTATAGGGGCATTCATATATTTCCCCGTAGGGCTTGGCCTTGCACCTTATTGCGGGTATACCGTAAGCCTGATTATCGGCATATGCACATTCCTGATACAGGTACGCTTCTGCAAGTGGTGGCTCGGCAGGCATCGGCAAGGCCCTCTGGAATATATATGGCATAAGTGGACATGGGTGGGTGCCGTAGAACGGCGAAAATAAGCTGCACTCGGCATAGCCGAACCTTACGGTTTGTCTCTGCCCTCGTTTGCATTATCTTTGCTGCGAAGCAGCGAAAATAAGCTGCACTCGGCATAGCCGAACCTTGCGGTTTGTCTCTGCCCTCGTTTGCATTATCTTTGCCGTGGATATAAAAGCGGAAGGGGTATCGGATGTGCCCGGTATCCGATTATTCCGGAATCGATAAGCTATACTGGCTGTGCCGGGGTGTGCCCCGCATCGTTCCGGCTGTGCCATATGCCGCTTGAACGGGGCGGTAAGGTGCGGTTGCAAGATAAATGGAGTTAAACAAGAATAAAGGATAAATAATAATGAAGCGTTTGAAGATATTATTGCAGGTCCTCCTTATAGCGGCGCTGGCCGTTAATTTTACAAGTTGCAAGGACGGGGATTCCGAAATAGTAGGCTCATGGTATTACAGCGAAGACCCCGAAGAAGTTACGGTCTTTAACGATGACGGTACCGGGGCGACAGTCTTCCCCGGCGGGCAGGATGCGTTCGTTTATGTATACGACTCGGAAAACGGAATACTGAGCATGGTGTGGGACGACGGGATTCCCGAATCGTATTATGTGTTGATAGACAAGGATACCATGTATATGACCGACGGGTCGGACAGGGTGGAGGTCTATATCCGCAGGTAACCCTTCTCCGGGTAGAACTTTTGTAAAAAAAACAGGAAATATCGAACTGCCCCGGGCGGGAGGTTTTCAGATATGAGGGAGGATATAAAACGATTCTTGGCCTCCCTCCCCCGTATTGTTGTACGGCGGAATGGTGTATTTGCCGGCTGCGGTGCGGATTTAGGGCTTTCAACGGGCCGTGATTGCATATTCCGGCCTGTAGCCAGCCTTTCATGTATATTAAAAAAGTGCCTCTCTTGCTAAGAGAAACACTGCATAGATGTAATACTTGTTATATCAGATTATTAATAACAGAAGTTACGCAATATCTGCTAATATTGGGGGAGTATTACTGTGCAATAATAAAAATCGGGCAGAAACATCATTTATAATA
>CASFRS010000022.1 GCA_949297125.1 uncultured Bacteroidales bacterium
CAACAGGTTGTAGTTGTTTTATGCGCAATGAATTCTTGCTTGCACCACGCACAGATTCGTCTGATTTCAATGTTGCTACTCATGTTATTTCTCCTTATTTCTCCAATATTTTTGTATAACTCCGTAAAATCCCGTAAAATGGCGTAAAAGTTCTCCACGACCTTGCCAACGATAATCCTCGGATTTTCGTGGTGAGGTACACAGGAGGTACAAAAAATGGCGTAAAAAGGCTTAGCAACGATTATCAACGATACTTGAGCAACAAAAAAGGCGTCCGTAAAGAGCGCCATATTAATCGATTATAATCAATTTAACTATTTGATAATCAAATGTTTACTTACCGATGCAAAAGCGGGAGAAGATGGTTTGGAGGAGGTCGGAGGGGGTTATTTCGCCGGTTATTTCGCCTATGTAGTGTGTGGCTTCGCGTATGTCTTGTGCCAGCAGGTCGGACGGGATGGCGGTTTGCAGTCCTTCTATTACGCGCTGCATGGCCGACCGTGCATGTACAAGGGCTTCGTAGTGCCGGATATTTGAAACTACTATGTCGTTTTCATATTCTGGGCGGCGGGCTGCCGATTTCAATGCTGCAAACAGTTCGTCCATTCCGTATCCTGTACGGGCCGATACAGGTATTACCTTGCCTTTTCCCATACCGGTCTGTCTTTCGGTTTTTTCTATACTGCCGGCTATCTCGGCAGGGGTTTTAAGGTCGCATTTTGTAAGTAGCAGAATTACGTCCTTGTCGGCTTTCTGTATCGCGGCATATTGGGGCGAGAGGTCTTCGTTTATATCGGACAGCCACAGCACTATTGCCGACTGTTCTATTTTCCTGTACGTGCGTTCTATTCCCATACGCTCTATGCTGTCGCTTGTCTCGCGTATTCCTGCCGTGTCTATGAAACGGTACAACACGCCGCCTATTGTTACGGTATCCTCTATCGTATCGCGCGTTGTGCCGTGTATGTCTGATACTATGGCTTTTTCTTCGCCCAGAATCCTGTTCAGCAATGTCGATTTCCCGGCATTTGTTTCTCCCGCTATGGTTACGGGTATTCCGTTTTTTATGGCATTGCCTGTTGCAAAGCTTTCTACAAGGCGCGTTATGCGTGCCTGCAGTTCATTTGCAAGGTTGAAGAGACGGGTGCGGTCGGCAAACTCCACTTCTTCTTCCGAGAAGTCGAGTTCCAGTTCTATCAACGATGCAAAGTCAATCATCTTGTCGCGCAATTCGTTGAGCGCACGGCTGAACCCGCCGCGCATCTGGGTTACGGCCAGGCGGTGCGATGCCGCCGTCCTGGCCGCAATCACATCGGCTATTCCTTCTGCCTGGGCAAGGTCTATCTTCTTGTTCAGGTATGCCCGCCGCGTATATTCACCGGGGGTAGCCATACGGCATCCTGCCGCTATCAGAAGTTCCAGTACCTTTTGCTGTATGTACTCCGAGCCGTGGCACGATATTTCAACAACGTCCTCGCCCGTAAACGAATGCGGGGTACGGTATACGGCGGCAACTGCCGTGTCTATTATCTCCCCCGCCGGGGTTACTATGTTTCCGTACAGCATGGTATAGGGGGCGGTATCGGCTATTTTTTTCTGCCTTGCCGCTTTGAATACCGCATCGGCTGCTTGCAGCGAGTTATTGCCGCTTATGCGTATTACCGCTATGCCGCCGCGCCCGGGCGGGGTTGAAACGGCGCATATCGTATCGCCGGTATTTGCTGAAGTTGTCATAACCATGCTTCGTAGTCGTTGCTTTGCTCTATTCTTTCTTCTATGGAATCGGGGTAAGGGGTAAAAAAGTCCATACCTGTTATCCTCTCTATGCTGTCTACCGGAACGGCATAATTTTCAAGCCGCCCGCTTCGGTTTTCGTTGGGAAAAATAAAACCTATCGCCCGCGGCTCCCTTATGTACGGGGCGGTTATAACCTTGTAATACGCACGCGGTACCGCTACACGGCCGGGCCCTATCTTTTTTGCAGTTTTGCCCGTTATGGTACCGCACACTACAACTATCGCGCTGTCGCGGACAGCCCATTTGCGGATACTTTCTTCAAGCGTTTTCCACACTCCGCGGTTCAACTTGGGGGCTTGCGGTGCAATGTTTGTGTAATAGAACGATTCCCGCATAACCTGTCTCCCCCACTTCATGTCGCCGGCCGGGGCCATGTGCCCCTTGTCGTACCCGCTCCGGTAATAGTCGGCATCGGTTGCGCAAGCGTACCTGCATGCGGGGTCGGGAATGAAGCGGTTACTCCGTTTTTCTCGTCCGCGGGTTTCCTCACGGGTAAGTTCGTAAGCCACCCAGTCGGGTGTTTTTGTCGCACCGTTATACGAAACGGTGTATCCCGTATGCTCTATTAACTGCGACGTGGCAGTCGGTTCCCATTGCGGGATTTCCATATCGGCATATTGCGGAACCGGATATGGCGGAACATCGGTATCTTGCCGATATTCGCGCTTTGCCTTCACGGCCGTTTCCGCTATGGCATCGTGTATCTGCCTGTCGCACGAATAGTATAGCACCACCGACACTGCTGCAACTATGGCAAGGACAACCATTATGCGCATTGTCCAGTCTGCGCCCTCTTTCCGTTTGGCTTTGGACGTGCGCCGCCTGGCTGCCGGTTTTCCGGCAGTTTTCCTTTTCGCAGGTTTTCTTCTGGTTGCTGCCATGTTCTTTATTCTATTGCGGCGCAAATTTAAGAAAAAAACCGTACTTTTGCCGTGTAGTTCTCCGCCGCACGGCTGCACTGTTTTCAGCCCGTCCGGGGTGCAACATACCCGGCCCTTGCAGGCGGGAAAAGGGGTTTTTCGTTTCCTACTATTAAGTTTACGGTTATGACAAGCGTTACTGACAGGTTTTTGAGTTACATCAAGTACGATACGCAATCGGACGAGTTTACGAATCTGACTCCGAGTACACCCGGGCAGATGATATTCGCCCAGGCCCTTGCCGACGAGTTGAAACGCATCGGGGTAGAGGATGTCGTCGTGGACGACAACGGTTATGTCATGGGTACTGTACCGGCTACATGCAGCCGCACCCTGCCGGTAATAGGATTCATAGCGCACATGGATACATCGCCCGACATGAGCGGGCGGAATATCGCGCCGCGCATTGTACGCGGATACGACGGCGGCGACATCACCCTTTGCGAAGAAGAAGGGATAGTGCTGAGCCCCGCTGACTTTCCCGAACTGAAAGAATACACCGGCGAAGATATTATCGTTACCAACGGAAAAACCCTTCTCGGTGCGGACGACAAGGCCGGGATAGCCGAAATAGTTACGGCCGCCGAATATCTTATCTCCCACCCCGAAATAGAGCACGGGAAGATACGCATAGCATTTACGCCCGACGAGGAGATTGGCAAGGGAACCGACAAGTTCGATGTAGAGCGTTTCGGCGCAGACTGGGCATATACCATGGACGGAGGCAAACGCGGGGAGATAGAGTTTGAGAATTTCAATGCCGCCGTAGCAAAAATCACCTTCAAGGGGCGCAACGTACATCCGGGATATGCAAAGCACAAAATGATAAACTCGTTACGCGTAGCCATACAGTACGCCATAATGCTGCCGCGCTGGGAAACGCCGGAACACACCGAAGGGTACGAAGGGTTCTATCACCTTATCTCGTGCGACGGCAGTGTGGAGAACACCACGCTTTCGTATATAATACGCGACCACGACCGCGACCGTTTTGAACGTCGCAAAAAAGAGTTCGTGCATCTCGTAAACAAGATAAACAAAGAATTTCCCGATTGCGCCAGTCTTGAAATAAAGGACCAGTACTACAACATGAGGGAGAAAATAGAACCGGTGATGCACATAGTGGAACTTGCCAAACAGGCCATAAAGGCATGCGGTGTAGAGCCGCTGGTAGAACCTGTACGCGGGGGGACCGACGGTGCGCGGCTGTCCTTCATGGGTCTCCCCTGCCCCAACATATTTGCCGGGGGCATGAATTTCCACGGCCGGTACGAGTACCTTCCCATAAAGTCGATGGAAAAGGCAGCCGAAGTCATAGTCGAAATTGCCAGACTGGCGGCGCTCCCCCGCCCCGACGGGAAATAGGACTCTTTCAAAACGCTTTCCGGTGCAGGCATGAAAAGGGTGATAGTCATACTCGGCCCTACGGCAGCAGGGAAGACCGACCTTGCCATTGCCGTAGCGAAGAAATACGCATCGCCGGTCCTGTCGGCCGACAGCCGCCAACTCTACAAAGGGATGCGCATAGGTACGGCCGCCCCCTCCGAGAGCGAGATGGAAGGGGTAAAGCATTACTTTATAGGATGCCTTGAACTGACGGACTATTACAGTGCGGCCCTCTACGAAGAGGCCTTTCTGAAACTCGCCGACGAACTTTTCCGTACACACGACACTCTGGTAATGTGCGGCGGCTCGATGATGTATATCGACGCCGTATGCGACGGCATAGACGAGATACCTACGGTATCGGACGAAGTCCGGCGCCGCACGGCCGACGATTTTGCCAAGTACGGACTTGAAGCCATGTGCGAGGAACTGCGCCGGTGCGACCCTGCGCTCTATTCAACAATCGACCTTAAAAACCACAAACGGGTAGTACACGCCGTAGAGATATGCCGAATGACGGGACGCCCCTTTTCGGAGCTACGCACCAACAGGCGCAAAAAACGCCCGTTCGAAATTGTGAAGATAGGGCTGACCCTGCCGCGCGAGGAACTTTTCGAAAGGATAGCAAAGCGTACCGACAAAATGATTGCCGACGGACTTGTGGAAGAAGCCCGCGGCCTATACCGATACAGAACGGAAAACGCGCTGAACACCGTAGGATACAAGGAGATATTCGACTATATCGACGGAAAATACCCGTTAGAGACAGCCATTGAAAAAATCAAGCGGAACACGCGCGTATATGCAAAAAAACAGATAACATGGTTCAAGCGCGACGAACGGATAAAATGGTTCTCCCCGCACGACCGGGACGAAATATTCCGATATATAGAAACAATATAAAAAGCAAACCATGAAACCGTACCATCACATATTCAGTTGCCTGACAATACTCGCCATTACCGTATCGTGCAACAGCAAAACAAACGGCAGCAGCACAACCCAATCGGAAACAGCCGTACAAGAGACCCTTTCCGACAATTACGCGCCCTATTCCGATTTCATCAACAACAAAGATTTCAAAGGCATATACGATACAGGCACAATAAAAGTGCTGGTTACAGACGACGCCAAAGTATTACCCGCAGAAACATTCAGCTATTACAGCTATACCGGAAGTTACAACGGCGAATATTACGAAACGGAGACATACACCGAACACGAATGTTTCATTGCCTACACAGGCGATGAATACATGGTATTCGACGAAACCGGGCGCGAGATGATAGAACACGGAATAACCGAATACGAACTCTACCCCTACGGCTCATACATATACGGAAAATCAGACCAGGGATGGAACGTTTACACCCTCGACAAATACGATTCAGAATGGAACGACACCACCCCGCTCTGCAAAATATATTTCGAAAAATGCAAAATAACGCTCGACGGAGCCCTGCTGTTGGACAGTAACGGCGACGTATATCTTTCAAGGACAGACGAAGGCTATATGATGTTCATGAACATATCGGAAGAAGAACGGAACAGCCAGCAAGAAGAAATGATTGCACAACAGCGGCAACAGCTTATGATGCTGATATTCGCCAACATCATATCGGCCAACCAAAACCAGATAAACCAAATGAACAACCTCTACGATTCGTACAACGTCTCTACCCGTTCAGAAGAAGCGATAAAAGCCGACATAGCAAAATACAAAGAACGCATAAACTACTGCGAATCACATATAAGCGACGGGACAGCCGAAGGTATGGGATACAGAAACATCATAGGCAATTACAAAAGGATGATACAAGAGCGCGAACAGGAACTGCAATACGCAAGATAAAAACCAGCACACGGATAACAAGTTGCCCGCGCAGCATAATAAAGCAGTAATAACCGGCAGCAGCCAAACTGCCGATACCCTCCTGCCCCACTCCTCCACCAACGGCGGAGATATATAAGCAGCAACCTGATTATGATATAACCCTAAAAACGGATAAAACGTCTCCGGTTAAACAAAGGGAATCCCAACCCCCACCTTATTACAGGTTGCGGCTGCATCATTTTCAACCTTTGAACAGAAGCAATATGACCGGCAACTATTGACGGATTATTTCCGTTATCTACAGCCTCGCGAAGCAAACTAACGACTTTCCTTTTATCGAGATATTTGGCCGCACTGAATCTTTTAAGTGTATCAAATATAAAATCAATATTATTCACATACCCCACAAACATATCGTCCGAAGTATAACTGACATCTTTCAAAGTACAATTGCCGGCAAAAAGGACAATATTGAAAATCGGTAAACAGGCGAACTGTTCGGACTTTGCCCTCAGAGCCTTTATATGACCGTAATTCTGCATTAAAGGGTTATAAAAGCGATACTTCTCTTTGCCGTAATTCAGAATCTGCGTCCAATATTTCTGTTTTTCATTACCAAACAACCAACCGCTATAATCTTTTACCTCTATAACAAGCAACCCTTGAGGCGTTGCAACAACAATATCTATCTGGGAATATTCACCATTTCTTTTTTTCAGATACAAGTCATGAAAAATAGCTTTGGGATGAACACCCATTTTCAACAATCGGATTATCAACTTCCGCTCTGCCCTCGTTCCTCTATCGGGAGAAGAGACAGAACGAAGTAATTTCATATTTTGCCGGTAATGCAAAATTGAAAATACAATACAACCCAGTATCAGGATGATAGCTATATATTCCATAACTTATTTATGCCATATTCTATTTTTCCACTGAATTAATAAAATCCTCTTTTGCTTTGTTAAAAGTTGGCCAGTTGGAATTTAGTCCATAATTATTACATAGTTCATCATAAAATTCATCCAGTTTGCGTTTATCCAAAATAGAAGCACCTTGCTTTACCACATTCAAAAAGCCCATTTGGTCAAATGAAATGCCGGGAAGAATAAATGGTAAAATTCGTTTATTTTCTAAAGCCCAAGCAGCCCCCATTTCATTTTTACAAACATCACTTCTATTATAATTCTCAGATATAAATAGAAGTATATAATCGCACTGCTTCATGTTTTCAATAATTTTATCTCGAAAATCATCTCCAGTACGTATAGCAGTAGGATCTAAGGTGCAAAATATATCTTCATCTTTGAATTCGCATCCTATTTTCAATATCTCTTTAATAAAGCTATTGACAATATCTTTATCGTCAGTAGAATGGCTGATAAAGAATTTTTTCTTGCAATTAACATTGTCAACATATTTCATTTTAAGTACGCTGACAATTGCTACAACAGCACCAAAAGAGAATGGATTTACACAATTAGGGGTTCTTATTGATTGAAGTTCTTTATTCAGACGAATAAAACATTCTGGTTCTATATCCTTTATTTCTAATGCCAACTTATTTAATATATCAACCAAAGCGTCTTCTCCCGGACAATATGTTTGACAGTGTGATCGTCCTCTGTTTCTTTGATTGATTGCCTTGGCAACATTATCGCAAACTAGGGCGGCTTCTTCAATTATTTTCTTATTCATAGTTTATTATTTTAATTGGAACTCCCTGCTTTGTCTAGCGTTCCATATAAATAAGCACTCACACAAGGCTGTCAAAAAAACATTCAATTGTTCCATATGTTCTTCAGGACATTCTTTACCAGTAGCGGTATAGTTTGATTTTGCGTGAACTATACTATTGCGAGTAGCGTATAAAATATCTGCTATTTCTTTTTTTACTGATTCAATACTTGAAAAATTCAGAGAGCTTATATTCCCTATTTCAAAATGGCAACTTTTTGAAATAGCTTTTTGAATAATATCTGGTAAATATGGAAATAATAAAGCGATATCAACACATTCATTCAGGACAGTAAAAGTCAGCTCTTTATCTTTTAATGAGATTTCATATTGCTTCGCTAACTTAAATATAGATTCTAAATATTCTGAATCTCTTTCAACAATCTGCAAAGCATCTAATCTTTTGTTCAGTTGTTCGTATGATGTCTTCTTAGAAACTATAGGCGAAAAATATTCTATTACCTTATAAAAATGGAGATATTTTATATCCGGTTTTTCAACAGAAAGCCCGTCAATATAATAGTCCATAGCTCGACAATATGGAATAAGCTCGGAAGTTGCAACAATTATATTATCATCATTATTTTCACAAGTTATATCATCCCATGTCCTATACTCTCCAATTGATGCAGGGACTTTGTATTTGCTTGCTATATGATACAAGCAAGTCTTTATAAACTTAATGTCATCTTCTTCAGTTCCCTTTTCTTTTTTATAAATAATTTCAACAGCTTTATAATCGGAGCATGGGAAAACTCCATAATCCTCATTATAAATTCCATCACGAGAGGCTATTATCCCTATTAAAAAAGGATTACTTACGATTCGTAAAGAATATTTATCTGTATCAAATTGTAGCTCTGGAACTAAATAGCCATAATAGTATTCATTAACAGAAATAATAGTTTGCCTTATATTACCACTAATAACAGAATGATTATCTATGACTTGAATATTATTCAATTCCTCTGTATACCGAAGAAAATCCTCTACAGAATAATAACTATTATTTTCATCCCACTCATCAGGGAAACTTATGTAAATATCCTCATCTCCAATTTGAACCTCATCTGTTGATGGTTCGATATTAAAATTATCATATAAATATTTCAGACGTTCATTTATACGTTTTATATTCCTTGTTGAAACTTTCATAATACATCTTTTTTGTCATATTCTTCGCGGGTAATTGGGGTTTGAGGGTCGACTATCAACACTTCATCGTAAGTTAAGCCATAAAGATGATAAACCATATTGTCTATTTTATTCATTCCCTGCTTAATATATATATCGTCTGAACTTAATTGAATGGAATCCACTATGTTAACAAGCATCTGATATTTTTCTGATAAACATATCGGAATAGAGCTAATTTCATTTACTCCAATATTGATATATCCTCCAGCCATCTTTAGTGAATTATAGCAGATTGTTAACCAAAAAGACAACAATTTACTATTAATAATTGCAGTGTAATACTTCAACTCAGTAGGTTCTCCTGTAATAATTGTAGTAGACTTTCCTGCAACATATTGTCCCCCATCATATATTGCTTCAAAGTTAAGCGACATACCGGCAACAATAATTTTAGGAGAGATTGACTGTTCATATCTTCTTGAACTAAATTTTTTTAATTCTGACATGTTAATAATAGGGCGTATATATATACCTTTGATATATTGAGTCCTTTTTATTCCCCAATATGATTTATATGGATCGATTGTTCCAGTATTAATAAACTTAAAATATTTTTCAGCCGAATCATGGTATTCTTCTATAAGAGGTTTGATGTCATAAGCCTCACTAACAGTAGCTGCTCCATAAATATTAACATTTAAGGTAGAGATTGGCTGATATGAATTGATTTTTTGTATAATTGATTGGGTCTTGGGGGGAAGGAAATACTTATCCCAGAAAATATCTTTTTTAAATATTTTTTTATTTATGTATGATTCGGAGAATACTTTATCAATATTACTCATTGTTTGGAATAGCGCAGGAGTATCTAAACTTTCATTTTGTATCAAGAATACACATGGATACACAAATGCTTCAAAAACGCTAACCCTTGAGTAATCTCGCAATACTAGTAATGAAAATGATTGGCAAATTCGGATACGAATATTTTGAGTATATTTAGATGCAATTAATTTATTGGGGACAATGAGTGATTCAACCCCTCCATTTGCAAGTAGTTGCATGCCACGCTCAATAAAGACGACATATATATCCCAGTTTCCCGTAGCACATGAATATAAGGCCTTGTACATAGATCTCATACTTGGCATATTATTTTTCATCGTTTCCGAGTCTATGTATGGCGGATTACCTATAACAATATCGAATCCCTCCTTTACATCAAACATCCATTCGGGGTCGAAGAAGGGCGAAGAAGCGTTCTGATTAAACATATCCCAGGAGGCAAGCACCGCAGCTTCGCTTTCACCGATGGCGCCCAGCGAGCGGAGCGACTCTGCAATCTCCTGCCGGATGCTATTGACCGCATCCTTGTATTTCCGCTTGGTCTTCACAGTTTTGGCTCCGAAAATCTTGTGCTTGGCAACCTTCAGTTCCTCCTTTTTGGCAAGAATCTCCTGTGTATCGAACAGCGAGGAGTTTTTCTTGTCCAGTCCAATCAGCGTATTGGCAGCCACAAACTTTGCTTCGAGGTTCGGGAGCGGACGGATACCGAAATTCTCGGTCGGATTGTCATTGGCCTTCTGATCGACCACCAATGAGATAAAGAAACGCAGTTTGCTGATTTGAATGGCGATAGGCTGAATATCGACTCCGTATATACAATTCTCGATGAGATAGAGTTTTCGGGCATAGTCAGGGCGATTGACGTTCTCATCGAAAATTCGTTCAATGTCGGCAACAAATTCCCGACGTTCTTCAGACGAGGCCGTACGATAAGCCTCCGATGTTTCGTCAATAGCTACGTTGAGCATCATTTCTTTCCACATCTCGTTGTCAGGGTCAATGCGGTTAAGGATATGCACCATCTGTTGAAGCATCCCAACAGGGAAAGCACCCGAACCGCAAGCAGGGTCGAGGATCTTACAATGGTAGAGCGACTGCATAATCTGTTTGCGCTGCTCATCGGTCAAAGAGACCTCCTCGTCGGTATAGCGCATCAACCGGCGGTATTGCTCTTCGAGATCATCTCCTACGGTACGTTTAAGGTGTGCGACCAAACTTTCATCAACCATATACTGCACAATTTCGCGCGGCGTATAGAACGAGCCGGTCTGTTTGCGAGCCGTGGTCTGGGTCTCAGGGTTGTATGAAGCCAACAGGTTCTCGAACACCTTGCCCAACAGCTCCGGGTCGAGCGACACCTCTTGATCGAACGGGGTATTCTCTTCGACAGTAAAGTTGTAGCGTTTCAGAATGTCGATAATACCTCTGGCAGAAACTTTTTTCTTTTTCTTATCGCCATACCATTCCGACAGGTCTATATCCTTGCCGACCTCTTCGCCAAAGAAAAGATAATCGGGAACTATTAATGCTTTCTTTACGGATTCTCGATCGCTGAAGCCATCATAGTACAAATCTTTGTCTTTCTCATCGAGACAATCGAACAATCCGCCATTAAGGAATGGGACGGTGCGGTTAGCCAAATAGACAAACAACTGCGGATTCTTGAAATAAGATTCATAACGCATCAGTTTGTTATTGTCGTAATCGCCGCGACCCTTTCTGAAATGACGTTCAGATAATTCCTTACTTCCTTCCGGTGTAATCGGGCTATTCAGCATGGCAAAAAAGAGATTCTGCAAGATGGCTTTGTAGTATTTACTCTCGTTGGATTTGCCAAATAAATCGACCATAGCATGGGGATTAAAGCCTTCTATCAGATTAGCTGCAATATATTGCTCATCGAAAAATTCGTCCGGGACAAGATGGCGTTGTTTCAGGAACCAAACAAAGATGAGACGGGTTATCAGCCGGATGGCACTCTCGTTATTGAACTTGTCGTCATCGGTTTTGTCGTTAAGGTCATTGGGAAAACGTATAATCTCAATAGCCCACGCATACCAGACGCTCAACTCCTGATAGAACTCTTTGGTAAGTACCTCGACCGAGAAACGACTGCGTAAATCATCGGGATTGACTACACGCCCCATTTCATTCAAGTATTTGTTGGGAGTATAATAGGCAATTCCCTCTCCCAAAAAATAACTGTATCGCCGCGGGTTACTGTAATTGCGTATTACTCGCGCTGAATCGTCCTTGGCTTCGAGCGTAATCTCGATAAGGGAAAAACGATAGTTATCGCTATTATCTTCGGGAACAAATACGACCAAAGCCCTATCTTCAATTTCATCGGCCAGCAAGCGGAATGCCTCTTTCGAGAGCGAGACACGGGCATCGTTTTTTGAAGTGTGCCTCACCTCGTACACGACCAAATCGAGAGAATCGGACGACCCCAGCTTGACTGCTTGCCGGGTATAGTGCATTTTGGTGCGGAACTCCACGGGGGATTCATCGTAGGTAAGATCGTCCGGCAGGAAGTGATGCAGAAAGTTGACAAACTCTTGACGATTATATGCTTTATTGAATTTCATATTATCTTTATTATTGTAGTTCTTCACTTAAAATCAATATTTCTTCACTGTCATCTACTTTATTACAACTGTTGATGATACGAGCCAAATATTCGGCAGGAATTTTCGACAGCAATTTCGGGGCATCTTTTGGAGCCAGTTGATTTATAAATCTTATCTCGTAGCCGGACAAAGCATCGGCCATAATCACCTGAATAAGGTCGGACAAATAATCTTTCGACAAAAGTTGGTTTTTCATTAAAACCTTTGCTTTTGCCAAAGCATTCAACTGCTCTTTCTCGTTTTTCTCGGTTACATCGCTACTGAACAATGAGGCTTTTACTTTCTGATATACGGCATCGAAATCTCTGCTTAAATCGACAGGCTCCTCGTGTATCCCGGCCTCAAAAAGCGCAACGGCCTCTTCGGCCGGAATCATTGCGGGAACAGTTGTCGTATTACCTATTTTGAATATAAAATCATCGCCCTTACGGCCAAACATCAATACGCCTTTTCTCGGCTTATCGACTTTACGGGCTGTCCTTGCCCGATGCGGTAATTCCATAGCTTTTTCGTATGCTTCTGTACCTTTCAAACTGTTCAGGAACTTACGATAGGGGGTATCCCATGATGTTTCTTCACTTCTGGCGAACTCTTTGCGATATTGCTCTTTAAAGTATGCCTGAAGGTCCTCTTCCTTAGTAAGAGCCTTCGTATCTTCGCCCACAATAGCATGGATCATCGCCATTTTAAGAGTAGAAATTTCTTTTGTTCTGGTCTCAGCCTCTCCGACATCTGTCGGAAAATAGTTGTAAATATAAAGTTCGTCAAAGACCTTTTTGTTGATACGGTTAATACGTCCGATACGCTGAATGACACGAGTTGGGTTATATGGTATATCATAATTAAATATGGCTCCGGCCCGGTGCAGATTATAACCTTCGGATATGGCATCGGTTGCCACCAAAATATGAAAATCATTTTGTTGCAATGATGGCTTCAGACCAGCATCAAAATTTGTACGAATACGGTCCTTATTGGCCGGAGAAGCATCGGCCGAGGTATATTTCATAACAGGAAGTCCAGCTTTTACCAGAGCATCACCGAGATAATTCACTGTATCGGCAAATTCCGAAAACACAATTAACTTCCGGTTTGGTTCTTCCGTAATTTGCTTTCGAATTATACGAATAAACGAATCCAACTTAGGATCGAACTTAATCGTATTATCCTCGCCGAACCACTGCTCGCGCAAATTTTTCAGAAGCTGAATATCGGCTTCGACATCGGTTATAAAATCATCTTTAACATATTTCATATCTATCTCGAAGAATCCTCGAGATTCATATTTTTCGAAGAGTTCTTCAATTTCCTCCATCCCATCATCACTCGATTCGTAAAAGGCTTCGACATCGGGGAGGTTTCCTTTCTTAAATACAGGAATCTTATGCCGTTTTTCAATCCAACGAAGCATGTGTTCGGAAGACTGAATCATATATTCCAATGAAGATTGGAATGCAGCGACCGAACTCTCAAAGCGAGCCACAAGTAAACGACGCATGAACTTTGAGATATTATATTGACGTCCTATCAGAAGATTAAAATTAACGCCTGTCTTGTCTTCAAGTTCTTTCGCTAATTTATCTTTTAGGTCTCCGCGTATATATAGGGCCGGAGAATAGCGGGCCGCCTTAAAACGATATACGATATCGCTGCTCCCTTCGGATTTGTTGATTCGGTCAAGAGTAGAACAATATAAGTCTTTTACCTTGCTCAAATCGTATTCCAGTTCTATCGGATCATTAGGTAATACTAACTGGATATTTTGTTGTTTCAAATCATCTGCGTATTCGGGAATACCTTGTAAATCAAGGCGGGAACGGCGCACAACCAACGGGCTGATAATAGACCGGATTTTTTTTGCTATGTTGTTGACCTCGTTCTTTATTTCTTCTTCGGTTACTTTGCCCGTTTTTTGTGCCTCTCGCAAGACTTTGTACTTGTCTATTAAGTCTTTGAATGTCGCACCCAAATTCTCAACCGTTTTGATGGTAGAACGAGTGGGTATTTGAAATAATTTAAGCAGAGCATAAATATCGGCCGGCTGGTTGTTAAATGGAGTTGCCGTTAGCAATAGAACTTTGTTGCCGGAGCATAGATTATGCAACAGGGCATAGTCTTGTGTATATTCATTACGGAAACGATGCGCCTCGTCTATAATAAGCAGGAACTGCTCTCCTTCTTTGACTAATTCTTGATAATGTAAAACAGCATTTTCAATTTTCCCGGCACTGAACACGGTGGCCGTAAATCCAAATTCATCACGATAGCCTTCCCATTGCCTGAACAAATGCGGAGGACACACAATAATAGTTCGTAACCTCAAATTACGCGCGATGGTAGAGGCAATCACACTTTTACCCAATCCGACAACATCGGCGACAATAGCGCCTTTATGGATATTCAATGCATTGAGAGCCATTTGTACGGCATCGGTCTGGTATCTTAAATTGGAATACCGCCCCTCTGTTATATCATGGGGAGACAATATGTTGTTGGACGCAGGTATATTGAAATATTCTTTAAGTACCCTGATATACATAAGGTAGGGAGAATAAATCTTATCATACCATATACGGGTCATCACTTTATTGTTCCACTCGTCCAGAATGTCTTTACTTACAATTACGACAGAACTTTCCCATAGCTCATCGAAGAGTTTTTTTCCTTCCTCGTAGTCCTGTTTGTCATTGAATCGGGCATTAAGTTCCAACCTACCCTTCAATCCTTGATATGAAAGATTGCTGGAACCTGTGATTAGAACACCGGGTAACTCGCCTCCCTCGTTCACCAAGTCGTTATATGCAAACAGATACATTTTGGAATGACATGGTTCGAGTGTTTTGCGAATCTCGAGCGTTCCATCCAATATTTTCCCATAGAACATTTTGAACTGCTCCAGTTTTTCAGCCGAATCCATAAAATCCGATTCGTTAAATATGCGGATAAACTGCTTGTAGTATTCTTCTTTGGTTGTATTACGAGAGACGAACTTGTTTCTAAATGCTTCTATTTCGCATATATGTTTGCTTATCCGTAAATCGACATCCAATCCGACCAATATTCTTATCTGTTTATCTTTCAGACTTTCAGATAACTGAATGTAACCGGAATAATAAAAATAGCCGACCAATATATCTACGGCATTTGTTTTAGGCAAGATGCCATTGATAATATCGGATAAGAATTTTTCTTTATTGGTTATAAAACTGCTACTCATACAGTCAATTACATATATCACAAAACCATTTATCAGTTTTGTTATTACTGTTCTTATTCTATTGAATTATGTTTCTTAACGAAGAGTTTCATATTGATACAAATATACGGAACTTTGTTTTTGTAAGGAATATTTAGATTCCTTGTTTTAAATGTATTACTACCATAATATTTGTAGTTTAACCGATGTGTTTTTTTCTGTCGGATACAAATCTCTTCAACAGGAACGTAAGAAAATAAGGGAACGTGTAAAACTTGCCATTGAAACCTATATTTTTATATCCCAGTTTTATTCCGTATTTTATATCGGGATATTTGTTTTCTTTCAATAGGTTATTAAGCGAAACCGTTGCCCCGTCATTGGCTTTTACTTCTACCGGTATAAGGGAATCTGTATCTCTGATAAAGAAATCCATTTCAATGGCCGGCCTATCACCGCTATAATAGTAAAGTCCATACCCTTGCTTAACAAGCATGTCGCCTACTATATTTTCATATATGGCTCCTTTATATGTGCCGAGATTCTTATTTGCCCTCAAGTCTTCTTGTGCTTCTTCGTCGAGCGATGCTATCAAAAGGCCGGTATCTTTAAAATATATCTTATAGAGTTTGGGGTCGTAGTTTCCCTTGATTGGGAGTTCGGGGTGATTCATGCAATAGCAGATATTTATAACTCCGGCATCTGCGAGCCATTCCACGCATCCTATATAGTCTCTGTTCCTTGCATTTCTTCCTATCTTGGTTATCTGAAACCTTTTGTTTTCTTTAGCCAAAAATGCGGATATATGATTATAGACGGCTTTAATCTTTGCTTTGTCCAACCCTTCGGCATATTTGGTAATGTCTTCTTCGTAGTCTTTCAACAGTTGTTTCTGTATGCTCAACGTGCCACTGAAGTTTTTGTTTTTTATATATGTATTTACCACTTCGGGCATCCCTCCGATAATAACATAGTCGCGGAACAGGTCAAAAAGCACATCTGTCTGCAAAGCCGCAAGCGGTTTTACTTCCAACATGTTTTGATATAGTTCCTCTATAAAATCTTCCGAGTAGCCTTTAGCCCAAAGAAATTCTTCGAAGTCCATCGAATGCATTTCATAGTCTTCTTTATAACCGACACTGTTGGACTCTATTTCTTTATAGTTAATTCCCATAAGTGAGCCTGAACAGATTACATCAAACCGCCCATCCAGTTTGAAAAACTTCAACGAGGTTGCACAGTTAGGGCATGCCTGCAACTCATCGAAAAAGAAAATCGTTTCTCCGGGCACGAACTTGAATTCGGGATTGAGCAGGGAAATATTTTTTAATATCATATCCACTTCAAACCCGTCATTGAAAATATCACGATATTTTTTCTGCTCTACAAAATTAATCTGGACGACATTTGAATAGTTCCGATTTGCAAACCACTCTATTGAACGTGTCTTGCCTATCTGCCGTGCTCCTTTTACAATCAGAGGTTTTCTTTCGGGATTATTTTTCCATGCAACCAAATACGCATCTATTTTCCTTTTCAAGATTTCATCCATATTGAAAAACTTTAATATCCAATTGCAAAGATATTGTTTTTCACATTATAGACACTACAAACGCATATATTTTTCACATTTTACAGCCTGCAAAGGGGGTGTATTTTCACATTTTACGGCTGGGTTAGGGTATGTTTTTTCACATTTTACACGGTTGGTGTGTGGAAAGAGGTGGGGTTACGGGGATAACGGTGTCGGGAAACGGGCAATACTAAAGCGGGTTATACGGTAAAAAAGGGTACAAAAAAATGAAGTATGGGCAAAAAAAATGAGACCCGGGGTTACCGAGCCTCATTGTATAGGAAGGCTGCACCATAGGATGCGATGAAACTCCGAACGACAGGATTTGAGTGCTTCTACCACTTTGTAATCCACCGTGCTAAAGCATACCCGAAGGCGTGGCCCGCCATTGTGGAAGAAAGCTTGTCTCGGCATTTCTTTATAACTGATGAGTTTCCCAATCTACTAGGATGCAACCTGTTCAAATATCGACTTTGTCTGTTTTCTTGCAACGAAGATAGGAAAACTATTTTTATTCTCCAAATATTTTCGCAAAAAAATTAACCGCAATTGCATTTTTAACAATCGGGATTTTTTAGTTATGTTTGCATAACGGCTTACTGCCGCTATAAAGCGTATTATCATGAACAACGAAATCGACTGCTTTTTCCCGCATGTGCTGTTTGCGGACGGATGCAGGCTACATACAGGCGGGGGGACAGGAGTCGTGCGCCGCACCTGGAACGGAACATGGGAAGAGTGTACGGAACCGCTTGAAGGAACATTCGGCATGACCGGGACATTACGCAGAATTGCCGATACGTCCCGTGGAAAATATACGCTTCTTTACACCGGGGCAGGCGAACCCGATATAGGGCCGGAAGCCATGGACAGGATGATTTGCATTGCCGAAAACACTTCAGCACCGATAGTATATTCGGATTACACGGTGCATGAAAACGGCAGGTATTCCGCCCGTCCGCTTATCGACTACCAGAGCGGCAGCCTCAGGGACGACTTCGATTTCGGGCCCCTGCTGCTTGTCCGCTCCGACATGATGAAAAAATGCCTTTCCGAAAGCGATGAGACGTACAGATATGCCGGACTTTACGATTTGCGGCTGCGCCTCTCGCGCATGGGCGAAATAGTACACATAAACGAATATCTCTACTCGGTAAGGCTCCCGGTAACGGAAGGAGACCCGCACTGCAAGCATTTCGGGTACACCGACCCTAAAAACCGCTCCGCCCAGATTGAAATGGAAAAGGCCTGCACGGAGCACCTGAAACGGATTGGGGGATATATAAGACCGGGGTACAGGGAGACAGACACGTCAGCGGGCGAATTCGCCTGCGAAGCCTCAGTCATAATACCCGTGCGCAACCGAGTACGTACAATATCCGATGCAATAGGGTCGGCTCTTGCGCAGGAAACGGACTTCCCCTTCAATGTGATAATCGTGGACAACCGCTCGGACGACGGCACATCCGAAGCTGTCGGACGTGCAGCCGCCAAAGACAGCAGGGTTGTACATATAATCCCCGAAAGGGAAGACCTCGGTATAGGGGGGTGTTGGAACGAAGCCGTACAGTCGGACAAATGCGGGAGGTTCGCCGTACAGTTGGACAGCGATGACATTTACGGGAGCAAAAACACCCTGCAGCAGATTGTGGAGTGTTTCCGCAAGGAGCGTTGCGCAATGGTGATAGGGTCGTACACGATAACCGATTTCAATCTGGAAACACTCCCTCCCGGACTGATAAACCATGCTGAATGGACCGAAGAGAACGGCAGGAACAATGCCTTGCGGATAAACGGCCTCGGCGCTCCGCGCGCATTTTACACGCCCCTGATACGGGAAATAAAATTCCCCAACACGTCGTACGGCGAAGATTACGCCGTGGGATTGAGAATTTCGCGCGAATACAGGATAGGGAGAATTTTCGATTCCATATACACCTGCCGCCGCTGGGAAGGGAACAGCGATGCAGGCCTGAGCATCGAGAAGGCAAACGCAAACAATTTTTACAAGGACAAACTGCGGACATGGGAACTTGCCGCCCGCATAAAGCAGAACAGAAGTGGGGAATATGCATGAAATAACCTCCGGAATGCTGTTGCAGATGCTCGAACGCCAGAAAGCGTCGTGGAGAACAGTTGCCGACAACTACTCGGCCCTTGAAAAGGTTATGACCAGACGGATAGTTATGCCGCACTGCAACGTTACGGCAATGCACAACCCGGCGAGAATCCTGTCCACGGCCTCAAAGCCTGACAGCGGCAGGACGAATCCCGACAGTTGTTTCCTGTGTGCCGGCAGGAGACCTGCCGAACAGGAAGCCCTGCCATTTGCCGGCAAGTATTCCGTACTGGTAAACCCCTACCCTGTTTTCAAACGGCATTTTACAATAGCCGCGCAAACCCACACCGGACAAAGGATAGCGGGGAGGTTCGGGGATATGCTGCTGCTGGCCCGGCTTTTAGACGGGTACACAATATTCTACAACGGCCCGGGATGCGGGGCGTCGGCGCCGCACCACGCGCATTTTCAGGCCGTGGAGAGCGGGGCGATGCCCATAGAGGGCGAATGGCACGATGCGGCAGCGGCGGTAACGGAAAACAGATTCGGCAAGATTCATCGTCTGCCCGCTCCGTTGCGGAATGCATTTGTCATAGAGAGCGGGAGTGCAGGATATACCGAAGAGGCGTTCGCCGGAATATACGCGGCGGCACGGCACGGCAACAGCAACAGCGAACCGATGATGAACATCCTTTCCCTGTATGCCGGCGGAAAGTGGAATGTATTCGTTTTCCTGCGCAAGGCCCACCGCCCTTCGTTTTACGGTTCGGACGGAGAAGGACAGATGCTGGTAAGCCCGGCCTCGGTGGAAATGGGAGGAGTGCTGGTGCTTCCGCGCAAGGAGGATTTCGACAAGATGACGGAGCGCACCGTAACCGCACTGTACAATGAAGTGTGTATAGACAGCGAAGAAGCCGACAGTATAGCTTCAAGACTAAAATAGACGGCAATATGGACGAACCGGTAATAAAAGCAGGCATAATGTCGGCCGAAGAGATAACGGCGACGCTTCACGGAAATTATATCGTAAACGGCGGCAGTTGTACCGCAAGCGGGAAAGTTTCGGCAAGACACGCTTCAGGCGGCATTCTTTTCAACGGGGTGCGGTATGAAACATTGCAGCTGACGCCGGTATCGGAAAAAGAGAATTTCTTCACCCTCGGCAATGTAACCATAGGCGTGGACTTCCACTGGCAACGGAAAGAAGAACAGTCATTCAGGGGTGGGCTGGAGTTTTATGCGGCAGGGGGAAAAATAACGGCAATAAACAGAATCCGCGCGGAAGAGTACCTTAAAAGCGTCATCTCGTCGGAAATGAACGCCCACGCGTCATTACAGCTGCTTAAGGCGCATGCCGTAATATCGCGCAGCTGGCTTATCGCCCAAATAGGGAGAAAGAAAGACAGGGCGGAAAAAAGTTGCGGAGGAATGAAATTCAATGAACGTGAAATGATAAAATGGTACGACCGCGAAGACCACGACCACTTCGACGTATGCGCCGACGACCATTGCCAACGTTACCAGGGGATAACCAAGGCCTGCCTCCCTGCCGTGGAAACGGCGGTGGCGGAGACCCGCGGGGAAGTGCTGACGTTCGGCGGGGAGATCTGCGATGCACGCTTTTCCAAGTGCTGCGGAGGGGCCACGGAAGAGTTCGGCTGCTGCTGGGAAGACAAGGAGGTAGAATATTTGAAAGGGGTGCGCGATACTGCCGATGAAGCGCCCCTGCCCGACCTTACCTGTGAAGAAGAGGCCGGCAAATGGATAGCCTCCGAACCCGATGCCTTCTGCAACACGGCCGACAGCGGGATACTACGCCAGATTCTGAACGGATTCGACACGGAAACCTCCGATTTCTACCGTTGGGAGGTACGCTATACCCGGCAGGAACTGTCGGAAATAATAAAAGAACGGAGCGGCATCGATTTCGGCATCATAGAATCGCTTACGCCGCTGGAAAGGGGCGTTTCGGGCAGGATATCGCGGTTGGGAATAACGGGGAGCAAAAGGAGCATGATTGTAGGCAAAGAACTGGAAATACGCAAACTGCTGTCGCGGTCGCACCTGTACAGTTCGGCTTTCACCGTAATGCGCGACGGGGAGTATTTCGTACTGCACGGTGCAGGCTGGGGGCACGGCGTAGGGCTTTGCCAGATAGGGGCGGCCGTAATGGGGAGCAGAGGATACGGCTACAAGGAAATACTTTCGCATTACTATAAGGGAGCACGCATTGAAAAGGCTTATATTTGACGGAACATGACAGGCACAAAGAACAGCATATCGCCGTGGTACTGGATTCCCTCGCTCTATTTTGCCCAGGGGTTGCCATACGTCATGGTCATGACCGTATCGGTAATAATGTACAAGCGGCTCGGCATCTCCAACACCGACATCGCCCTATATACAAGCTGGCTCTACCTCCCATGGGTAATAAAACCGTTCTGGAGCCCTGTAGTGGACATGTTCAAGACCAAACGGCTGTGGGTTCTGGCCACCCAGATTCTTATGGGTGCGGGATTTGCCGGAATTGCCCTTACCCTGCCGGCCGACGCCTTTTTCAGAATTACCCTCGCCGTATTCTGGATACTGGCGTTTACATCGGCAACGCACGACATTGCATCGGACGGTTTCTACATGCTGGCCCTCGGAGTAAAGGAGCAATCGTTCTTCGTCGGAATCAGAAGCACTTTTTACCGCATTGCGACGATTGCAGGACAGGGAGGGCTGGTTGTCGTGGCCGGCTGGCTCGAAAAGAGTACCGGGTCGATAACCGCGGCATGGTCGAGCACGTTCCTGGTTGTCGCCGCCCTGTTCGTCCTGATTTTCGGCTACCACACGGCGGCATTGCCCAGACCGGACAGCGATGCGGCGGTATCAAGGGAGCGTGTCTGTGTCTCCTCGCTTTTCAGAGAATTCGGCGCGGTGTTTTCTTCGTTTTTCAAGAAGAGGCATATTGCTACGGCAATCCTGTTTTTGCTGCTGTACCGTTTTCCGGAGGCCCAACTCGTAAAACTTATCAACCCGTTCCTGCTCGACCCCGTCGAAAACGGAGGATTGGGCATGAGCACCGAAGCCGTGGGCATTGCATACGGCACTATCGGCATAACAGGTTTGAGCGCAGGAGGCATAATCGGCGGCATATGCGCCGCACGCGGAGGACTTGCAAAATGGTTGTGGCCCATGGCATGGAGCCTTTCCCTTACATGTCTCGCATTCGTGTTCCTGGCATATTTACAACCGCAGAACATCGCCGTCATATCGGCCTGCATTTTTGTGGAACAGTTCGGATACGGTTTCGGCTTTACGGCATATATGCTGTTTATGATATATTTTTCGCAGGGAGAGCATAAAACTGCGCACTACGCCATATGCACGGCATTTATGGCATTGGGGATGATGCTGCCGGGAATGGCTGCCGGGTGGATTCAGGAAATGCTGGGATATGAAAGGTTCTTCGTCTGGGTTATGATATGCTGCGCAATCACTATTGCAGTATGTGCTTTTGTAAAGATCGACGCGGGTTACGGCTCTACGCCGGACCGTTCCGACACCGGAGGGAGCCGACAGGCGGCAAAATAGCCATTCAACGGTACTTCCCGCTTTCCGTGTTTAACAGGACGAAGGGATAAACAGCACCCCTGACCCCCGATAATTTGAGCCTGCCGGAAACGGTTCGGGTTTATTTTCGTATATTCGCATTCTTAAATTACGGGCCTATGGATTTCAAGTTGGTTTCTTCATATTCGCCGACCGGCGACCAGCCGGAGGCAATAGAGGAGCTTGTAAACGGCATTGAAGAAGGGCTGCCGGCCCAAACCCTGCTGGGGGTAACAGGCTCGGGGAAAACGTTCACCATGGCCAACGTAATTGCCAGGGTGAACAAGCCTACGCTGATCCTGAGCCACAACAAGACACTGGCCGCCCAGCTTTATACCGAATTCAAGGGGTTCTTCCCCGACAATGCGGTGGAGTACTTCGTCTCTTATTACGACTACTACCAACCCGAAGCATACATCCCGACAACCGACACGTATATAGAAAAAGACCTTGCCATAAACGAGGAGATAGACCGTTTGAGGCTTGCCGCCACATCGGCCCTGCTGTCGGGACGCAAGGACGTAGTGGTGGTATCGTCGGTATCGTGCCTTTACGGCATAGGCAACCCGCAGGATTTCAACACCAACCTTATCTCCATACATTGCGGGGACAACATAGGGCGCAACACGCTGCTAAGGATGCTTGTGGACGCCCTCTATTCGAGGAACGAAACCGAGCCGGCACGCGGGACGTTCAGGGTAAGGGGCGACTGCGTGGAGATCTACCTTGCATACGACAACATGATTCTGCGCGTATCGTTCTGGGGCGAAGAGATTGAATCGATAGAGTGCGCCGATATAGAAACCGGACGTACCACCGGCAGTTTCGACAGTTTCAACATTTATCCCGCCAACCTGTTCGTTACCAGCAAGGAGCGCATCGACAAAGCCCTTGAGGAGATAGCCTGCGACCTCGACAAGCAGGTGCTTTTCTTCAACGGCGCCGGAAAGGAAATGGAAGCGAAACGCCTGTATGAACGGGTGTCGTACGATATGGAGATGATACGCGAGATAGGGCACTGTTCGGGGATAGAAAACTACTCGCGCTACTTCGACGGACGCGAGCCCGGCAGCCGCCCGTTCTGCCTTCTGGATTATTTTCCGAAAGATTTCCTCGTCATAATAGACGAAAGCCATGTTACCGTCCCGCAAATAAGGGCGATGTACGGCGGGGACCACTCCCGCAAACTGAACCTTGTGGAGTACGGGTTCCGTCTGCCTGCGGCAATCGACAACCGTCCGCTGAAATTCGCGGAGTTCGAGGCGCTCACCCCGCAGGTAATATATGTAAGCGCAACGCCTGCCGATTATGAACTGGAGAAGTCGGAAGGGGTTATCGTGGAGCAGGTAGTACGTCCGACGGGACTGCTCGACCCCGTAATAGAGGTGCGTCCGAGCCTCAACCAGATCGACGACCTCCTGGAAGAAATCCAGCGCCGCATAGAGCGGAATGAAAGGGTTCTGGTAACCACACTGACAAAACGGATGGCGGAAGAACTGAACACATACCTGCTCCGCATAGACATAAGGTGCAACTATATCCACTCGGACGTGGAGACGCTCGACAGGATAGAGATTATCGACGGACTGCGCAAAGGGGTTTACGACGTCCTTATCGGGGTAAACCTGCTGCGCGAGGGGCTGGACCTGCCCGAAGTATCGCTCGTTGCCATACTCGATGCGGACAAGGAGGGTTTCCTGCGTTCGCACAGGTCCCTTACCCAAACAGCCGGACGTGCCGCCCGTAACCTGAACGGTACTGTTATAATGTATGCCGACAAGATAACGGAGAGCATGCAGCAGACCATAGACGAAACGAACCGCCGGCGGGAGAAGCAGATTAAATACAACAAGGAGCACAACATAACCCCCAGGGCAATAAAGAAAGCGCAGGAATCCGTCCTTTCGGGAACAGCCGCCAAATCGGCAACAGGCAAAGGAAAAGGCAAAGATCCGGCCTATAGCGAAGAATTCTCGACAAGCGTAAACCTTGCCGCCGACCCGGTTGTACGGTACATGGACAAGGAATCGCTGAAAGCGGCGATAGAGAAATGCCGTTCGGCCATGGGGGATGCAGCACGGCGCCTTGAATTCATAGAGGCTGCAAGGCTGCGCGACGAACTTCTGAAATTACAGGAGATGCTCGACGGGCAGGAATAAAAACGGAAACGCATGGATAACGGAGAGGACAAAAGGGCGGATTTGAAAAGGTGGCTGCCGACGACCAAAAAGGAAGTGGAGCTGCGGGGGTGGGATTATCTGGATGTGATAATCTACAGCGGCGATGCCTACGTAGACCACCCCTCGTTCGGAGCGGCCGTAATAGGGCGCGTTCTCGAAGCCGAAGGCCTCAGGGTAGCCATTGTCCCGCAACCGAACTGGAGAGACGATTTGCGCGACTTCAGGAAACTCGGCAGACCGCGCCTCTTTTTCGGGGTAACGGCGGGTGCGATGGACTCGATGGTAAACCACTACACCGCCAACAAGCGGCTCCGCTCGGACGATGCCTATACGCCCGACAACAAGGCGGGGATGCGCCCCGACTACCCTACCGTAGTCTATACGCAGATACTGAAAAGGCTCTTCCCCGACACGCCCGTCGTTGCTGGCGGCATAGAAGCCTCGATGCGCCGCTTTGCACACTACGACTACTGGCAGGACAGGTTCAGGGAATCTATCTTGCCGGAATGCGGTGCGGATATTCTGATATACGGCATGGGAGAACAGCCCGTAAGGGAAATTGCGCGCCAGCTTGCAGCAGGCAAACCGGTAACGGAACTGAAGGGGATTCGCCAGACGGCTGTTATGGAAGCGCTGCCGCAGACTCCCGGCAAAGACGATATAATACTTGCACCGTACGAGGAGTGTGCAAGGAGCAAAAAAACCGAAGCGGAAAATTTCAGGATAATAGAAGAGGAGGGGAACAGGATTACCCCTTACACATTGTGGCAGGGACACGGCAACAGGGCGGTAAAGGTAAACCCGCCGTACCCGCCCATGAGCGAAGAGGAGATAGACGCTTCGTTCGATTTGCCGTATACCCGCATGCCCCACCCAAAATACAAGGGGAAGAGGATTCCGGCATACGACATGATCCGGTTTTCGGTAAACCTGCACCGCGGGTGCTTCGGCGGATGTTCGTTCTGCGCAATAGCGGCGCATCAGGGCAAACAGGTGGTTTCGCGTTCGGAGAGGTCGATTCTGAGAGAGGTAAAGGCCATAACGGAGATGCCCGATTTCAAGGGATACATCTCCGATCTCGGCGGGCCGTCGGCCAACATGTACAAGATGCACGGCAAGGACATGGAAATATGCCGGAGGTGCAGGCGGGCATCGTGCCTGTTTCCCGCCGTATGCAGAAACCTCGACTGCAACCATGCCCCGCTTACGGAACTCTACCGCAAGGCCGACAGTATAAAGGGGGTCAGGAAGAGCTTCATCGGAAGCGGGATACGGTACGACATGCTGCTGCACCGCAACGATGACGAGAAGCTGAACAAGGCCGCGAGGGAATATACAGAGGAGGTTATCTGCCGCCATGTGTCGGGACGTTTGAAAGTAGCACCCGAACATACATCTCCCGCAGTACTGAAACTGATGCGGAAGCCGGATTTCAGCCTGTTTACGGAGTTCAACCGTATTTTCGACAATATAAACCGCCGGGAAGGGCTAAACCAGCAACTTGTACCGTATTTCATATCGAGCCACCCGGGATGTACCGCCGAAGACATGGCCGAACTTGCAGCCATTACGAAAAAACTGCATTTTCATCTGGAACAGGTACAGGACTTCACCCCCACCCCCATGACGCTGGCCACCGAGATATTCTACACCGGCATAAACCCTTATACAGGTGAGAAAGTCTATACGGCAAGGAGAAAAGAAGAGAAACTGCTGCAACGGGAGTTCTTTTTCTGGTACAAGCCTGAATCGGCAGCCGTAATAAGGCGCGAGCTGGAGAAGGCCGGGCGCCGCGACTTGATAAATGCGCTTCTCGGCGGAGGACGGAGAGAGGGCGGCAACGGCAAGGGGCACAAAAAAAGATAGCGGCCGAAGTTGTTTCAGACCGCTATCCTGTATGGTATTGTGTTTTACAAGCTTACTCTCCGGTTGTCGTACCAGGACAAACTACCGATATATATACCGGCATATCCAGAAGTTCGGGTGAACCCAATGCGAGGATGTACAAGTCCATTACATTGCTGTTTTTGGTAAAGGTCCCTTTCACTTTCGATACCGTGGCGTAAGTACCCAACAGATCTATCTTTACATTGCACGAATAGTCTACCGTGCATACTCCCCCTTCCGAAGCAGTATAAGGAACATCGCTTATGGAAAGAGTTGACGGAGGAGTCGTCCCCATACCGGTTATTTCCAGAACAAGGTCCTTGATGCTCAGCCCGAAAACAGAAGCATTGCGGGCCATGTTTACCGCCTGGCCGTTTATGGGTGTCGTAAGTTCCACATCCGGAGCCTCGGATTCCAACGATGCTCTGGAATATACTCTCAACGTACCGGTATATACTTGCGATTCTTCCTGTGCAGTATTCCCCCCGTTATTGTCATCATCGCCATCACTACACGAAGCGAGGAAAGAGACCGATGCGACGAGCATTAAAAGCATCGCAATTGAATAAAGCTTTTTCATTTTCTGTCTTTTTTAAGTTGATTAATTATGCGGCAAGAGTTTGCCATCATTCGTTTGCGCTGCAAATTTAATACTAAATTTCCATATATTCGCCATTTTTAAACATATCAATTGTTTTCCTGTTCCAAGTAGACGCCTTCAAGGAGAGCAAACTGTTTATATATCAAACCATTGGATTACACACCCGCAATTTGCTGCAAAACTTTTCCATGCGTACTTTCCCGCTCCCCCCAAGTGTTGCGGGCATGGGACTTCCTGAAACGTAACAGCAGCCCCATGCCCGCTATCATAAAGGAAATGAAGTCATTTGTTGCGTGCGGGTATTACCAGCAGCGGCGTATCGGAATGGAATATCATCCTGTGCGCAATGCCGGGATTGAACAGCCGTGCAAATATCGACCTCCGCCGCGTGGTCATGGAGAGAACATCTATCTTTTCGTCCTTTATAAAGTCATTCACGCCCCGGAGTATGTCCTTGGTCTCGATAAAACGGCACGTACATTTCCTTGTCGGGTAATGCTTTACAAAATACCTTTCGAGATACTGCATCTGTATTTCGCTTATCCTGTCGGCTTTATCCGACAGGAAATTGACCAATACCACCTCGAAGTCGAACTCGCCGAAAAGCCGCATGAAAGTATCGATTGCAACCAGTTCGCCCTGGTCGAAATTAGTTACGAACGCCAGCCGTTTCACATCGCTGCACCGGCTTACATGCGTATCTTCGGGAACTGCCAGTATGGGGACACGCGCCGAATCGATAACTTCGGCCGTAACGCTCCCTATCAGTTCGCTCTCCTTGCGCCCCTTGCCGCGCGTTCCCATAACTATCAGCGACGGGGCATTGCGACGGGATATGATGCGTATTTCATCTTCGGGTATCCCTTCCTTTACGCTGCACTCGAAGTTCACGTCGGGAAGTTGCCCGGCTGCTATGGCACTCTTCAACTTGTCGAAGAATTCGCCCATCTGCCTGTGCGCGTTCTCCTTTATGGACTTGAACTCGTCAATCTCCTCTTTTCCTATAAAGGTATCGGTTATGGGTATGGCATCGGGCAGATACGGTATTACGTATGTATGCAGCACCGTTACGGTTGCACCGGTTTTATGCGCAATGTCGAACCCTATGGAACAAGCCTTGCAGGAGTAATCGGAAAAATCGACGGGTATCACTATATGCTGCCGGCCGGCGTCTTTCCCCGGCTTTCGGGCAACGGCGGTTTCAAAAAGGGAATTATGGTCTTCAAGTATCGTCAGCGCATGCGGCAGGTCGGTCTCCTTTATCCGCACCCTTACACCCGACGATATTACCGGCTGTATAAGATTCACGTTCTGGATAACCACGGGAATACCTTCACTCTCAAGCAGGCTTTTCACTATCTGCGCCTTCTCGTAAGTGTATATTGCAACCGTTATCAATCTGTCTTCGCCCATAGCCGACTGTAACTGGATTCCTTAAACTGCGTCTGTATCCTGGCCGCCCTGTTACTGCTGTCAATCCTTTGAAGCGGTCTCTTCCTGCAATATGGCGATAGCCATGTCAAGAATCTTGGTATCGTCGAGAACCACTATTCCGCCTTCGGGACCCGGCTCGATATGAAGCCCGCAGTTTTCTCCCGTCTTGTAATCGTTCCCTCCGAAATAATTGCGCACCGTCTGTACATCTATGTTCAACTCATCGGCTATACGGTGCGACGAACCTTCAGGCAGACTGTTCTTGATTCTTCTCAGTTCGTCAAATGTTATCATCTTTGTCATGGCAATAAGGGTTTTAATTATTAATAATCGGGTTTGTTACATTTTTTGTTTTTACGCAATAAATGTAACCATTATTATCGGTAAAAACAAAAAAAAACGTTTTTTTTTCGCCTTTTGCCTACAACTTGAAACCTGACGCAGCGGGAGAACAGGGATGCCCTTTTGTATTTATCTGATCCTAAAGTTTATAAGCGGGGCGAATATGAGTATGGCCGCATACGTGGCGTACATTACGGCGAGGGGTATGTTCACGGCCTTCGCCCCGGCATACTGGTTAGGGGTCTTGAAAATGCGGGTATGCAGACGGTCGTATATGGTATATGTAACATACCCCATCAGTGCGCCGCCCATTGCCCCGAAGAGGATGTCGCCGGGATAATGCACCCCGAGGTACATGCGCGAATAGCACGACAGCGATGCCCATATCAGTACAGAAACGGTATAGAACCTGTTGCGGAAGAGCAGGATTGAGAAGACCCCTATGCCGAAACTGTTGGCAGCATGGCCCGAAATAAACCCGTACAACCCTCCGCGGTAGTTGTTTACCACGGTTACGAACTGCGAGAACTCGGGGTCCTGCGACGGCCGGAGGCGCGCAAACAGCGGCTTGCATATCCCCGAAGAGAGCTGGTCGCACAATACTACCGTCAGCGCCACCATGAGGATTACGAGCGATGCCTCTTTCCACCCTTTGGTAAAGAAAAGGTACACGAACGACAGGATTAACGGAATCCATATGACCTTGCCCGTTATGACCCAGAATACCTGGTCGAGGTACGGGGTGTGGTAACCGTTGAAGAAGAGAAGCAGCGCCTTGTCGGCATCTATCAATGATTGCATGGTGTTATGTGATGAAGCTGTTTTTTATGAACCGTATTCCGGAAAACCCGTGTCAGATTATCTCCATTTTTGAATTTTGCATCCACCCGGTATTGCCGTCGTCTATCCTTATTTCCGACCACTCCCCTACCTTGTCCGTTATTTTCACCTTTGTCCCTTCGTGCAGAATGAAGAGGTCCGTCCCGCTGTCGGCCGGAGAACTCTTTACCGTTACGCTCGGCGACACTATTATGGCGTCATTGCGGTTCAGCAGTTTTTCTTTCTGCCGGTAAGCGAAGATATTCGCCGATACCGATATGACAAGGAAGAGCAGGCCGCCGAAGAACCCGGCTTTCCGCACCCATACGGCGGAGAAATAAAAATAGAAATATGCGCCTGCGACAAAGAGTATGAACGCAACAATGGCGACAATGCTCCACGCATCGGACGAACAGAGGTTGCGGAGCGTATCGCCCCACACCGACAGGAACGAACGGTCTATAACGTCTATCTTGTCGGTTATCTTGCTCCGGGCGAGTTCGAGGTTGAAGCGGATGTCTTCATCGCCCGGCGACAGCAGCAACGCCCTTTCGTAATTGAGTATCGCCTGCGGGTACTGCTGCAGCTTGTAATATGCGTTCCCGAGATTGTAGTAGACCTCGGGCGATGTCCCCTGCCCTGCAATAACCTCCTCGTACATTGCCGCGGCCTCGGCGTATTTCTGCGCGCCGTACGCCTTGTCGGCCTCCTGCAGCGTTGCCGCGCCCGTTGAGGCATGCGTACAGCAAAGTATTGCGAATATTATGGCTGTTACCTTCTTCATGTTCGGAATGTCTTTTACTGCTGTTTGTTGTTCTTTTTCGTACTCTCCATTTTACCTATGGCTTCGACGGTATCGTTGTAGAGCTTGTCCATGGCTTCGTCCGACTGCGACGGCGCATATTGTGCAAACTCGCAAATATCCAGTATCTCTATGAACATTGCCGCCACCTCGTCGGTAGTGCCGTACTTATGCAGCTGCGCGGCTATGTTGTCCCTGTTCAGTTCCGATACCGGCAACATCAGTTTGTCGCTCAAATACCCCCACACGGCTTTCAGCACCTCGGAATAGAAAAGTTCCCTGTTGTGCTCTCCGAGGTATTTCCCGGCCGTCTTCAACCGCTTTGCCGCCACCTTGTTGGCACGGCGCGTCTTCATAAGTTTTACATTCGCGTTTTCTTTCGCCATCCTGCGGTTCACCGCCACGTACGCAGCAAAGGCGACTGCGGGCACGATGTAGAAAATCCAGTATTTCCATGTCCCGAAGAACGGTTCGTGCGACTGCCGCAACGCGAACTCCCCGCCCTTTATATAACGGATATCTTCATTGAGCATTTTAAGTTCCTCGCGGGCGGTATAGTTCGACACCTGCACGCCGCCACCGCTGTCCTTCCCCTTGGCCACGTCAAGGGTGTACGCCTCGGTCTGCAAGGTCTTGTATTTGCCCGCCGCCGCATCGAAATAGGAGAACTGCACCGGCGGTATGTCAAACCGGCCGGCACTGCGCGGTATTGCCGTATACTCTATTACGCGCGACCCTTCCACGCCCGAAAGGGTGGTATTTATGTTCAGGTCGGTCCTGGGGTCGTAAACCTCGAAGTCGGCCGGGAATTCCACCTGCGGGTCTTTCATGTACTTCAGGTTCCCTTTTCCCTTTATCTTTATTTTCAGGGTTACGGCTTCGTTGGTTTTGGGGGTGAGGGTATTGATTTCGGACGTAACGGTGAAATTCCCCACTGCATTCGCATACGATTCGGGCTTGTCGGCCGGAAGCGGCTTTACGTTTACCGTTACCGGCTGCGTCTGTACCTTCTTTATTACGTCCTCGTATCCCTGCATCATTCCGAAAAGGCCGCGCACCGGACGGATTACCTGTACGGCCACCTCGAATTTCCCGGAATTTACAGTTATTTTCCCCGAACGCTGCGGATAGAGCAACGCCCTCTTTATGACTACCACGGAATAATTCTCCCCCGAATAGTGCTCCAGTTCAACCTGCGGGTTCTGTATGGGGATGTCCTGTACGACGAATCCGTCGAACGACGGGAACGTCGCGCTCTCGAGGCTCCTTATCCCTGCCGCCCGGGTATATATCTTTACGGTAGCGAGAATGGCCTCCTGTTCATACACGTTGGTTTTCGACAATATTACCCGGGCAAAAGTCTTGTCGTCGGTTCCCTGACCGGCATACTGCTCCGAAGAGCGGCTGTCGCGCGATGATTCCGGGGCGTTGCTGTCGGGCGGCAGCACCTTTACCGTAATACGGTTGGACGTGTACTGTTTTCCGGACGAGGTTATGGTTGCCGGCTCTATAGTAAATGTCCCGGCCTCTTTCGCCGTAAGGGTGTAGGTGTAACTCTCTTCTGTCGTGGACGTGGTGCGCCCGTTTATTATGGAGAATTGCGAACTGCGCGATTTTGCCGGTCCGTACAGCAGGTTCATCCCCTTGAAGTCGGGGGTCCGGATATCGCTGCCGTCCCCGTTTTTCAACGTATATACTATCTGGAACTGCCGCCCGGCTATTACCTGGCCGGGCGCCGAGGCCGTGAACTCCACATCGTCGGCCATTGCGGCCCCGAATGCGAAAATCAGGAGTGCTGTTATTATCAGTTTCCGTTTCATCTCTTTTCCCTGTTTTTGCTCTTACCACTCTTTATCGGTGCGCCGCCTTTCGTGCTGCTCCATTATGGCTTTCCGCACCTTTTCCTGCGTATTGCGCTCATCCTGCTGCAAGGCATCCAGAATCTGCTGCGCATTCTCGCGGGTCATCTGCGACGGACTCTGCTGCTGTTGCCGGCGGTCGTCTTCCTTTTGCTGCTGCTGTTCGTCCTTCGGCTGCTGCTGTTGCTGCTGTTGCTGCTGTTCCTCTTCCCGGCGGTCGTCCTGGTTCTGCTGCTGTTGCTGCTGCTCCCTGAGCATCAGTTGGGCCAGGCGGAGGTTGTAACGGGCGTCTTCATCCTTGGGGTTTTTACGCAAGGCGTTTTTATACGCCTCTATGCCGGCGGCGAAATTCCGGTTTTTCATATGCGTATTGCCGAGGTTGTACCACGCTTCGGCCTGCTTTACCGGATCGGTCTCGGAATTGACCGACTTTTCAAACTCCTTTGCCGCATCTTCAAATTTCTGCTGGCCGTACAGGGCATTGCCCAGATTGAATGTCGCGTCGCCCGACAGCGGCGCGGCCTCCAGAGCCTTCCGGTAATCTATCTCTGCGCCTACGAAGTTTTTGTTTTCGTACTCCTTGTTGCCTCTCCTTACCGAACTCCGTTCGCTCTTATTGCTGCGCTCCGCCTCTGCGCCCTGCGCATCGAGGCATAGCGTAACGGAGAGCATTGCGGTTATTGCGGCTATTGCGGCTATATGTTTCGTTTTCATTGCACTGTTTTACTTGTCGGTAAAGAAATTGACCCTGCGCGTAAACTTGCTCTTGCCGTCGAGTATGAACATGTCGGCCAGAATAAGCAGCAACGCCACAAGCGTCAATATCTGGAACTGCTCTTCATATTCGGAATAGACCTTGCTTTCCACATCGGATTTTTTCATCTTGCGCACTTCGGCCGTCAATGCACGCAAGGCGCGGTTGGTATTGTCGGCCGAGACGTATATGCCGTTCCCGGCCTGCGCTATTTCCTGCCCCAATGCCTCGTTCAATTTGGTAATCACCACATTGCCGGCATTATCCTTGTAAAAGTTGCTTGTAGAGCCGTCGATAGGGATGGGCGAGCCGGAAGGCGTCCCCACGCCGACTACATCCACCCTTATCCCTTTTTCGGAAGCGGCCCTGGCGGCTGCCACGGCATCGTCTTCGTGGTTCTCGGCATCGGTTATCACTATTATGGCCTTGTCGGCGCTCTCGTCCTGCGTAAAGGAGTTTGCCGCCATATCTATTGCGCGCCCTATGGATGTGCCCTGCGAAGGTACCATCTTCGTGTCTATAGACGAAAGGAACATCTTGGCCGATACGAAATCGGACGTAATGGGAAGCTGCGTATAAGCATCGCCGGCAAAGACAATCAGCCCTATCTTGTCGTTGCTCAACTCGTCGACCAGCTTGGAGAGCATCATTTTAGCCTTGTCGAGACGCGAGGGGCTGACGTCGCGCGCCATCATGGAGTTGGAAACGTCGAGCACAATCTCTATTTCAACGCCCTGTTTCTTTACCGTTTCGAGTTTGGAACCCATTTGCGGGCGGGCTATTATGAATACCGCCAGGATGAATGCCGCCTGTACGAGGAAGAATTTCAACCCGGGACGGTAACGCGACACGTCGGGCATCAGCGGCAGAAGCACTTCTTCGTTGCCGAACTTTTTCAGGTTCCGGCGGCGCCGGTACTCGCCGTAAAGATAAAGCCCCCATATCAACGGAACGGCAAACAGCAGATAGAGATATTGTGGATTGGCAAATCGGAACATGTCTTTTATCTTTTACGGGATATTCTTCAATATTGTATTTCGGAGCAGTATGTCGCACGACAGGAAAACCAACGCCAGTACCGCCCATATCATGAACTCTTCTTCTCGTCTGCTGTATTCCGTTACGGAGAGCTTGGTCTTTTCCATCTGGTCTATTTCGGAAAAGATGTTCTTCAACGCGCCCTTGTCGGTTGCCCTGAAATATTTCCCTCCCGTCTTTACAGCTATCTGGTCGAGCGTCGCCTCGTCTATTTCCACCGGATAGTTGCGATACTCTATACCGTAGGGCGTCTGGACCGGATATGGCGCCATGCCTTTGGTCCCCACGCCTATGGTGTACACCCTTATCCCGAAAGTAGCGGCAATATCGGCTGCAGTTACCGGGGCTATGTCGCCGGCATTGTTCGTCCCGTCGGTCAGCAGTATTATGGTTTTCGACTTTGCCGGGCCGTCCTTTATGCGGCTTATTGCTGTAGCAAGGCCGTCGCCTATGGCCGTCATGTCTTCTATCATTCCGCACTCCACATCGCGCAGCAGGTTGAGCAGCGCAGCGTGGTCGGTAGTCATCGGGCACATGGTGAAACTCTCGCCGGCGAATATTACCAGCCCTATGTTGTCGTACGGGCGTCCCGAAACGAACTGCGCCGCCACGTCCTTGGCCGCATCCACGCGGTTCGGGTTGAAATCGCGCGCCAGCATGCTGGTTGAAATATCGAGAGCCAGCACTATATCCACACCCTCGGTAGAACGGCTCGTCCAACTGTCGGTCGACTGCGGGCGCGCAAGGGCTATTATCAGCGATGCCGCAGCCGCCAGTTCCAATGCGAAACGCACGTGCCGCAGATAATACTTGTAGCTGCGCGGCATCTTTTCAAACGGGGAAGTACTCGACACCTCTATCGACGCGTTCCCTTTCTGCTGCCTGAATACATACCACAATACCGCCGGGACGAGGAGCAGCAACAGCCACAAATATGCGGGATTGGCAAATATCATATTCTATCTTTCCTTTTTTTGGTTCTACTTTATTGTCTTTACGGGTCCTTCCGCACCGGCTTCCCCGTTTTTCCCCGCCGCATCGCCCTTTTCCGGTTCCGGTTCGGGTTGCGGACGCGTCTCTTCCACAAAGGCAACGGCATACCGCATGGACGCCTCGTTGTCGTCGGCCAGCGGCCGCATCTTCGCGAATTTCACGAAATCGGCTACGTTGAGAATCTCCTTCATGTGCTTCTCAACCACCTTCGTCTCGTTGTTCTTCCGCAATGCGGCAAGAATCTCGGTAGAGGTCATTTCCATTGCATTTATCGAGAAACGCCCGTCGAGATATTCGCGGAGTATGTCTGTCAGACGGGTATAGTACTGTTTGTCCTGCCCGCCCTGCCAGAGCTTTTCTTCGCGCAGCGCCTGCAATGCCTGCATGGCCCTGTCGTACGGCGGGATCTGCGGCCCGGCCTCTGCTTCGATTGCCGACCTGTTCCGGAAATACCTGTAATACAGGTATGCTCCTGCCGCCACAAGCAACAGCCCCGCTATTATTATCCATACGTATCCGGGGATATAGTCCCACAGCACGAAACGGGGGGAACGCACCTCCTTTATCTGTTTCAGGTTGTCGATGCTAACCGTGTCTACCGGCACGGGGGCGACCTTGAGGCTCAACGGCTGCGAAGCGAACGTATCGGAATCCAGCACGTACTTTATCGGGGGTATATAGTAGAATCCCGAATCGAACGAGGTTACGATTATCTCGCGGTCTATCTGGATTCGCCCGTTTTTTATCTCGGCTGTGTCGCCGGGCGTTACCGTTATCACCTCCACCCCTGCGGCAAGCGTGTCGCCGGGAATGGCGAGGAGCGCCAGTTCGCCTTTGTCCTGTACCAGTTCTACCTTTATGGATGTCTGTTCGCCCATCCATATCACGGCCGAATCCATCCGCGCCGAAACGAGGAGTTTTTCCGGCCCGCCGGCCGGATATGCCGGCGCAGATACAGCCAGCATGGACACGGCAAACAGAACCGACAGGAGTTTCGTCTTTTTCATCTTCTCTTCTCTTTTCTATCGCTGTTTAAACAGGTTTATCAATGCCAGTACATAGTCTTCGGCTGTGGATACGGTCGTTACGTCGACCCTGCTCCTGCGGGCTGCATCCTGCATCTTCTTATGCATGCCGTTCCACCATGCCGCATATTTTTCGCGCACCTTACGGGACGAGGTATCGACCCATATGTCTATGCCCTTCTCTGCATCGCGGAACTTGGCCAGCCCCACATCGGGGAGTCCGGCATCGCGTTCGTCGTATATCTGGAGAGCGACCATATCGTGGCGGTTGTTTGCCACGGACATGGCCTGCCGGTATTCGTGCGGGTCGATAAAGTCGGACATAAGGAATATCGTGCACCTTTTCTTTATAGCGTTGGTTACATATTCCAATGCCGCGGATATGTCCGTCCCCTTCGATTCCGGCCTGAAGTTTATAAGTTCCCTTATTATATACAGTACATGGCGACGTCCCTTTTTGGGCGGGATGAACTTTTCGATCTTGTCGGAAAAGAATACCACCCCTATCTTGTCGTTGTTCTGTATGGTAGAGAATGCAAGGGTTGCGGCTATTTCGGTCATCATCTCCTTCTTCGACTCCCCTACCGCCCCGAAATTCCGGCTTGCCGACACGTCTATGAGCAGCATTACGGTGAGTTCCCTCTCCTCCTCGAATACCTTTATGTACGGTTTGTTGTGGCGCGCCGTTACGTTCCAGTCTATATCGCGCACATCGTCGCCGAACTGGTATTCGCGCACCTCGGAGAACGCCATACCGCGCCCCTTGAAGGCCGAATGGTACTGACCGGCAAAGATATTGCGCGACAACCCGCGGCTCTTTATCTCGATTCGCCGTACTTTCTTCAATAAATCGGTAGTCTCCATATATGTATGCCTCCGCCTCCGCCGTTTTGTTTATCAGGGTACCTCTACCTTGTTCAGTATCTCGCTTATTATCTCCTCGGCCGTAAGGTTGTTCGCCTCGGCTTCGTAGCTGAGCCCTATCCTGTGCCGCAACACGTCGTGGCATACGGCGCGGATGTCTTCGGGTATTACGTAGCCGCGCTGTTTGAGGAAGGCGTATGCACGGGCCGCCAGCGCAAGGTTGATCGACGCACGCGGGGAAGCCCCGAACGATATCATCTCTTTCATGTCGCCCAAACCGCAATCCTGCGGGAAACGGGTGGCGAAGACTATATCCACTATGTAGCGTTCTATCTTTTCATCTATGTAAACACGCTGTACCACCTTGCGGGCTTCCACTATCTCTTCGGGTTTTACCACCGGCTTTATCTCTGCCGCACCGCCGTATATGTTCTGCCTTATAATCTGTTTCTCTTCTTCTTTTTTAGGATATCCGATTATAACTTTTAACATAAAACGGTCAACCTGCGCTTCCGGCAGCGGATATGTACCCTCCTGCTCTATCGGGTTCTGGGTTGCCATTACAAGGAAAGGATCATCCAGCTTGTATGTGTTTTCCCCTATCGTAACCTGACGCTCCTGCATGGCCTCGAGCAATGCGCTCTGCACTTTTGCCGGGGCGCGGTTTATTTCGTCGGCCAACACGAAATTGGCGAACACCGGCCCTTTCTTCACCATGAACGTCTCTTTTGCCGGACTGTATATCATCGTCCCTACCACATCGGCGGGAAGGAGGTCGGGGGTGAACTGTATCCTGTTGTATTTGGCATCTATCAACGATGCAAGGGTTTTTATAGCCAACGTCTTTGCCAAACCGGGAACACCTTCAAGGAGGATATGCCCGTTCGACAGCAACCCTATCAACAGGGAATCCACAAGGTGCTTCTGCCCTACTATAACCTTGTCCATCCCCATTGTCAGCATATTCACAAACGAACTCCTGGCGGAAATCATTTCGTTAAGTTCCCGAATATCCACTGTCTGATCCATAATTACCATTTATTGTTTAATTGTTCCTTTCTATAACGCTACAAAGATAAGCGGCGACCCTTAATTTTAACATTTTACATTGTTAAAAGTAAAAGTTCGGTTTATTAAAAAAAATTAAGCCGGGCGTTTCCCCGCCCGGCATATCCTACTCTATTTCATAAAGTATCTGTTTCTCCAGTTCCTGAGCCTTCCTTACGGATGCCTCGTCTTCCGAATCGATACCGTATTTGGAAGGGGGCGGCACCACTACCTTGAACCCTTTGGGCAAATATCGCGGATTCCAGATACGGTCTTCGTTTTCGCGATATATATATACCCAGAAGATTTTGTTGCCGTAATGCTTGAGGGCTATAGTAGTCAGGAACTTCCCGGGTTCGACGGTTTCGACCACGGCTTCGGTCTCCTTGCCGGCAGCCGCACCCGGCCCGGTTTCCGATTGCCGCTGTTCTGCTACGCTTCCGTCTGTTACAACGGCCGCCGTATCGGTTTTGTTCACCGCGGCAGCGTCTTTCCCCCCACCGGCCGACGGGAATTTGAAAATAGAGAACGTTATGTCGAAATTACCGGAATGCGAACGGAAAAAACAGACCCCGCCGCCTATCAGCAGGAAGAGCAGCGCTGCGGTTACGAAACCTGCAATATAACCGTTGCGCGTCCTGCGCCTGTATTCCCTTTCAACTTCGTTACCGGACGCCGTGCCGGACTCCGGTTTCCCGGCAGAGGCTTCGGCATCGCCGCCGTCCGGCTTCTTCTCGGCCTCTTCGCCCCCGTCCGTGGCGGTACGGACGCCGGACGTCCCGTTTCCGTCCTTTTCCCCACCCGGCATCTCCCCGCTTGCGGCCACCGGTTCCTGTTGCGGGGCTACGTTGTCTGCAACGGCAACGGACGGCGCCGTCTCTTCCGGCACCGGTGCGCTCTCGCGTGCGCCCTGCTCCTGTTTCTGCTCCCCGGGAGCAATATGCAGTTCCCCGCCGGGGGAGGATTCACCGGCGGAGGCCGCCCCGGCCTTTTCCGGAACTTCAGCCGCAACTGTCTCTTCCTGCGCTTCCGACACGTGGAGCGCTACGGCCTCTTCTTTTTCGGGTCTCCCCGATACGGATTCGCCCGCCGGCGGCAACACTTCTGTCGTAAAGCAGGCAAACGGTTCGTTTACGGCCTCCCTCAATGCCTTGTCGGGCAGATAGGAGAGTTTGTAATGCCCCGGAATGGTTATTGCCTCCCCGGTATTTATATCTACGCTTCCGCGCGGGTTTACCCAAACAAGGCGGAAAGAGCCTATGCCTTTCATGACGAGCGGCTCGCCCGACGACAAGGTTTCCGCCGCCAGGAGGAACGCTTCTTTCAGCAGCGGTTCGCACTCCTTCTTGGTAAGTCCGCACTTTCTGGAAACCAATCCTGCAACTTCCGATATGGATAACTTATTGTTCATTTTGCGCCAGTTCCTTAATTCTGTTCTTTATTCCTGTTGCAGGCTTGAAACCCAAAACAATCTTGGGGGGTATCAGCATCCTTGCCCCGGTTACCGGATTCACCACTTCCCGCTCCAGCTTTTTCTTGGGCTCGAAACTGCCGAATCCCTGTACCGATATGGTATCCATATCGGAACACTGCTCTTTGAAAACCGAAGCCATAGCCGTCATTACTCTGTCGACGTATGCGGCGTCCCGCCCGGTCCTTTCCTGAAGTTTTTCAGCAAACTCTTTATAATCCATTTCAGCGTATATGTATGCCGGAACTTTACACTCCTCGGGCCGATATACCCGCACGATGCAGGCAGAGGCCCTTGCACCGCCATATATAAAAACGTTCCTTTGCGTTTTGTTTCTATTAATGCCGTCCTGTATTCTATTCTATACAAAAGTAATAAAATTATTTTTCATACGGCATACTGCCTAATCTTTTTAGGGATATTCAAGTTTTTCACCCGCCCGGCATTTCGTCTGCAACTTTTATACCTCTTATATATCCCGAAAAAGGTTGCCGCCAGCCGCACTGAACACATTTTAAGATTTTTATGCAAAAAAAAACGACCTTATTTTTACGTCCGAGTTACAAATTTACAATTTACATAACCCAAAAACCTACATTTTATGACAAGAAAGAATTTACTGCCTTTAAGCGCAATGTTCGCAGGCCTGACCCTGCCCGCCTCCGCTGCGGCCCAAGACCAGACCCGCCCGAACATAATCATGTTCCTTGTGGACGATATGGGCTGGCAGGAGACTTCCGTCCCTTTCCATACGGAAGAGACTCCGCTGAACAGAAGGTTCAACACCCCGAACATGGAACTGCTCGCACAGAAAGGGGTGAAGTTCATGCAGGCTTACGCCTGCGCAATTTCCTCGCCGTCGCGGTGCAGCCTTATGTCGGGGATGAACGCCGCAAGGCACAAGGTTACGAACTGGACCCTGAACTAC
>CASFRS010000023.1 GCA_949297125.1 uncultured Bacteroidales bacterium
CGCCCGTGGCTTCGTGAACGGGAGGGGCCCACCGTCTGGTGGGAGGGATTCAGTTTTCCGGTGTCATCCCGACAATATGGTTCTATCAAATAAAAAAAGAGAGTGACTCCAATGCCTTATGGCTTTTGGGTCACCCTCTTTAACTGTTAATTCCATACTTGAAGATACACTAATATTCTTCCTCGTTGAAGAAGAAGTCTTCTTTGGTGGGGTAATCGGGCCATATGTCTTCTATGCACTCGTATATTTCGCCCTCGTCTTCTATCTCCTGCAAATTTTCAATTACTTCCAACGGTGCGCCAGAACGCATGGCGTAATCTATCAACTCGTCTTTTGTTGCCGGCCACGGAGCATCTTCGAGTTTCGAGGCCAATTCTAATGTCCAATACATATGTCTTATATCTTTTTATGCCCCGCTTTCCGAGTTTTTTCTCTTCTGCGACACATGATATTATTACAAATTTATCGCGAATGTAGAATAAAATTTTTATATTCTCAACTGCTTGAGCATTAAATTTACAAAATGCAATATTATATATATTACCGGATTGATTTTCACTGTTTTATTTTTACAAATCCGCAGTTAGCCCTCACTCTGCGCCACACTATGCGGGCCATGTGCAGCAGCGGGAGGCATACCGTCAGGAAGGGGGCTTCCAGCTATCCTTCCCAGAATGTCTCTTCGCATCCTGCCGAGTAGTTGCACATGCGCGAAAGTACAAAGAAATAGTCGGACAACCTATTTATAAACGCTATCTCTTCTGCTCCCACCTTGCTCACTTCGTCCAGACGGCAGATGTTGCGTTCTGCCCTGCGGGCTACCGTCCGGCAGATATGTGCCTTGCATGCGGCTGCTGTCCCGCCTGGCAGGATAAACTTGTTGTGCCGGGGGAGGACGGCCTCTATTGCGTCTATGCGTTTTTCTATTTTCGCAATGTCCGCGGCGGTTATACCGGGCAGTTCAATATTGCAGTCTTCATTGCAGGCAAGTTTCGAGCCTGCCACAAACAGTTTGTCCTGTATGAATACCAACAGGGCCCGGTCCTCACCGTCGGATACCGCACCGAGCAAATCGCCTATAAAGGCATTCAGTTCATCTACCGTCCCGTAGGCTTCCAGCCGCACATCGTTTTTCGGTACACGCTTGCCTCCTACCAACGACGTTGTTCCGGCATCGCCGGTTTTCGTGTATATCTTCATCTCTTTTCTAAAATGATTCCTTGTAACGTTCCTTGTTTAGTTTGGGCGATGCTATAAAAAGCGCAATATCGTACATATCCATAAAGACCTTTATCTTGTCGTTCCGCGCCAGCCTGCAGAACAGATTGTATATCTCCCCGGTCTTGTGCATGCCCTCTGCCATAATAAACGTATTGTCGGATACATATGGTTCTATGGCCGCAAAAATTTTCCTGTATTCTTCGGCATCGGAATGTTCCCTTACATAGATGAACCCGGGAGGGGGCGCGCTTTGGCAACTTGCCGGTATCTCTTCGGCATAGCCACCGCAACGTATGTCTGTCCTGCCGTGCACAGGCAGGTAAGCCCTGCGCTGTGCGTCTGCCTCCACAGTCGTTATTCTGGCTTCGGGCGGGGCGGCAAGTTCAATCGCCATGGTGGAAACCCCGAACGATGTTCCGCACTCCAGTATCGAAAGGGGTTTGAATCGGTTTATTATCCTGAACAACAGTGTCGCATTCTTGAACGGTATCAACTGATGACGCCCTTTGGCATCGGCCGAGAACTTTACCGCGTCGCGTTTCCTTTTTATTTCATCATACGCGTAATACGCCGCGTCTTCTTCTATTACGCGCGTTATCAACGTATATACAAACGGCGAATGCACACCGTGGCCTTTACGGTGAGATATGCGACGGTATCCCTTTACACAATATTTTTTTACCGATATTATTGACATGCTGTCCTCTGGACAAAAATAATGCAAACGAGGGCAGAGGCAAACCTTGCAGGTTTGATTATGCCGAGTGCAGCTTATTTTCGCCGTTCTACGGCAAAGATAATGCAAACGAGGGCAGAGGCAAACCTTGCAGGTTTGATTATGCCGAGTGCAGCTTATTTTCGCCGTTCTACGGCAAAGATAATGCAAACGAGGGCAGAAGCAAACCTTGCAGGTTCTGCTATGCCGAGTGCTGCTTATTTTCGCCGTTCTTCGGCAAAGATAATGCAAACGAGGGCAGAAGCAAACCTTGCAGGTTCTGCTATGCCGAGTGCTGCTTGTTTTCGCTGCTTTGCAGCAAAGATAATGCAAACGAGGGCAGAGGCAATCCTTGCAGGTTCGGCTATGCCGAGTGCAGCTTATTTTCGCCGTTCTTCGGCAAAGATAATGCAAACGAGGAGGGTAGCAAATCCGGGCATCGCAATTTTTCCAGTAAAGTCCGGTACTGTGCCAACCCATGTGGGCGCATCCCCTTGTACATGACGGTTCAGGGAGAACTTAACGGATTGTCCCTTGCCTCAGGGGCAAAGGGCGCAGGGGAAAAGCGGAAGAGGCAATTTCCGTTTCTTGCCGCATACAACAAGTCTGACCGGCTCTCACGAGTCGGTCAGACCAAACTTGAAATATATCAAAAACAAGAAAGAGGATAACTTTAATATATTGTTTTTATTGCTTTTTCTCTTTTATAACACTGCCGGCAGGAGAGTTGTTCGGGGAATGCGAAAAATTTTCCGCTTCCGGACTTTGCTTCCGTACCCGTTTTCCATTATAACACCCCTTTTCCCTTTTTGTTTATCCGAATCCGCATTTATTGCCGTTTTTTTCATCGCCTCCCATTATCCCGGCCACCATATCGGAAGCCTGCCTTACGCTGCGGCATGGGGATGTTTTACAAAAAACAATCCGCTCCGGAATACTTCCGAAGCGGATTGCACGTGTTGAAGAAATTTTATCTCTTCTTCATTTTATCTTACCGATACGCGACCGGTGTATATTACGCCGCCGTCGCCGGTTATGCGTACAATATAGATGCCTGCGGGAAGAGCCTCGGTCGATATCTGTACCGTATCTTCACCTTCGGCAACGTTAGTACTGCTTACAACCATTCCCGTCATATTGAGTATGTCTATATGCGAACCCGATACATTCGCGCCTCTGCATACAACATATGTAGTTGCCGGATTGGGGAATATCGTTACATCGGGCTGTTCTGCCACGGCTGTCTCTATTCCGGTGAATGCCGTTACTTCTATCGGGAAATCGTACGCCATACCCTCATTTATGTCCGTCATGCATGCCGATACTCCCTCGTTCCATGCGTTATGGTATATCAAACGCAGGTAGGTAGTTGCGTATGCGGCAGTGGAAGGCACTGTTATGTCGGCCGATATATCCATTACGGTATCGTAGTTGCCGAGTATGTTGTTGTCGGGCGGCACGCTGCCCCACGATGCTATCTGGGTAAACACTCCGTCGGCATCCCAATCGGCAAAGAGAGTTGCCGTATTATAGCGGAAATCCTGATATACCGATGTGGTGGAACGCGGGCCGGCCTCGTTTGCAACGAGGTTGAGCGTAAACGTCGCTCCCGGCGTTACGACTATCTTGTCCGATATTTTCTGATAAACCGAACCCGGTGTCGATGTTGCCTCGTATGCAATATCGGTATCCGCCCCCGTTGTGGAGGCACTTCCAAGATATGCCTCACCTCCGGAGTGCATGGTACCCGACGGTATGCAGTAGTCGGGGGTCTCCACTTCAACATACTCCTTCAGATTTACCTTGAAATCGTGAACTTCGCCGGCCGTAATCGGGCCGCATACATGGTCGGCCGGTTGGAAGTCATCTCCCTGCCTGTCCATAACGAGCCTGAACCTGTAAACGCCCGGCTCCATATCGCCCAAGTTCAAGGACTTGCTGAACGATACAGCATCGGCTTCGTGAGCCAGCATCTCGTCGGCCGAGAATTGTCCGTCGTTGTTCTTGTCGGCGAATATCGCAATGTAGTCCGACGCCGCAGCCGCGGTCGCTTCCACTGAAACGCCGAGAGATTCGTGCGTATAGAGGGTCATGGGCACACCGTGTATGATATACGGGTTCTCCGGGGCTGCCGCCGACGAATATTCCACTGCTTCGTCCGCCACGCTTCCCGACACCGCCATTGAAGTTATATAGGTCGATTCGTCGGGGGTTATGGACGGGGTACAATACCCTACCGCAGCAGGTTCGCCGTAACTTTCAAAACGCAGTTTGTATGAACGGGTCTCCATGGGGACAAGATATTTCGATATGGTCTCCGGGCCGCAACTTGCATTTCCCAGACCGCGCTGTATATTATCGAAATGGACTATCACCTCATCCCGCCTTGCCGATTCTATTTCCCACCAGTGGTCGAGATTCATGTACTCGCTGTCGGTATTGTGCAAAGCCGAGAAATTGACGGTACCTTCTGAAGTTACCTTTATTCCGTTGCCGTCTTCATCGGCAAATATTATCCAGCGGAAATCTTCGCGGTTACCCATGGTCTGCGGTTTTACATAACGCTCCTCAAACCCTACCACGCTGTCTTCATATATGCCGAGGAAAGAACCGGTCTTGCGGTCGATATGGTTTTCCCACGGCCCGCGCGCATAGTATGTAACATTTTCCATGCCGGGCATCAGGGAGAACTGCAACCCCATACGGCGCAATGTGGAAACGGAAGGCGTGAATTCGGCCTCCATATCCATGACGCCGTCGGCATATACCGTATAGGTTATCGTATATGTACACTTGCCGTATGCGGTACGCGCGGCGGTAACGGTAACCGACTTGCTGTCGTCCGAAACCGAATAGGTTATATTGGGCGAGGTGAACGACAGCCATGTGGAAGTATATTTGTCATTCTCAATATAGCGGTGTTCGTTGAATACGAACCCGTTTTCGCCGTATATTACGTCGCGGCCCTTCAACTGGAGCTGTTTCAGCACCGTCGTCTGCTTGTCGAACACGGCAAGTACGGCATCGCCCTCTATTGTCAGGTTCTGCGAGTTGTCCGTTACAACCAGCGTTTCGCTTATTTTGTCAGTATCTATTGCCGGGAGCTTTACCTGGCCGGTCAGACTGAACTGTTCGCGTGCCAGTATGTGCCCCTGCTCTGCCCATGGCGTAGCCTCTTTCAGCGATGCTTCTATATTGAGCAGGTACTCGGCATCGTCGGTTATGGCAACGGTGAACGGAACTGCCACCTGGGTATCTTCGCCTGCTTCCAGAGCCGGTACGGAAAGGGTCCCGGACTCTTTCACCTCGCCGTTTTCAAGAAGCGTCCATGCAAATACGAAGTTGTCGAGATTCAGGAAGGCATAACGGTTCTTAACGGTAATGTTCTTCGTGTCGGCATCGAAATCGGTGAACTTGATATACTGGTACACCTTCTTCACTTCATTCAGTTTGGGCGATTCCACCCTTTCGGACGTGATTATTCCGTTGGAGCAGAAGTTCCCCTGATGCGGGCCGGGGAAATCGTACCCGGTATAGAGACGCGGGTTCTCAACTCCGTCCACAAGATCCTGCGGATTGTATATCGACTGGTCGATCCAGTCCCATATGCAACCGCCGATTATCCTGTTGCTCTCCTCCATAATATCCCAGTACTCCTGCAGGTTTCCTATGGCATTACCCATGGCGTGCGCATATTCGCACACGAAGTGCGGGCGCGAGTCGCTGCTTGCATCGTTCGACTCGAGTGTCTCGAGCGACGGATACATGTTGGAGGTCAAGTCGGTATGGTTCCAGCTTCCCTGTCCTTCGTAATGTATAATGCGGGGGTCCAACGCCCTTACTGCATTATACGTATCGGTAAAGTTCGAGCCGTCGCCGCTCTCATTGCCGAGCGACCAGAATATAACCGACGGGTGGTTCCTGTCGCGGTAAACCATGCGTTCGGCCCTGTCGACGAATGCCGGCGCCCACGACGTGTAGTTGCTTATATTGGTATTGGCGTGGCACTCTATGTCGGCCTCGTCCATAACGTACAGGCCGTAGTAGTCGAACATGGCATACATCTTGGCCTGGTTCGGGTAGTGGGCGGTACGTATCGTATTCAGGTTGTTCTGCTTGAACATTATCACGTCGGTGAGCATGCTTTCAACATCCACCGCACGCCCGAGCCTGGGATGCGTATCGTGCCTGTTCGCCCCCTTGAACACTATTCTCTCGCCGTTTATGTATACGAGCCTGTTCTTTATCTCTATATGGCGGAATCCGTATTTTGTGGAGAACGTTTCGGTAACATTGCCGGCCTCGTCCTTAAGCGTCATTATCACCGTATAGAGGTTGGGGATTTCCGCACTCCACAATGCAAGGCCGCTCAAATCGGCGCTGAACGATACCTTCTCTTCCGTATCGGGTTCAAGCATGGTTACCTCCTTCTCTTCCGAAAGGTATACCTGCCTGTCATCGGCATCGCGCAACTCAAACTGGACCTTTGCCGTTTCGGTCTCCGTCCCGCGGTTGTTTACCCATGCTTCCACATTCAGTTTCCCGGACGTATAATCGGGAGACACAAGTTCGGAAGTTATGTAGTGGTCGCGGATAAATGTCCTGGGGGTGGCGTACAAGTATACGTCGCGATAGATACCGCTCATGCGGAACATGTCCTGACACTCGAGGTAACTTCCGTCGCACCAGCGGAACACCTGTACCGAAATGCTGTTGTCCCCGGTTGTAACATACTGGCTTATGTCAAACTCGTGGTCATTGTTGGCTCCTTGCGTATATCCTACGAATTCGCCGTTTACCCAAACATAGGCCGCACTGTATATACCGCCGAAGTGTACGAACACCTGCTTGTCGCCCCAGTCAGCCGGCAGGGTAAAGTCCCTGCGGTACGAACCTACCGGATTGATCCCGTAGCCGGAATAGCCCGTACGGCGGGTTATGTACGGAGGAGTGTTGGCAAACGGGTACTCCACGTTGCAATAGAGAGGCTTGTCGTAGCCGTGCATCTCCCAGTTCGACGGCACCGGCAGGTCGTCCCACGACGAAACGTCGTAATCGGTCTCGAAGAAATCCTGCGGCCTCTGCGACGGTTCTTCCACGAGGTTGAACTTCCATGTCCCGTTCAACGACATGAAGTAGTCGGACGTCGGTTCAATCCACGGTTTTGAATAGTACTCGTCGCCCAGCATCTGCGCTGCATCGGGATACGGTATATACGTGGCATGCCCCTGCTCTTTGTTTACGGCAAAGACTGTTTCGTTTTCCCAATATTCGGGCAGCACGTCCTTGTACGCTACCAGACGGAACTGCTGTGTTTCGTCCGAGGCATCCTTGTCTACCGGCATAAGGGTATTGGAGGAAGTCCACTGGTAAGCCTTGGTTTGGTCGTTGCGCGGTATTATAAGATACGTATCTTCTTTACCGTCCACCGCTTCCATTATAAACTCCTGGTTGACATTACTGCCGGTAATCTCCCACTGCGACATCCTGGCAACCGGGGTTCCGCCGCAGTCGGCAGCCTGTTTCGGCACATTTGCGGAGACTATCATCCAGTAACCGCCGGAAAGCTGCTTGAAGGTCCAATATATCCCGTCGTCCTCAACGCCGCTGTCGGTAAGCGTCATATACGAACCGTTGGTCGTGGACCCCAGATTGGAAATGAACTTGCCGTTGGAAGCCTCCAATTTGTACCACCTTGTTTCCGCCATTATTTCTGCCCTCAAACTCTGGGAGAACATGGCGAACAATGTAATAAACGTTAGTAAATACTTGATTTTCATATAAAAAGATTTATTGTGGATTTCGCCGATAATTTGTATTTTACAAAGTTATGTTTTTTTTTACAATCTGCAAACGTTTTTCGTTCTTCACGTCAAAACGGCAGCTGTTACACGCATTCATGACTTTTTGTACCGGAAGGCAAAACGATAGGGTCTGCCTTCCCGGGAAACGAAGGATAAGACTACCCCGCATTGCGTTGCCGTACCACTTCGTACAGCAGGATTCCCGTTGCCACCGATACGTTGAGCGAAGCTATCTTCCCGAACTGCGGCAGCGAAAGGGATAGGTCGGACAACGATGCAAGCGCGGCGGAAACCCCCTTGTCTTCCGCACCCATTATTATGGCGGTAGGAAGGGTCATGTCGGCCTCGGTATAGAGCGCAGACGCCTTTTCCGATGCGGTTATAATCTGCAACCCGCACGACTTCATGTATTTTACCGCTTCTTCGAGCGATTTCGGACGGCATACCGGCAAGGTGAGCAACGCCCCGGCCGAAGTCTTCACGGCATCGGCCGTTACCGATACGCTTCCCCGCGACGGGATAACCACGGCGTGTACGCCCGCGCATTCGGCCGTCCTTGCAATTGCACCGAAATTACGGACATCGGTAATATGGTCGAGTACGACGATGAACGGGGTCTCCCCCCTGTCGTACACCGATGCAATTATCTCTTCTATCGGCTGGTAGTTGACCGGCGAAATAAACGCTATTACCCCCTGGTGGTTCTTGCGTGTTATGGAGTTGAGTTTTTCAACAGGCACACGCTGCGGCCTTATGCCGCGGTTTTTCAGAACCGCAAAGAGCTCGCCGGCAAGTTCGCCGGAAAAATCGCGTTTCAGCAATACGCGGTCTATCTCCTTTCCCGCCTCTACGGCTTCTATTACTGCGCGTATCCCGAATACCATGTCCTCTCGTCCCGCCATATCCGTATCAGTGTTTTTCATTGAGCAGCTCTTCGGCGTGCCTTATGGCAGCTTCGGTAAGGTTGGGCCCGCTCATCATGCGGGCGACCTCTTCCACCCGCCGCCCGGGCGAAAGCCGCAATACGCCTACCGTTGCCGTTTCGTCTCCTTCGTTTTTTTCTATCTTGTAATGCGTTTCTCCCTTCGACGCCACCTGCGGCAGGTGCGTTATAACTATAACCTGCCGGCCGGCTGACATCTTTTCCATTATATCCCCTACTTTTCCGGCCGTTTCGCCCGATATTCCGGTATCTATTTCGTCGAACAGTATGGCCGGCATACCGTGTATGTTCGCTATCATAGCCTTTATGCAGAGCATCAGGCGGGATATTTCTCCCCCCGATGCACTCTGGGCAACCGGAGAAAGGGGCATGCTCTTATTGGCGGAGAACATGAATACCGGTTTCTCCGTACCGTTTCCGTCCGGCACGGCAAGGGGCGTCCATTCAACGCTGAAACGGATATTCGGCATTGCCAGAGGCCGTACCATTTCTTCCAGCGCCGCCGAGAAGCGCACCGCACCGTCCCGCCGCCGTTCCGCCAACATTGCGGCAGCTGCGGCCAGATGCGCGGCAGCCTCCTGTCTTTGTCTTGACAGCCGGGCTATATCTTCATCGCAGTCCTCCATACGGTCAAGTTTCGCCCTGACCGCATCTTTAAGTTCCAGCAACCCGGATACGCTCTCCTTTGCGTAACGTTTTTTCAGCTGGTATATCTGCGACATGCGTTCTTCCACCTGCTCCAGCCTCACAGGGTCGCAGGTTATCCTCTCCTGGCGGCCAAATATCTCTTCCGTTATATCTTTTGCCTCTATATAGAGTTGTTCCAGACGGGATACCGTATCGGAGATTTTCATCTTGTTCTCCACCGAACGGAGTTCGGTCAATGCCGAACGGATATGCGTCAATGCACCGCTCTCCTCCTCTTCAAGCTTTACCACGGCAGCATACAGCGCAGCCTTTATCTCTTCGGCATGCGCAAGTTCTGCCTGCTCCTCTTCCAGCCGCTCTTCCTCGTCGGCCTGCAATGCCGCCTCGGAAAGCTGGCCGTATACGTATCTCAGGTATTCCTCCTCGGCTTCGCCCTGCTTCTTGAGGTTCTCCGCCTCGGAAAGCAGCCGCTCCTTCTCCCGATAGTCGGCAAATGCCGTCCTGTACCGCAGGAGTTCCTCAGCATCGTCCGAATAACTGTCTATCGTATCGAGCTGGAAACCGTTATCGGCAAGAAGCAGGTTCTGATGCTGCGAATGGATATCTATCAGCCTCTCCCCGATTTTGCGCAAAACCGAAATGTTTACCGGAGTATCGTTTATGAACGCACGGGTTTTGCCGTTCGGCAGAATCTCCCTGCGGATTACCGCTTCATCGTCATAATCGATGTCATTTTCCTCGAAAAGGGATTCCAGCGCATACCCGGCTATGTCGAAACACCCTTCTATTATACACTTGTCCGCGCCGGGACGGATAACTTTCGTATCGGTCCGCGCGCCGCACAATATGCCCAGCGCCCCCACCAGTATCGATTTGCCGGCACCGGTTTCGCCGGTTATCACCGTCATGCCCGGGCGGAAATCCATGGCGAGGTCGTCTATCAGTATATATTTCTTGATGATAAGGCTCTTAATCATGAGTGTCCGTATTTAATCGGTCTTTCCCTTGCGCAACTGCTGCAACCTCTGCCCTTCGGTAGGGTATATCCCGTACAGGAGCTTGTACACCTCTTCCCTCTCCTGTTGCGGGGCTTCGGAATACAGGTTTACGAGTTCGTCCAGTTTGGAGTCGCTGAATATGGGCAGCAGCACCGACATGGAGTTTGTCGAATATACATCGTCGAGCGTCCGTAAAGCCTGCGTTATGACTTTGCGCCCCTTGTCGGGGGCCATGAACATCTGGTCGAGACCCAGTCGGTGGTATTTGTACATCATCTCCCTGTACGGCGCCATACGCTCCTCTATAAAGGAGGCTATTATGGCCGAACGGTTGCGCGAACTGCCGAAAGTCTGCCACCCGGCTTCCTGCGAACTTTGCCCCATAATGGCAAACGACTCGGCCTTGCGGAAAAACATGTCCCCCCCGCGCGGAGAAAACGTGTCGAAGTCTATTCCGAGTATAAGGTATGCATAAAAGTTGAGTACGCACGTAAGGTTATTCTCGAACATGTTGTCGTTGTACACCAGCGGTTCGTATTCCTGATAAGTGAATGAAAACTCGGAATCCTTGAAATTGAACGTGGTGGTGGTATATGAAGTATTGTAGACCGGGCGGCTTGCCTGTATCTGTATGTCGCCCACGTAACGGGAGTCCTCCACGCTCTTCACCGTTATGTATATGGCGCAGTTTATCCTTTCGCCTACCGATATCTGGGCATTGCTCCATTTCCGGTCGTTCATGTATTCCGTTACGGACTGCTGGAGGGTATTGAACATCTCCTCGTCCACGATATCCTGTACCTGGTCGACATTTATCGTAACCTGGCAGTTCAGTTCCTGGGCTTCAGCCCCGAGAACGGACACGGCTACAAAAAACAGGACGGACAAGTATCGTTTCATTTGCGTTTTATTTAAGGAACATCTCCGATATGTACGTTACTATATCTTCGGCAACCTCACTCTTGCTCTTCATGGGACAGGCCTTTATGTCGCCGCTGCGGGATATTACAGTTACCTTGTTGTTGTCCCCTCCGAAACATGCGCCCTTGTCGGCCAGCGAATTCAACACGATGAAATCGAGATTCTTCTTCTCCAGTTTATGGCGCGCATTGGCTTCCTCATTGTCGCTCTCCAGCGCGAACCCGGCCAATATCTGACCCGGCTTCTTCATTTTCCCCAACGCGGCCGCTATGTCGGGATTGGGGACGAGCTGCAGCGTCATGCCGTCCGTACCGCGCTTTATTTTGGAAACGGCCGTCTGCGCAGGGGCAAAATCGGCCACAGCCGCACACATTACGGCAATATCGGTATCGGGGAAACAGGCCGTTGCGACATTGTACATTTCCCTTGCAGACTCTACATCAACGCGTTTCACACCCGCAGGGGCGGACAGGGTTACAGGGCCGGAAACAAGCGTTACGTCCGCCCCGCGCGCAGCAAAGGCGGCTGCTATGGCATACCCCATCTTTCCGGATGAATAGTTGCCGATAAAGCGTACCGGATCAATCTTTTCGTATGTAGGCCCGGCCGTTACCATTACACGCTTGCCTGCGAAACTTCCGCTTTCGTCAAAAAAGCGGTCGAGAATATCGGCTATTTTCTCCGGCTCTTCCATTCGTCCTTTTCCTTCAAGTCCGCTGGCCAAAGCCCCTTCTGCCGGCTCTATTATATGGTTGCCGTACGAACGCAGCAGGTCGAGGTTGCGCCGTGTGGTGGGATGCCTGTACATGTCGAAATCCATTGCCGGGGCAACAAATACCGGAGAACGTGCCGAAAGGTATGTGGTAACGAGCATGTTGTCGGCTATGCCGTTTGCCATTTTTGCTATTGTGGATGCCGTTGCCGGAGCCACGAGCATGGCATCGGCCCACAAGCCCAGGTCCACATGGCTGTGCCACTCGCCCGTATTGGCCGTGAAGAACTCCGATATTACCGGCTTCTGCGTAAGGGACGAAAGCGTTACAGGGGTTATGAACTCTTTCCCCGACGGGGTTATCACAACCTGAACTTCCGCCCCCCTCTTTATAAGCGTCCGCGCAAGGTATACGGCCTTGTACGCCGCTATGCTGCCGGTTATGCCCAATATTATTTTCCTGTTCTCCAACATCGCGACTTTCCTTTATCTGTTACGTTGATACGTTATCCACATTTCAGTGAGTATTTTCTTGGTATTGAGCGTAAACACACCTTTCATCATCCAGTCGTAATACGACGGGTCTTTCCGGAACACATCGGTTACCTTCTGCCCCTTATATTTGCCGAAGTTGAAAATCTCGCACCCGTTTTCATCATAAACCATCTTCCCCGCAAAATCGACGTTGCGGTTATAGGACGAGAATTCGGAAAGGGCTGCCACATCGTTCGGCAAATCGGGATACCTGTCGAGCTGTGCCTGCAGCACTTCGTAGGTCGCACGCGTATCGGCGCCCGCCGAATGAGCATTCTCTAACGTCTTGCCGCAATAAAACTTGTATGCGGCCGACAGCGTGCGCTGCTCCATCTTATGGAATATGGTCTGCACGTCTATCATGCTGCGCCTCGACACGTCGAATTTGGCATCGGCGCGTATCATCTCCTCGGCCAACAGCGGAATATCGAACCTGTCGGAATTGTACCCTGCCAGGTCGCACCCTTCAAATACGCGGGATATGTGTTTTGCTATCTCCTTGAATACCGGGGCGTCGGCAACATCGGCATCACTTATCCCGTGCAGGGCGGTCGCCTCCTTCGGTATCGGGATGCCGGGGTTCACCCGTATCGTTTCGCTCTCTTCCTTTCCATTGGGATAGACTTTTATGTAACTGATCTCCACTATCCTGTCCTCGGCCACGTTTATCCCAGTGGTTTCAAGGTCGAAGAATATTATCGGGTTCTTTATGTTCAGTTTCATCTTTGTTTCATGCAATATCCCCCTTACCGCTAAAAATCGGTAAGCATTATGGGCATCAGCAATATCAGCAGGTCTTCGTCGGGTTCATTCACCACCGGGGTTATCACCCCTGCCCGGGACGGGTCGGAAAGTTGCAGCGACACATCCTGCGATACGATATTGTTGAGTATCTCTATCAGGAAGTTCGCACTGAACCCTATGTTCATGGTGTCGCCTACATAACTGCACGCCACACTCTCCTGGGCCGATGTGGAGAACGAAATGTTGCGGGCCGATACCACGAGCTTGTCAGGCGACAACTGCAGTTTTACAAGGCTGCTGCGCTGGTCGGAAAACACCGATACCCTGCGCAATGCCGTAATGAAAACCGAACGGTCTATTATCAGCTGGCTGGGATTGTTCTGCGGTATCACCGATGCATACTTCGGATACGTCCCTTCTATCAGACGGCAGTTGAGCACGAAATCGGAAAGCTTGAAGCACGCGTTCTTTTCATCGAACGTTATCGTTACATCGCTGTCCTCCTTGGAAAGTATGTTCTTGAGCAACGTTGCCGGCTTGCGGGGGAGTATGAACGATGTCTGCAACCCGGTCTGCACCGACATGTTCTTGAAACATGCGAGTTTCTGGCTGTCGGATGCCACGAATACCACATGGTCGGGTTTTATATCGAAGTATATACCGTTCATTATCGGCCTCAAGTCGCTGTCGCCCAGTGCGAACGATGTACGGTTTATACCGTTGAGAAGGGCTTCGGACGACATGGATATAGTCTTGGCCGTATCGCTCATAGGCGCACGCTGCGGATAATCGTTGCCGTTTATTCCCACAAACCCGAACTGCCCGTTCTGGAAATAGAGGAATATTTCAAGGTTCGCGTCGTTTATTTCAAATGTCAGCGGCTGGTCGGGCAACTCCTTCAACGAATCGAGCAGCATTTTGGCCGATACCGCAAAAACGCCGTTTCCTTCCGACTCCTGGACTTCAAACGTCGTGGTCATGGTCGTCTCCTGGTCGGAAGCCGTTACGGTCATCTCGCCGTCGGAAAGAGTGAAAAGGAAATTATCCAGTATGGATATGGTATTTTTTGAATTTATTACCCGTCCTACCGCCTGCAAATGGAACAGTAACGTAGAACTTGAAACGATGAACTTCATATGCTTATGATTATTATGTTATTATATTCTCTTCCCGGATACTGTCCGGCTCTTTCCTCCATGGGGATAGACGAGAGCAAATATAATACTTTTTTAGCAAAGGGAGTGTTTTTGCCCGAATAATAAACAGGGCCGGGATTTTATTTTTCCAGTTTATTTCCCGAGGCGTTTTTTTATGGTAACAGCCGAATAGGCCAATGCAAGCAAGACAAGTGCCGAAGCCGACGGGACAGAGTACGGAGCGCCGGCCCGCAACAGCATGAACACGGCCGCCACAAGCGTTACGGTTATCGCCATAACAGGGTACGCCCTTTTTTCCGGACGGAAACTGAAACGGACGGCACAAATGGCCCATACAAGGAGCGTATAGAGGAAAAAGTTCAGCAGGAATGCCGCGCCGAGCCCTTCCAGTCCCCACATCATATAGAAGAGGACATTCAGGACAAACGATGTAACGTCGGATACAAGTTCGGTAACGAGAAAGAGGCGTCCCCGGCTTTTGGCCAGCAACACGAACCCCAAAGGCCACGATATGCCCTTGAAGAGCACCCCGGTTATGGCCCAACCGGTATACAGCGATATGGCATTGAACGTATCGTCGTACAGAATCGTTATTATTTCCGCCTGGAACATCAGGAACACGGCTGCCAGGGGCGCAAGCAGAAGGAGCGTGGTTTCGATCTGCCGGGAGACCTGCCTGGAAACCTCGGCATCATTGTCGCTGACAGCCGACAGGCGCGGATAATACTCGGACGACATGGCTATGAATATCAGCCCCACGTAACGCGACACAAGCGTATAACCCGACTGGTAAAGCCCCACGTCGGAAGTGGAGGCGTAACGGTTCAGCCATGCTATAAGCAGATAATTGAGAAGCGTTGTTATAAAGCCGCTTACTGTCATGAAAATCCCGAGACGCATCATGGGCGACCCTTCGCGCAATGCGATACGTGCGGTAACCTTCACTGAACGGGGATAAGCCTTGCGGGAATATATGGCGGCGAATATATACGTGGAGAACGATGCCGCTATCAGCGACGGGACTATTCCCGCAATGCCGAGGAAGTAGTACAGGGGGACGGATATCGCCAGCGAAAGCAGGCTGCCTGCCACCGACGAGCGGGCGAGAAGCCGCAGTTTGTCCCCTCCCTGCAACACAGCCTGTTCTCCTCCGGCAAGAGCATTCAGCAACAATGCGGCCGACAGGAACACAAACCCCCATATGTAGCGGTCGCTGCCGAAAGTGAACCGGCTCAACAACGGCGCCGCCCCTATAAAGACCATAGCCCCGAGCAGACCGGCAAACAGGGAGAGGCGGCGCAGGACGGCTATTACGCGATCCGTCCCGCCCCCGCATGCGCGCGACGCCGCCACATCGCGTACTCCGCTCTGCCGAAGCCCCATTCCGGTAACGGACGAAACCACATCGGACGTACTGTTGAACAGGGATATTATCCCTACTCCTTCGGGCCCGAGCAGTACTGCCACTATCTTGTTCCTGACAAGCGAACAGAGGACGTTTATGCCCTGAACCCCGCCAAACAGGCCTGTAGCCCTGATTATGCGCCTATATATCCCGCTATCGTTTTCCATACGGTACATTGCCCTTCCTCTCTCCTCCGGTACAGGACTTTTCCTGTCAGGGTGCGGAGAAAGAGCATTCATCTATTTTATCTCTATCTCGTAAGTGTCATACACTGTCCCTGTCGCGCCGAACCCCTCCTTCTGGCTCAACAGGCCTTCGTTGAGTACAGTCCCTCCCTGCTCGGTGGAGATTCCGAAATCGAAATACGGCACACGCCCGTAAACTTCCGTTATCAGGGTGAAGAATATTACATCCAGCGCGCCGGTTTCCCTTCCGTGCGGCGTAGACGCTATATATTGCGCATGGGCGCAACGGGGGGTTTCGTACATTACAACTCCCGCCAGCAGCTCGCCTTCTTTTTCGGATATGTAGAGGCGGATGTTTTCGGGGAAACGGCTCTTCAGCAACATTATTTCATCCGCGGTATGGACGGGTCGCGTTGCATGCCGTCCGGCAAGGTTCTCCGTCAATATCCGCCAGAACGGCTCGAAACGGGTTGTCTCCCGCACCGTAAGGCCGTTCTTTATCCCCCTTTTAATACATCGCTCCCGCAACTTTGCAAAATGCGGTGTTCCGGATGCGGGGGAGATTGTGGACGACAAGGCTCTCGCCGCCAGCCGGGCGCCGTTCCTGTAAAGGGCGTAGAGTTCTTCCTCTGCCGGCGCACGGTGATAGATATGCGGGACCGGCTTGTATACCAGCCGGCGTATTCCCCTCCTGGAAAAATGCTCTATCATTGCATCGAACATCCGCATGACTTCGGCTCCGCCGCACCGCTCGGGAAGCAGCAGCCCGCCGTAGGTAAGCCCTCCGTGCGAAACGACGGTCGTCCCGTCTTCATTTGCGGGGAAAAGGGCCACCGGTTCGCCCGCAGCGCGGAACACCAGCGAATAGTCCCTGTAACGGGAAGAGTGGTAATCCATGTAGTCGCGCATGAACAGGAATGTGGCGTTGCGCGATGTCCGGACAAGGGCATCCCACAGTCCCTTGTCGGACGGGTCGTATATGCCGGCTTCTATTTTCTTCATCTACATGTCGAGCCAAAGTTCGGGATTCTGTTTTGTCGTCTCTTTCCAAAGCTGGAAATGCAACAGCGTGGAGTTGCCGTCTTCGGGATCGGAGTATATCTTTCCCAATGCCTGGCGCGTCTTGACCTTGCTGCCTACCTTTACATATACTTCACTCAGGTTTGAATATATCGTAAGGTAATTTCCGTGCCGCACTATAACGGAACTGTTGTAACCGGGAACGACGAAAATCTTCGTTACAACCCCGTCAAAGACGCTCCTTGCCTCGGTGCCCGGAAGCGTCTTTATTATAACGCCGCTGTTGTTGACCTGCACGTATTTCAGTTCGGAGTGCTGATGGCGCCCGAAGTGCCCCACTATCATATAACGTCCCGACAGGGGCATGGGAAGTTTTCCCTTGTTCTGCTCGAAACTCTTGGCCAATACCTGCTCGTCTTTTGTCATAGAATAGCCGCCGTAGGTTTGGGGTTTCCTTTCCTGCGACGGAGTCTGGTTCGACTTGCGGGCCTCCTCGGCTATCAGCTGCTCTATCTTGCGGTCCAGCGCCGCCGCCTGCTTTTTCTGCCGTTGCAGTTCGCTGCGGAGCGCCTTTTCATTTTTCTTCATGTTGGAGACCACTACCTTCTGGTCGGCCTCCTTCGCCTTAAGTTTGTCGGCTTCCTCCTGCCTCTTGTCGAGAGCCGCCTTGCGTTCTTTGCGAAGCTGCGCCAGCTCCGAACGTTTTTTCACAAGTTCTTCCTGTTGCGCCTTTATCTCTTCGGCCTGCGTCCTTCTCCACGCGGAGAACTCCTTCAGATAGCGCAACCGCCTTACGGTCTGGCTGAACGTGTTGGCCGAGAACAGGAATATCATCGTTTCATATCCGGAATTTTGCCGCGAGATGCTCTGTACGGCCAAAGCATATTCGCGCTTCTTCTCTTTCAGGGAGGCTTCAAGGGCGTTTATCTTGCCGGTAAGCGACCTCTCCTGCTTCTGCAACTTGTTTATCTCGGACGTTATCTTGTTTATCTCTTTTTTCCTCAGCGATATTTCGGCCGTTATCTGGTTGAGCAGGCTCAGAGATTTTTTTGCCGAGAGTTGTGCCGCCTTCAGCTTGCGGCTGGTATTGGAGACTCTCTGCTGCGCCTCCTTCTGCTGCTTCTTCAAATCGGACATGCGCGAAGACTGCGGATAGGCCGACAGTACGGATATTGCAACCGAGAGTAGTATTATAATCTGCCTTATCATTATTTTAAATATGTATTTACAATATCGCCGAAAGAAATGCGGGTATATCTTCCGGGTATTCGGGTATCGGGGCGGAATGTTTTGTCCCAGTCGTACGACATATCCTTCATCCCGGCCTCTATTGCGAAGAACTTGGCGGGGACGGATACGGCAATGGATACTTCACCCGGTACGCTGCCGCCGGGTTTAGCGCTTATGCGGGACGAATAGGTGCAGGCAAGCGTATTGCCATTACCGTCGGAAAAGCGCGTCTGCTCCACCGCCCCCTCCTTGCCTACCGTAAATTCCAATCCCGGGCCGCCTCCTGTTGCGGTTTGCAGGACCGCCTTGCCGCCGGCCATCCCCCAGCGGAACTTTCCGTAATCGCCTTCTGTAATATTTCCCGAAAGCAAGAACGGCTCTCCGAGCAGCAGGCTCTGCAACTGCGGCATCCCCACCCCTTCGGGAAGACTGCCGGTTATGGCGGACACCGATTCGGCTGCAGCTATACCGTTGATGCGGTCAAGCACGTAGAGGGAATCGGGGGTGAGCATAATGCGGAAGACCTCCACTCCCAATACAGGCTGAAGGGATATTTGCACGAAACGCTCCTTTATCATCCGTATCTGCGCCCGCGAAGACAACGACCCGAGCGACAGCCGGCATTTTACCGACACCTTGTCGTAACGGGGCATCTCCCCGAGCATGGCCTCATACAGCCCGCGCCCGGCAGCAACCCCGGCAGCCGGTTTCTGTCCGCCGGTATTTCCGGAGGTCCTGCACGCCTCGGTCAGCGACACCGCAACGAGAAGTACTCCGCACGCTATTGCAGTAATTGCCTTTTTCATATCCGTTTACCGTTCTATATACTGCCGGGTCTCTATCTTCTTCTGCAGCACTTCCGAGTCAACTCCGGCCTCGCGGGCCTGATTCCAATACTTGAGGGCTTCTACCGTTTTCCCCTGCATGTACAGCACATCGCCGTAATGTTCCAGTATCTCGGGGACAACTTCTTCGGTATTGTCCAATGCCATTTTTATATAAAGTTCGGCCAGCGTATAATTACCCTGCTTGAAGAATATCCATCCGTAAGTATCGAGGTACGTAGCGTTGGACGGTTCCTCCGCTATGGTTACGGCACTCATCTTTTCGGCTTTTTTAAGGTCGCCTCCGGCTATTGCCATGTAATAGCTGTAATTGTTCAACGCGCCGAGATTTTCAGGGTTGAACTCTATTGCCTTTTCGTAATAGCAGAATGCCGAATCCACATTGCTCTGGCTGTAATAGATATCCCCTATCTGCGCGCATATCCCCGACATCAGTTCGGAGTTGTGCGCCACTTTCCCGGCGGCGGCATGCAGTGTTTTCAGGGCTTTTGCATCCTGTCCGGCAAAGAAATAGTACGAGCCCGCCAGAGAGAGATAGATAGAATCGCCTGCAAAATAGCGGAGCGACTCGTCTATCGCCCTGTCCATCCTGTCCGTTGCATTCTGATTGAAGAGCACCCCTATCAATTTTTTCCATGCCTCCTGGTTGTCGGGCCGCAAATCGAGCGAAACGCGTATCTGTTCCTCCGCCTCGGGGTATTTGTCCTGCATAAGCAAAATCTCGGCATAAAAATCCCTTATCTCGCTGCTGCGCGGGTAGGATTCTATCAACGGGGCAAACAGGTTGTCGGCCTTTTGGAACGACCTCACATCCTTGTCCTTCTGCAACAGCATGTATATGAAATTCTTGAGCATCGCAAGTTTGGTGTCGAGTTCCAAATCGGGACACGAAAAGGCATCGAACAGAGCCACCTGCAAGCTGTCTTCCTGGTTTACAACCCTGAAATATTCGGCCTTGGCCATCGGCAGCAGGCAATTCTCCGGGTTCATGGCCTCTATCTCCCGTATTACCGCGCGGCTCTGCTCCACACTGTCGGCCTCGAGATAACCGGAAGAGAGCATCGTCTTGTATTCGATGTTTTCGGGATTGGAAAGGGACAACCTTTTAAGGGCCGCCAGAATATCGTCTTTTCTGCCGAGGGTATTCAGGATGTTTATCTTCATCATCGTGGCATAGTACATGTCGCCGGTCAGACGTTCTATATTGTCGTAACACACCAATGCCGAATCATAATCCCCGGCAGACATATACGCCTCGGCCAGATACCGGTAAACCGACTCGTCATAGGGGTCGTTATACAGCATCCTGTTATACAGGCGGACCGCATTTTCCGTATCGCCTGCATTGAGCGACATGTTCGCCGCACCTATATTGTACCAGTAATTTCCGGGGCTTGCGTCGGACGCAGCCGTAGCACACCGCACAGCTTCATCTTCTTTCCCCATGTGATAATAATACATGGAGAGCCAGTAGTTAATCTCGGCATTGGCTGTATCAGCCGCCCGCGCCCGCTGCAATATGTCGAACGCCGCACCCAGTTCGCCCTTATTGTCGAGTTTGAGAGCCTCCATCAGAAGGTATTCGGCTTTCTCCCTTTGCCGGGAGTCCGTCTTTTTCGCTGCCGCCGATATGACGGAAACTGTTGCCGTCAACAAAAATGCTATTGCAAGATGTGTTATCCTGTCCATACAACACGGCTTTTATTTCACCCCAGTATGTCCGAACCCGCCCGCTCCGCGGACCGTATCGGACAGCTCTCCGGTCTCTTCCCACTCCACTTTCACATACTCCTTGACGACCATCTGGCATATCCTCTCGCCATCCTCCACCGTAAAATCGGCATCGGAAAGGTTTACGAGAATTACGCATATCTCGCCGCGGTAATCGGCGTCAATCGTACCGGGGGAATTCAGTACGCTTATCCCCTTTTTTAATGCCAGCCCGCTACGTGGACGTATCTGCGCCTCATAACCTTCGGGAAGTTCCATATATATGCCGGTAGGAATCAGCGCGCGCTGAAGGGGTTTCAACAATACCGGCTCCTGCAGGTTGGCCCTGAGGTCCATTCCCGCCGAAAATAGCGTACCGTATGCGGGCAGAGGGTGTTTGCCCGTGTTTTTTATCTTTACCTTTACTGTTTTCATGCTGAAGCAATTTTTTCGGGTTACCTGCAAATACCAGTCCCTGCGCCATTGCAGGGGGGACGAGGGTGTTTATCGAGGCGAAGTTAATTAAAACCACACAATTATACTAATAATAGCGTTTCTTTAATTTCCTTTGGCATATAATAGCACGGCCGGGACCCTGCACATGTTTCAAAAAGTTTTCAAAAGCGTTTATTGTGCGGCTTTTTGCTACGTTTAGGAAAATAATATCACTTTTTTATTGTTTTTTCTGCAAAAACAGTTGCAAAGTTACATAAATAATGTATCTTTGTCGCGGTTTTACCGGAAGGTATCTCCGAAAGTTACACGAAATACCAACTGTTAAATTATAAGTAAAATGGAAGTAAAGAAAGTTTTGAGCGACCTGAAAAGGCGTTTTCCCAATGAGCCCGAGTACCATCAGGCTGTAGAAGAAGTTTTGACGACCATTGAGGAGGAATACAACAAACACCCCGAATTTGACCGTTACAACCTGATTGAACGTCTCTGCATACCCGACAGGATATTCTCTTTCCGCGTAACCTGGGTAGACGACAAGGGACAGGTACAGACAAACACCGGCTACCGCATACAGCACAATAACGCTATCGGCCCGTACAAGGGAGGTATCCGTTTCCACTCGTCGGTGAACCAGTCGATACTTAAATTCCTTGCTTTTGAACAGACTTTCAAAAATTCGCTTACCACTCTCCCGATGGGTGGAGGTAAAGGCGGCGCCGATTTCTCGCCCCGCGGCAAATCGGATATGGAAGTTATGCGTTTCTGCCAGGCCTTCGTTACCGAACTGTGGCGTCATATAGGCCCTGAAACCGACGTTCCCGCCGGCGATATAGGTGTAGGCGGCCGCGAAGTAGGCTACATGTTCGGCATGTACAAGAAACTGGCTCGCGAACACACCGGAACGTTCACGGGCAAAGGTCTCGAATTCGGCGGTTCGCTTATCCGTCCCGAAGCTACCGGTTACGGTAACGTATACTTCCTGCTTGAAATGCTGAAGACCAGGAACATCGACATAAAAGGCAAGGTGGTTGCAATATCCGGTTCGGGTAACGTTGCCCAGTACACGGCAGAGAAACTTATCAGCCTCGGGGCGAAAGTCATCACCATGTCCGACAGCAACGGTTACATATACGACCCGGACGGTATCGATGCAGAAAAACTCGCCTACATATTTGAGTTGAAGAATGTTCAGCGCGGACGTATCAGGGAATATGCCGAAAAATACGGATGCAAATACGTTGAAGGCGCACGTCCCTGGAATGAAAAATGCGATATCGCCATGCCGAGCGCAACTCAGAACGAAATTGACGGAGACGACGCACGCGCGCTTCTCAAGAACGGCTGCTTCGCAGTTTCGGAAGGAGCGAACATGCCCTCTACTCCCGAAGCTATTGCAGAGTTCCTCAACGCGAAGATACTCTACGCTCCAGGTAAGGCAGCCAATGCAGGCGGCGTATCGGTAAGCGGACTTGAGATGACCCAGAACTCCATCAAACTCGGCTGGAGCAAGGACGAGGTTGACGAGAAACTGAAGAACATCATGAAGGATATCCACAACCAGTGCATCCGCTACGGCAAACAGGAAGACGGGTACGTAAACTACGTCAAGGGTGCAAACGTGGCAGGATTCATGAAAGTTGCCAAAGCCATGATGGCTCAGGGTATACTCTAAAAACGAATGCCTTGCAACTGAAAAAAAGAGAGCGGCCGCATGGTCGCCCTCTTTTTTTGTCTGCATATATCCTGCCAACCGCAAAACTTTGCCGGGCGGCACGCAAAACCGGGAAACAGCCTTATGCATCCGCCGACGGCCCATGGGAGGGCGGTCCGGGCTATTTGTATTTCCGCAGCTATTCCATACCGGCGCTTTTTCAATGCATCCTGACAGGTATCACCGAGTAAAATTGTACTCCCATATACCTCCAGCGCCTTATCCCGTACTCGAAATATGAATACTTCTTGGTATTGATTTTCACACTTGTCATTTCCCCGAGCCTTTTTGCGCCGAACCTTACCTTATGTACTCCCGGCTCGATACCCTTCAATACAATCTTAAAACCGTCCCCGACAGTGCCGCTACCCACCAAATCCTTATCGAAAAAGACGGTTATCGGGTTATCGGCATGCTCCTCTTTTTTCACGTCGGTACCGGGCGGCATGTAGAGGACTATCTCCCCGGGGGCGGCATGAATCTCCTCCCCGCCGGCTTTCTCCTCGGTATGCGATGGGGAGGGGACGTTATGCTGAACCGCTTCCGCTTCCGTTCCGGTAATCAAACTTGCGGTAAGCGGTTCTACGGTAAATAGCAAATCCTCGGGGGCGACCACCTTTACCCGCTGCTTCTCCACCGTAGCCGTTTCTACATCTATCATTTTTATACTCAGCATGTTGTGCCCAGCCGCTGCCGTAATGACAGATACAACAACCTTATTCGCCCCGGCCAGCTTTCCTATCTCGGTTGCCTGCGTATCATCCACAATACCGGAATTGGTAAATGCCTGCTCTTCCATTACGCTCTCGAGCATCGACCGTTCAACCAGGCTGTATTCACCCGTATTTACAATTGTCGAACCGATTATTTCACGGATTGCAATAACCGTACCGGCATCTATACCGTTACCCCCCGATACCGGGTCGAAAACCGCAACCCTGATTTTATCCTGCGCCGCCATACCGAACACGGCAAATATTGACATCAATAGAACAAGACACTTTTTCATAAACCTTATTTACAACATTTTAAGACAAACCTACTACAAAAGCCATGTCAGGCATCCAATGGCATACAATCACCTCAATATAAAAGAAACAGGCACAGCATATGAAACATTTACGGCAATGCCATTCTGTTCGCCTGGTATAAAACGCGGCAACGACCTTACAACCCTGATTGCCTCGGCGTTCAACGACGGGTAAATACCGGTCAGGACCTTCACGTTTCGGACCCAACCGTCTTTCGACACCACGAAACCTATCACCACGCGTCCTTGTATGCCATTTTCCATAGCATCCTTAGGATACTGGATATTTTCCGCGAGGTATTTCATAAGCGCAGCATCTCCTCCCGGAAATTGAGGCTTCCTTTCAACGAACGACCAAACCTTCTCTCCGTCCAGCACCTCTCCCGTTTTAGGGTCATCTCCTTTACCCGGCGGGGCTTTCGCAAAAGGCACGGCTGTCGGCGGACTTTTCCGGGAATCAGAGAACATTCCGTACGCTACCGGTTCGACAGTGCCTATCAACGCGCCGGGCAGAACGAACCTTACCTGCTGCTTCTCTACGGCAGCAGTTCTTACGTCAAGCAATTTTACAGAGAACATCAATTCGCTGCCGACTTTAGTTACGATAGAGACTACAACCTTGTCCGCCCCGGCCAGCTCGCCTATTTCCGTTGCCTGCGTATCGTCCACAATACCGGAATTGGCAAATGCCTGTTCCCGCATTACATACTCCAGCATCGAGCGTTCCACCAATGCGTATCCGCCGGTATTGATTATTACAGAACCTATTATTTCGCGGATTGCGATTTTAGTTCCTGCATCTATCTCGCCGTTGCCTGCCGCCGGCTCGAAAACAGCGACCCTGATTTTATCCTGCGCCGCCATGTCGAGCACGGCAAATATTGCCGCCAGAAGGAGAAGATTCTTTTTCATTTTTAAATATAATTGTCCGACACAACTTGTTACTCCATAAATTCTCATACATGTTTTTACCGCCATACAGGCCTGACTCCTGAAGACAAAAGGAATTTCCCCAAAACGTTTACCAACAGCCGTATACCGGAAACAGGCAACAGGCGTCCGGCATCTTTACCTTACCGATAAACATACGCTGCAGCAGGCAATATGCCGTAAAAGTTTTTCATCTCTCCATGTTCTTCAATATTTCCTCCCCGAGCAGCCGTGCAATCTTATCGTATGCGACCCTGGCCGCTTCTGCATAACCTGCCATATGGACTCCTTTAGCCGATACGGCATTCTCATATATGCGCCGCGATGCTATTGTATTTTCTATAGATATGCTTGCATCGGCATACGAGACATAAGAATACCCCTTTCCGAACGGAACGGCATTATATTTTCTGGAACTGCACCTTAGCGTTACGACGTAATCGGCCGAATCGGGAGAGGCGGCAAAACTGCATCCGCTCTCCGACAAAACACCTTTAACCTTATCTTGCAGGGCGGTGTAACTGCTGCCGAAAATATCCGAAGTACATGCAAGGTATACCGTTATGCCATGCGTCAGACCGGTAATGGCGTTCTTCAATGCCTGTTTTTTATCCGTTACGTAATTTTGCAACGATATAAGGGCATTCCGCTGCATTCCGAGGATATTCAGCCACAAGAGACAATCGTCGGCTGCCGCCATATCGGGGGCTACGCTCTCCAACTCGCTGCGCGCTTCGGGTTTATGGCCTTCGGAAACATAGCTGTCGGCCAACTGCATTGCGCTTTCAAATCTCCTACACAACAGAAGTATTTCATTTTCGTAATAATTCCGCGCCTCCTCCTTGTCTATATATGCTATTGCGGCTCCCTGCCCGGTATGCGCGTCGTAAAAGGTCTGCATCCTGACAAGCTTCAATTCCACATCGGTAGAAAATCTCGTACTTGCTGCGTATTGTATGGATGTACGTCCGTCGGAAGAGAACTTGTCCGTTTTTGCCACGTCTTCCACCCTTACCTCTATCTGCCTTGCAAGGTTAGTCCTGGCGACTCCTGCCAGATACTCTTTAAAACGGGCCTCGGACTTGCCTTCGGCATTATAGCCGGCCTGCACGTCATACAGATACCCTTCCGTTACGTATTTGCCCCACTCGGCAGGGTATTGCTGCTGTGCCGGAGCCGCAAGCAGGTTTATGCATGCATACAGGAATATCTGTCCCAGTCTCCTCATAACGCGCCGGCATTAATTGCCCTTTGCCGCCTCCATTATGGATTTGTTGATTTCTATAAACTGCTCCAGGTCTTCGCCGGCCAAATTATCGGGCTTATAGTTCCCGGCACTGTTAATCATTTCATTGAACCTGTCGCCCCTTATCCCGACCTTTGCGGTAACGTTATACATACCGGTCGCCTTGCTGTATTCTACCGTAACATTTCCGAAAGGCTCGCATCCTTTCTGCAACGAGGTGCTGACCTGTTCCCAGTACGTGTTCAAGGCCTGCTGGACTTTCCCGTTCGGCACCACGTTCCCCCTATTCGCCTTGTCCAGTACCGCATTGCTGAGCATCCGGGATATTGTCGCATACGCCTCGCGCTGCGCCAGTTCTATCGCAACCTGCTTGTTGTCGGCCTTACCTATTCCGGCATACCACTTGTAAGGGATTTCTACCATTCCGGTACCGTCTTCATTCAGTGTCTGCGTCATTTCTATCCCAGACATTTTCAATGTTTCCACCTGTACTTTTTCTCCTTCAAGGTTTCTTTCCGTCGAAACGCCCTGCTTTACGTCGGAGGCTGTTTTTTTGGATGTTGAACACGATGTTGCCGCAAGAACAGAGACGGTAAACGCAATAGATAAAAAACATCTTGCTTTCATCTTCACAGAATATAGTATTAAATTAGACTTATAAAAAACATGTATCTCTTAGCAAGAGAAACACAAGATGCATTTACTGTTGAGAAACAACATAATATATAGGAGCGACAAGAGAAAGGCTTAACGGTATGCCCCACGTTTGCAGGATTATCAGGAGTTCCGCTTTTTTAATAATTTGTCATTATTAATATATTATGTATCTTTGCGGCACATATGTGTTTCTCTTGCTAAGAGAACAACTTTTTTCCTGCAGTTTCCCATTTTCACGATACTCCTTCACGCATATATTCCACCAGGTGCAACCACGTCCGTATACGCCGGTATTTACACAACCGGTCTGTAATGCGCACGTATCCATAAGGCATGGGAACGGGCATCATTAACAGCAGGATGCTATTGCTGGCGACGCGTAAGGTTCAGTTGTACGGCTATGCCGTAGCTTATATCGGTAACGGGATAAGATGTGGAGGAGATCAGCGGGGTGTTTACCTGATGCTCGTAAAACGCCTTAAGCGTTATCATCTGGCTTACCGCGTAGTTTGCGGAGACTTTCAGGGACCACAATTTTGTTCCCGACGTAGCCTGAGTGAAGTTGGCTTCTATTTTACGGATAAGAGCGGTAGATGTCCTGTATGAAAAATCGGCCTGCAACCTTAAATCGCTGCTGAACCCTCCGGGAGCGGACGAGCCGCCGCGGCCAATACTCAGATTCACGAACGTATACCCCGCCCCTACCGTAAGTTCGCGGGAATACGATTCCACTATCTGCCCTGCCGACGGGCTGAGGGTTACCGTACGGCTGTCCTTGTACGATGTACGCAGCGTAACGCCGCTTTTCAGCGTCATGTCTACCCCTATTAGCGGCGCAAAGCTTTCGGTTATGACTACCGAGCCTATATCGTAGGGCGACGACGGCACGGGATTGCCGGTCTGCTCGTCCTTTACGAACCCGTACCCGTTGCCGGCATCAGTCCAGTTCAGATACGACGAGTATGCCCCTACGCTGTACACGCAGGTATAGGCATGCGACAGGGTAAAACTCTTGAATACTTTTTTCATGCGTGTCAGTTTTCCTAACCCGTCGTACGTTACGCGCCAGTTGGGCAACATGCTCTTAAGGCTGGGGAAAGCCGAAAGTTCCACCTTGTCGGCACTTTTGCCGGTATATGCCGCAATAAAGGCGGGTATCATGACATCGCCGGAACTTTTGTTTACGCCTCCGATGCTGGGGTCATAGAGGTGTCCGGCCAGACTGAGCTGGTTTATATACTGCGCCGAAGGGTAGCGCACGCCGCGGTAGGCCGATTCCATACGCGCGGCAATCTTGTCGCGGTACTGGAGGAACTTGTCGAAAGCATCGGACTGGTAACCGCTGCCCGCATTTATCTTGCGCAATGCCGTAGAGAGCCCTACGGTAGTCATGGAGAACGAGCCTCCACGTGTTGTGGGACGCCCGTCGAACATGAACTGCACCTGACTGTTGTCCGATTTTGAATAGGTTGCCGTGAGCGTTATCTTAAACCCTTTTATCGGTTCTACGAGCGCATCTATCATCAGGTTGCGCGATGTAGCCATTACCGCCGGCGATACCAGAGAAGAGTCGTTCGTTATGACCCACCCGTTGTTTATGGCCTTGTCGAGGTAACGGTTCCCGGGCATGCCGAATGCGAAATCAAGCCCCGGCGACAGGGAACTGGTTGCGGTATTCTGCCCGAGGATGTCGGCCACATCGGATGTAAACGACGGCAGCGTCATGGACGATGTATACTTGTACTGTACGTTAAGGTTGCGGAGCATCATTGCAAAGCGTGCCAGGTATTCGCCGGTCTTGTACAGTTTGCTGTCTTCCTTGTTGGCCTGAACGGGATTGGTACGGACAATATTGAGCGTTATCTCTACCGAATCGAGGTTGCTTATGCGTATGGCATTCTTGTTTATCGCCTTGTACTTTATCTGGTAAAGCCTCCCGTCGGCCGTACGCCCGGCAACACGGAGCTTGCGCGTATCGAGATTGTGCTCTACTACCGTTGCGGAATCTTTGCTGAGCGTTATTTTCTTTTCTATCTTGTTGTTGTCCTGCAGCTTCCGGGTACTTGAAGATGTACGCGCCGGCGTCCGCCTGCGGCTGCTGCGGGCTGAACCTGAAAATTTGCGGTTTACGGCTTTCAGGTATTTCGACTTGTTATAGAGGGTCTCGAAATTGAACTTACCGTTTATGCCGAGCTGCGCCTGGTTGTTGATGGTATTTCCCACCCGGGTCTCCTCGTCGATATACGCACCTCTGTCCCACTGGTAATTCGACGAGTAGGTTCCCTGTATATTCACCCAGTCCATTATCGGGGAACGGGAAAGGGGTACATCGAGCGTTGCGTTGAAGCTTTGCGTGTACTTCCACGGTGTTCCCAACTCCCATATGCTTTTCATTACGGTCTCTTTCCAGTCGCGGAATTCATCGGGGTAGAGGCGCTTGTTCACCACTCCGGTGGGTTCCTCCACCTGTGCGTTCGTCATGGTGGAGAGGGAAAGGGTCGTGCATCGGATAGGGTTCCACTGTATGGAGAACTGCCTGTCCCAGTAGAAATTCTTATTTACCGAAACCGGAATGCGCGAATATGCGTCGTTTTCAAGATTCCGCTCCTGCTGTTCGTGATAGTACCGCGATATGTTGGTGCTGAAGGAGATTGAACTCGGGGCGTAATTTACGCTCATCTCCTTGAACGGGGCCAGGTGTTTGGACGTGCTTTTCATCTTTCCGAACGGCCGCCACGGCTTTATATACGGGGTATACATGTAGGCAAGGTTGAAACGGCGGTCGCGCGAGTTTTCGTACTCGGTTGTCGGCGACTGGTTGTCCTGCTTGTTGGACGAATAGCTTGCCGTAAAGTTTGCAGGGTCCCACGGCATGGGGTTCTTGCTCTTGATATCGAACTTGAATCCCGACAGGCTGAAACTTCGCGTACGCGAACGGTCCAACGCCAGGTTTTTTATGGAATCGCGCTCATGCGCCGTCGCCGCCGTCTCCAGCGCATCGCGCATGAGGATATCTTCGTCGAGCGGGTTGTATTTCGGCATGTTGCGCTCTTCGTAATAGGAGTAATACAGCGGCGAGGTAAGTTTCCACTTTTCGGGGAGGAAGCGGCCGGCATCTATCAGGAACGAGAAATTGTACTGGTAGTAGTCTTCCATGCGCCTGTTGTTGAGCGTCTGGTCGACCGCACCGAATCCGGCGGTTTCAATATGGGTTCCCCCGGCTATCGTCCCTATGTCGGAAATGTTCAGATTGATATCGGCCTTCACGCCCCAACCTCCGTCCTGATTGAACCCCGAAAGGCGCAACTCGTTTACCCATACCACTATGTCCTTTTCGGTTGCGGAATTGTTTCTGACACCTATCATTACGGTCGCCATATTGGACAACGACGGGTTGCCCACCACCGTAACCTTATTGCGGGGATTGTCGGGGTCATACATATAATATGGCTCGGTATACGAGACCCCGTTCTCGCCGCGCGACCTTGCCGCATTGCGGGCTTTCTTGACATCGGTAAGGAGCGACAGCGGGAAGTCCAGCATGTTTTCCGTAGGCCACACCGCCTCCTGGTCGTTTTCATTGTATGTATTGTAGCGGCCGGCCGGCGTCAGGTTCAGCGGCACCTCATATTCGTAGTAGTTCGACCGCGCGTCGGACCCTATGCGGACAAATGCGGCCACCTCGCCGTTCCGCAGGTTCGTATCGTCGTTTATCAGCTTTTCTGCATGGACGAACATCTGCAGACGTTCATAATTGCGTACATCGAGCCCGGAGTTCTTATATATGGCCCGGGCGTTTTTCGACGGGAGGCCCGTTACCTTCATCGATATCGCCTGCTCGTTGAGCTGGGTTATCTGCGACTGGTCGGACGATACCAGCCGGGTAACGCCGGGCGGCAACACATAGTTTACCGGCTCTTGCCCGGCATTCTCCTCGATGTTCACCACCGAAACGTCCAGATCGCCTTCGGCCGGGAGTGTCGTCCCCCCGCCCTTGTCGTCGTTGTGCAGCCTGAGGGTATAGCTGCGCCAGTCGCCGCGGACCAGTTCCATGGAGGCAAAACGCAGGTGTATCTCTTTCTTGAACCCCGTCATGAAGACTCGGGCAAAACGGATTGTCTTGAAATCCTGTATGGAACCGAACGTCTCGCGCGGCATATGGCTGCCGTCGCCGATATCCTCTTTCAAAGGTATCTTGAACTGATACCATTTTACCGTGGCCGTCTGACCGTTGCGGAGGGTTACGGTACTCTCCTGCTCGGCTGTTATATAGTTGCGCCCAACCTGCAAGTCTTCGGGCGTTATCTTCACCCCGTACTGGTAATAACGTTCGTACTCGTCGAGGGTATTGTCCTGGTTTATGTCCTCTACGTCGGGGACGCTTTTAGAGGCTTGATAATACGGGTCGGAGACCTCCTCTGAGGGCATCGAGTTCCCTTCGGTCCCGTTGTACCTTTTGTATCGCTCCAGTATGGAGGCCTGATTGTCGTCGTACTCTATGCTTCTGAAATAGCCGTACTTGTCGCCGCCCGGGTTGTTCAGGGGGGAGAACTGGTCCAACTGGTACCGGTTCAGCGTTTCGGGCGACAGCACCGCTCTCAACTGCTCGAGATATGCGGCATATGCGCCGAACGTCTTTTCCTCTTCGGACGAGAGGCCGTTGAGCCCCACGTCCTGCAGCGCGCGTGAACCGGAAGCATTGTCGAAGGCATAGGTAAGGGACTGCTGCCGCGACACCTTTCCCCAAACCGTGGTGGAGACCTGCGACTGGTCGCCGTCTATCGGAAGCCCGTTCTCAAACGATTTCTTGCCGTCCTTGAGTATGTCTTCCGATATTTCCCCGAAATTGAAATAGAGATACCCGCCGTTGTCCTTGTCGTAGATGAACGGGTCGAGCATCCAGAACTGGAGATACTCTATGTTGGCCGTTTCAAAATCGGTATTGTCCATCTTACGCATCATGCCGCCCCAGCGTTGCTCGGGGTTCTGCAACGTTCCGTCGGGATTGACGTTTGTCCCGTCAAGGGCATACGGCCCGCGCTCGGTAGGGTAAAACGACAGGTTGAGTACCTGCAACAGCGATGTCTCGCCGTAACTCAGTTCCCTGTTGGGGAAAACCTCTGTAGACTGGACTTCGCGGACGTAGTGGTTGGAGAGCTGCTCAAGGTCGTTCTTCAAATGCGCCGGGGTAAGGGAAGAGTTGCGGTCGGTAAAGATGCGGTCGATATAGTACCAGTTGAACAGCGCCCTGTTTTTGCCGTAATTTATATCGTTGGTCAGCGATGATTCGGGGAACATCGCCGGGGTTGAACAGATTGTCCATGAATACGGCAGACGGATATCTATCTGCGACTGCGAATATTCAAAGTCATCGATATACGACATTGCTTCCGACTTTTTGGTGCTCGGTATCAGTTGGGCGAATTCGGCATTGAAAGTGAGTTTTGACGGCGCGGTGGCGTTTACCGTGGGGATTCGGTTAAGGAGATTGGTCAGCCATTGGAATTCGGTCGTATACGACGTATTTATACCCCATATAGTATTGTTTATCACCTCATTGCCCACTGTAAGCTTGTCGGTAAGGGGCTTCTCGCCCATATGCATTATGGTTGCACCTATCCTGAAATCCTTGGTTATGGCGTAGTTAAGGTCGAGCCCCACCAGTGTTTTCCTCTGCATATTGAAGAGCTCCTGGCTTTCGAGCGACACTTGTATTGCGGTTCCCGAATCGACGTAACTCTGGTTTATTATGGTTACGGTCCCCATTGTGTAATCGACTGTATAATCGACGTTCTCGACAAGAGTTACGCCGCCGGCGGTTACCTTTACCGAACCTCTCGCCACGTTCTGGGCGTTGAGCTGGATTGTGGAACCGGACGAGGCCTTGTACTCGCCTTGCAGCGAGAACTTGTTCTTGTCGGTGTACTGCGCCGCTACGGTTTTAGTGGAGTCGTAGAGTTCCTGGTATATGTATTTGTCCACATCCGGGACATTCTCCCCTATCGCCTTTTTCAAAAACGAACCGAACGGCTCCAGCACCGGGAATATTATCTTGCCGCGCGCCGTACTTACGGTATACCCTTCTACAAAGTCGAACACGCCGTCGGGGTTGGCTTCGTTGTTGCTGTCCAGACGGTCGAGGTTCATTACGGACAACAGCTGCTTGCCCACGATATTCCCTATCGACATGTAGGTTACGGACGTCCCGGCCGTATCGTTGCGGAAATATACCTGCATCTTGAACTTCTCTTTCTGCACCTGATAGGCGTCGAGCGAGTAGACGTTCTTCATCATCAGGTCCCATATAGGCCTGTTGGTGGTTATGGTGGTGGACTTAAGCATCTTTACGTAAAGGGAAGAGGCTGCATCGGTAACATCGGTGGAAAACTCTCCAACCTGATAGACGTTTCCGTTCTTGGTATACTCGTATGCGACGGCAAGGACCTCGTCGGAATTGAGGCGCTGGTTGAGCGATATGTACCCGAGCTGCCGGTTTATTGTATATTCGCTTTCGGTAAGCTTGCGCGCACTCTCCAGTTTTACATAATCCTGCCCGCCGGTGATGCCGTAGGCCTCAAGCGGTGCGAGAGCCTGCGAAACGAGGCTTATGTCGCGTGCATCCGGATAATTGTTGAGTATCTCGCGATACAGGGTGTTGGCATCGTTTGCCGGTACGGTATAGGCAGCGTTGGCCTGCCAGTGGGGGTTGGAGATATGCTCCTGTTTCTCTTCGCCGAGGTCGGCGAATGCCACTATGTTGCGGGCATTGTCGTATGTGCCGCGCTTGTTGGTAACCCAGACTTCTATCCTGTTTATGGTTATACCGGAGGATATGTACGGGAGCTTGGCTATACTGGTTTCGTAGTTGTCGCGGAAATTGTGCCCCACGAAGAAGTGGCGGTTGTCATCGTAGTTGTCGGCCGTAATGGCGTATTCGGTCAGCTGCACCCCGTTTTTAGAGTTTACGGTGGACGACTGCGACTCCTGCTGCGATACAAGGGCCGTTACGGTAAGTTTGCCGAACTGCAACTCCGTTTTTATACCGAACAGGGACGTCCCCCCCTGTATAAGGGAAGAGTTAGTGGTCATGCTGACGTTTCCGGCCTCTATGCTTTTTATTATCTGGTCTTCTTCGCCTTCGTACTTTAGGTTTAGCTTCTGGGAATCAAAGTCGAACGTGGCATCGGTATTGTAATTCATCGCGAAGTTCAATTTGTCGCCTACCGATGCTGTTATGTTGGCCTGTATCTTTTCATCGAAGTCGAAGTACGTCTTTTTGCGTGCTTCGGCCGACAGCGCGGGGTTGTCGGTCTTGTTGGTCTTTATGGAGAGCACCAGTTCGGCCGTTCCCTGCGTTGTTATCCTCACTCCGCCAGGGCCGAACACCTTGTCGAGAGGCCCGAGGTTGAACTGCATGTCGAATATGTCGAACTTCTTTTTCCCCTCCCCTACGTTCTCATTGTTCTTTTCGTGATAATACGCCTGCATCGACTTGCGCAGCGAATAATCGCTGTACTCCTTTGGCGTAAGCATGAACGGTGTGGTTATCTCCATGCCGGAAACCTGGGTGCGGATTACGTAACACCCTGTCTTGGTGTCGTATTCCACTACCGACTTTACATTTTCGGGGGTCTCGAGGTCTGCGGGGGTTACAGGGTCGAGGTCGTCGTAACTTTCAATCGTCGTCTTCTTTACCGAGTATCTCGGTTTTTCGTGCCTGGGCTGGCGCGCGGAGGATGTGTTGCGTACGGATATGGTATCGGTGGATATTACCCTTTCGGCATCCTGGGGGGCGATATATGCGGCAAAAGCGGAATATGGTAATATTCCGCCGACCGTTATGACAATTATATATATGAGTAATATCCTGGCTCTTTCCATTTGAAAACCGCAACTCTCCGGCTTTGGCAGGCAGCAGGGAGAGGGGTTTTCCTGCTTCGCTCTTTCAGAGCATCTTGAGCGCGGCCTTTATTATCTCTTCCACCTTTGCCGCCGGCCTCTCTTTCTGTATGGCCTGAACCACTTTTCGTGCTGCAGGCTGCGGGTAACCCAACATGGCGAGCGCCGCCACTGCCTCTTCTTGTTCCTCCCGCCCGGATTGCATTCCTACTATAAACGGAGAAGTGTCCTGTTTTATTTTATCCTTGAGGTCAACAATTATGCGTTCGGCCGTTTTCGCGCCTATCCCCTTCACCGATTTGAGCACCGAAACGTTGGCCGATGCGATTACCTGCTCCATTTCAGCCGCCGTGAAGGACGAGAGTATTACCCTTGCCGTATTGGGGCCGACGCCCGAAACGGATATCAGCAACAGGAATATTTCGCGCTCGCGCGTATCCTTGAAACCGTACAGCAGGTGGGCATCCTCGCGTATGGCCTCGTATATGTAGAGCCTCGCCTCTTTCCCTACGGCAAGAGAGCTGTATGTGGTCAGCGATATGTTCACCTGATACCCTATGCCGTTGCATTCTGTTACGGCCATTGCAGGGGTCAGTTCGGTAATTTTCCCGTTAATGTATTCTATCATCTGCGTTTTTCTCTATTTGACGGCATAAATGTAGTTATTTTATACGATACGGCAAGAACCGGACGGTTGCGCCGGACGCCACGGCCACCCTTACCCACGCCTTTTCCGCCGGCGGCAGACGCCGCTATACGACAAGAGCCGGAATCTCACGAACCCGACTCTCTTTTGAAGTCATGAAAAACACATTACAAATTCCATTACTCCACAGTATATTAAAATGCGGAATAATGGAATTTATACTTTATGCCACGACTTTATGTCTGTGCTGTTACGGGTGGAGTATAGCGGACTCGAACCGCTCACCTCGACACTGCCAGTGTCGCGCTCTAGCCAGATGAGCTAATACCCCTTTTCCTGCTTTCGCCTTTCCGGGGGACAAAGATAACAGTATTTTTTACAATAGCATGAATAGGAGACTATTTTTTTTTACTTTTGTGCATCTGTTGCAGACTTATCGGAAATTTTCGCCTGGTGCAACATATGGAAAAAAAGAGAGACAGGATTATTGGCATAGACCCCGGAACCAACGTTATGGGATACGGTCTGCTTGAGACAGACGGCAAGAAGGTGTCGCTTGTGGCCATGGGGACGATGAAACTGAACCGGTTCGAGAACCACTACGTCCGTCTGAACCGCATTTACGAAAGGGTCTCGGGCCTTATAGCGCAGTACTCCCCTTCGTGCATGGCTATCGAATCGCCGTTTTTCGGAAAAAACGTACAGTCGATGCTCAAACTCGGCCGGGCCCAGGGTGTCGCAATGGCGGCAGCCATCCATTTCGGGATACCCATAACGGAATACGCCCCTCTGAAAATAAAACTGGCCGTTACGGGTAACGGCGGAGCATCGAAAGAACAGGTGGCGGAGATGATTAAGCGTATCCTTAAGATTCCTGATGAAGATATGGCGCCGCAACTGGACGCTACCGATGCGGTAGGAGCGGCTCTTTGCCACTTTTACCAGTTGACGTCCCCGATAACGGCGTCGAAATGCGGAAGCTGGAAAGACTACATAGCCAAAAATCCTGATAAAGTTGTCAAATAAAATATATAGGGATGTCTAAAAGTAAACCGGATATAAGAGAACTTCTAAAAAACAGGGTTCTGGTACTTGACGGCGCCATGGGAACTATGATTCAGCAGCGGCGTCTGAACGAGGCGGATTTCAGAGGTTCGCTGTTTGCCAGCCACGGACTTGAGATGAAAGGGAACAACGATATTCTCGTTCTTACCAACCCCGACATAATATATGACATCCACACGGCATACCTCGAAGCCGGCGCCGATATAATAGAGACCGACACGTTCAATGCCACATCGGTATGCATGGCCGATTACGGCGTCGAGAACCATGTTACGGAAATAAACAGGAGAGCCGCGGAAATTGCGGCGGAGGCTGCCGACCGGTTCTCCTCTGCTGACAAGCCCCGATACGTGGCTGGCAGCATCGGCCCCACCAATAAAAGCTGTTCTATATCGCCCGATGTGGAAAACCCTGCAGCAAGAAGCATATCGTACGACGGGCTGTTCGAGGCATACCGCCAACAGATTGCGGCATTGACGGAGGGGGGCGTGGACCTGCTGCTTATGGAAACGGTATTCGACACTCTTAACGCAAAATGCGCCCTGGATGCTGCAGAAGAGGTTTTCGCCTCATGCGGGAAACGGTTGCCGATAATGCTGTCGCTTACGGTTGCCGACCGCGGCGGGAGGACTTTGTCGGGACAGACGATAGATGCATTCCTTGCCTCTGTGGCGCATGCCGAACTCCTTTCGATAGGGATAAACTGCTCTTTCGGGGCAAGGGAGATCCTGCCGTTCCTAAGGGAAGTGTCGGAAAAATCCGGATGTTTCGTGTCGGTTCATCCCAACGCCGGGCTTCCGAACCGCTTCGGCGAATATGATGAAACGCCCGAAACCATGCTGGCAGACATACGCCCGTATCTGGAGGAGCGGTTGGTCAATATCATAGGGGGGTGCTGCGGGACTACGCCCGGACATATAGCCCTGATTGCCCGTGCGGCAGCCGGTGCAAAACCGCACGTCCCGGCGGCAGGACACAAAGGGCTTGTCCTTTCGGGCCTGGAACCGCTCGCCGTAAACCGCTCCAGCAATTTCATAAATGTAGGCGAACGGTGCAATGTGGCCGGTTCGAGAAAATTCCTGAGACTCATAAACGAAAAGAACTACGACGAAGCCTTGCGGATTGCCCGCAAACAGGTGGAGGATGGAGCGCAGGTCATAGACGTGAACATGGACGACGGGATGCTGGACGCCCGCGCCGAAATGGTGAATTTCCTGAACCTCATATCGTCCGACCCGGATATATGCCGCGTACCCGTAATGGTCGATTCGTCGAAATGGGACGTCATAGAAGCCGGCCTTAAGTGTCTGCAGGGGAAATCCATAGTAAATTCTATAAGCCTGAAAGAGGGAGAGACCGCCTTCCTTGAACATGCCGCCCGCATAAAGAGGCTCGGGGCAGCCATGGTGGTTATGGCTTTCGACGAAGAGGGCCAGGCCGATACTTTTGAAAGGAAAACCGCGGTATGCAAAAGGGCATACGCACTGCTGACGGAAAAAGCCGGAGTCCCGCCCGAAGACATAATATTCGACCCCAATGTGCTGGCCGTCGCCACGGGTATCGACAGCCACCGCAAATACGCTGCGGATTTTATCCGTGCAGTGAAATGGATTAAGGAGAACCTGAAAGGGGCTAAGGTGAGCGGAGGCATAAGCAACCTCTCTTTTTCTTTCAGGGGGAACAACTATATCCGCGAAGCGATGCATGCCGTATTCCTTTTCCATGCCATAAAGGAGGGGATGGACATGGGAATAGTGAATCCCGCCTCGACTCTGACGTACAACGACATTCCGGATGATGTACGGGAAGCCGTCGAAGACGTCATCTTCGACAGAAGGGATGATGCCACTGAGCGGCTTATAGCCGTTGCATCCCGTATAAACGGGTCTATGGCAGGCGGAAAAGAGAACCTGCACAACGATGCGCCGGCAGACAGGAGTGTGGAGGAACGACTTGTGCACGCCCTTGTAAAAGGGGTGGCCGACAACCTTAACGACGACATAATGGAGGGGGTAAGGAAATACGGCAGTGCGGTGGCCGTTATAGAAAAACCTCTTATGGCGGGAATGGGGACCGTAGGACGGCTTTTCGGCGAAGGGAAGATGTTCCTGCCGCAGGTTGTAAAGAGCGCGCGCGTAATGAAACAGGCCGTAGAGATCCTGCAGCCGCTTATAGAAAAGGAAAAAGGAGATGCCGCCACGGGGGCATCGGCCGGGAAAATCGTTGTAGCCACCGTAAAGGGAGACGTGCATGATATAGGGAAAAATATCGTCTCGGTAATTCTCGCCTGCAACAACTACGAAGTCATAGACCTCGGGGTCATGGTCCCGGCAGACAGGATTATAGACACGGCCGTAGAGACGGGGGCGGATATAATCGGCCTGAGCGGATTGATCACCCCGTCGCTGGAGGAGATGTGCCGGATAGCCTCGGAAATGGAACGGCGGGGGTTGAAAATCCCCCTGATCATAGGCGGTGCAACTACATCGGAGCTGCATACTGCTGTAAAGATAGCCCCGCTGTACAGCGGGGCAGTGATATATGCAAAGGATGCCTCGCAAGACCCTCTAATAGCAGCTAAACTGCTGAACCCGACCTTGAGGGATGAGTTCGTCAAGGAAACGAAGGAGCGTCAGAAGCGGTTGCGCGAAGGGAGGCCGGAGAGGGTTACTGTCCCTCTGGAGGAGGCCGAGAAGAAGAAGTTTGTAATGGACTGGAGCAGTTACCGTCCGACAAAGCCTGCACGGACAGGTGTCCCGTCGTATATTTCGTTCGGCGTAGGCGAGCTCGTGGATTACATAAACTGGATTCCGTTCTTTTCGTTATGGAAATTGGGCGGCAAGTATGCTTCGGTTGCACATGCCGGAGGATGCGGAAGATGCCGTACCGCATGGCTTGCCCGATTCCCGCAGGAAGAGAGGGAAAGGGCGGAAGAGGCAATGCGGCTTTACACCGATGCGGCGGATATGCTGAAAGAGATTTCAACCGATGCCGAATGCCGCATAAGCGCCTGTGTGGTCATAAACCGGGCCTGTTCGGCCGGCAACCGCATAGATATTTTTACGGGCAACGGAAAAACAAGAATACCCACGCTGAGGCAACAGGAATTGAAACAGGATGCTGATGCGGTATATTTTTCGCTGGCCGATTTCATTGCCCCAGAGACTTCTGGCATAGAGGACTATATAGGAGTTTTTGCCGTTACTTCGGGAGACGGAATAGCCTCGCGCATAGAACGGCTGAAACACGACGGCGACGATTACCGCTCGTTGCTGCTGCAGTCGTTGTCGGACCGCCTGGCCGAAGCGGGAGCGGCCCTGCTGCATTACAGGGTAAGGCACGACATATGGGGATTCGCCCCCGACGAGCAGCCCGACCCGGCCGCCATGCTGCATGACGATATTACAGGGATAAGGCCTGCCGTAGGGTATCCGTCGCTGCCAGACCAGTCGCTGATATTCGAGTTGGCCCGGATTGTCGATTTCGAGAAGACGGGGATAAGCATTACCGAGAACGGCGCGATGTCGCCGTCATCATCGGTTGCAGGGCTTATAATAGCAAACCCGGAGGCGCGCTATTTTGTTGTAAAAGCAGGAGAAGAGCAACTGAAGGCATACCTTGCCGAGCGTGGCCTGTCGCCCGAGGAAGGGAGGAAATGGGTATCGGCTTAACAAAAAGTAAATACCGGGGTTTCGCCTTTTTACATTAATGTATTATTTTTGCAAGCCATCAATTTTAAACTTATTATTTTTAAGCATATGGACAAGAAAAGAGTTGCCGTAGTCGGATACGGAAATATAGGGAGATATGTTGTGGAAGCCCTCGAGGCCGCTCCCGATTTTGAAATTGCCGGCATTGTTCGCCGCAATGCAAGTGTCGTTCCCGCAGAAATAAGCAAATACCCGGTAGTGGGGGACATAGACGAACTTGAAAGGGTAGATGTTGCCGTACTTGCCACCCCTACCCGCAAAGTGGAAGAGTATGCCGAAAAGATTCTGGCCAAAGGCATCAACACAGTGGACAGTTTTGACATACATACCGAGATTGCCGGTTTGCGCAAACGCCTGGGCGCCATTGCCGAAAAAAACGGCACTGTCGCCATAATCTCGGCAGGCTGGGATCCGGGAAGCGACTCGGTTGTACGTACCCTTATGGAGGCTGCCGCGCCCAAAGGAATCACATACACCAACTTCGGCCCGGGCATGAGCATGGGGCATACCGTTGCCGTTAAAAGCATAGAAGGGGTCAAGGCCGCCCTTTCGATGACCATACCCCTCGGTACGGGAATCCATCGCCGCATGGTTTACATAGAGGTTGCCGAAGGTTACGACTTCGACACCGTTGCAAAGAACATCAAGAGCGACCCGTACTTCGCAAACGACGAGACTCACGTAACCAGGGTCGATTCGGTAGAGAACCTGCTGGATATGGGCCACGGAGTACAGATGATACGCAAAGGGGTTTCGGGCAAGACCCAGAACCAGCTTTTTGAATTCAACATGAAGATAAACAACCCTGCCCTGACAGCCCAGATTCTCGTAGGCACGGCAAGGGCCTCGTTCAGACAGAAACCCGGCTGCTATACCATGCCGGAAGTTCCGGTTATAGACCTGCTGCCGGGAGACAGGGACGAGTGGATTTCACACCTTGTATAAGATGCTGAATACGGTTATATGGACTGCTGACCCTACGGCCTTTACCGTCGGACCTTTTGAAGTCAGGTGGTACGGGCTGCTGTTCGCTTTGGGATTTCTGATAGGGTACTATATAGAGGCCAGGATTTTCAAGCACGACAAGGCTCCGGATGACTGGTGCGACAAGCTTTTTGTCTACACAATCATAGCCACGGTCATAGGGGCGAGGCTCGGGCACTGCCTGTTTTACGAATGGGACTATTTCTCGGCCCACCCGGCAGATATCCTGAAAGTATGGGAAGGCGGCCTTGCCAGCCACGGCGGGGCGATAGGTATCATCATTGCCATATACATCTACACGAAAAGGGTTACGCACCGCGGCATGCTATGGGTGCTTGACCGCCTTGTCATTCCTACCGCGCTTGTGGCCGCCATGATAAGGACGGGCAATCTGATGAACCACGAAATTTACGGTGTAAGCACCAATCTGCCGTGGGGATTCATTTTCATAGAGAACATACATGCATGGCAGGCGGGATTCCCGCCCAAATTCTCGATGATATCGCACCCTACCCAGATATACGAGGCTTCCGCCTACCTGGTTCTCTTTTTCGTGCTTATGTTCATGTACTGGAGAAAGGATGCCGGCGATAAAAGGGGACTGCTTTTCGGGACTTTCCTGTTATGGGTTTTCGGCGCACGTTTCCTGATAGAGTTCCTGAAACTGCCGCAAGAGGCTTTCGAGGTTGGAATGCAGGAGATGATCGGGCTCAACATGGGGCAGTTACTGAGCATCCCGTTTATAATATTGGGGATTTACTTTATTCACAAAGGGAGGAACGGAAGGAAGAAGAGCGGGGTGATAAGGACACGCAATTCGCATATCCACCGCCATTACGACTATAAGAAGGGAGATATATAATCCCTTTCCATATTTATGGAATCCCGGCATATACATCCGGCATGGCAATCTGTTCGTCAGGTTGCCATGCCGTTTTTTGCAACGTCCAAAAAAATGCGCCTACCACATGCTTCTCAATCTTTCTACCAGCATGTGCGCGTGGCGAACGGCTTTCTCTCGCATACGCGCCGGTTCCGCCTCATCATGGCGAACGGCATACGACAATCCTCCGCTGTATATATAGCCGCACCACTGCAAGCCGCAGAGGCTGGACATCTGCTTGTAGGGTGGCAGGAAATCATCGACAGGATAATGTTGCGGGCCGCCATATCGGTACGACACCTCTGGCGCCCCGGAGGTAAAGGAGAGCAAAAGCAGCTTTCCCTTTAGCCTGTTCCCGGTTCTGCCGTGCGAAAACCCGTGCGTGAAAGTCTGCTCTATCCAGCGGTGCAACAGCGACGGTGCGCTGTACCAGAACAGCGGATATTGCAGCACAATGGCGTCGGCACGGAGCAGGCGTTCCTGTTAGGACTTCACGTCAATCCGGAAATCGGGATAGAGTTTGTCCAGGCGGACAAACCCGGCTTCGGACAACAACTTCCCCGTTTCTTCCAGTATGGTCCTGTTGGCAAACGAGCCGTCCAGGTCGGGGTGTCCCGACACTATCAATACCTTCTTCATTATTCCTTGTCGCTTTATGTCATACAAATACAGACAGGGGGACTTTAGCTCCGGTTCGGGTATCCGGGCAAGCATTCACTTCGCCTTTTTCCGGCCTACCGGAATCTTTTCCCATATAAACTCGGGAATCATGCGCCACATCGCTACAAGCAGGGCATACCTCCATTCAACTATCACCCTGCGTTTACCGGTTTTTATCGCCCCGTATATACGGTTCGCGACATATCGGGCATCCAGCAGCATGGGGTATGCCCCGTTTCTGAGCAACGGAGTATCGACAAACCCGGGACGTATATCGGTAAAGCGTATTTTCGTTTTCTGCATCGAGGAGAGTTGCGACAAAGCATCGATATAGATATTCTGATAACGTTTGGTGGCCGAATACGAAGGCGCGGCGCCCAACCCCCTGGTCCCGGCTATGGAGCTGACGGCCGCTATATGTCCGCCCCCGACGGAAGCGAAATAGTTGTACGCCGCCGTTACCATACGCGTAAACCCTACGCAGTTCGTTTCTGCCGTATCGAGTTCGACAGCGGGATTCAACGCCTGATTCTGCGCCCCTATCCCCGATACGTGAAGATATACGTCCATGCCGCCCATGGCCTTTATCAGTTTTGCAAGCCGCGCTGGGGCTTCGGGGTCCGTTACGTCTATTACCGCATCGAAACACTTTCCGGAATACTCGCCTGCCAGCTGGAGCAGTCTCTCTCCTCGCCGGCCGGCTATCCCTACGACATCCCCTTTTTCAAGGAATACCCGGGCTGTCTCGTACCCTATCCCGGAGGTTGCCCCCATTATCACTATCCGTTTCATATTCGTCGTCTTTTTACATTACGCGGCATTCCGAACAGGCCTCCCACACGCCGCACACCCGCCCTTTCGGCATACTGTCGGGAGCGCGGGACGTCGAAAAGCCGCCCTGGTTTATCCGTCGGGCCTCCGCATAACTGCAAATGTAAACAATTTACTCCGTTACCGCACCTGCCGCAGACGACGTATTTCCGGTATAAAATATTAACATATATTGCCTTATCGCAGGTTTACATATATACTATTTGCTTAATATACAGTTTTTTTTGCCTTGAAAATGATGCCATACCGCATATATTGGCTATCTTCGCAGATGTTAAAGGTTCAAGAATTTCACCTTATTTTTCAATATATTCTTCAAGCTGTTTCTTTATGAAATACCCAAGACTGCTTCTTGTCGCAGGAATAGGGATGCTGGGATACGCCACTTCCATTTGCGCCCAAAATTCCTTGCCGTCCAAAGGGAACCCGCTGGTTGTGGTTTCCGGAAAAAACATCGTTCTGACGTCGGATGACGACGGACCTGTCCGCATACCGGTTTACGGCGAACAGTTTTCCGCTGTCAGCAGCAACCCGTGGCTACAGGTTCAGACCGGCAAAAACTACATAGAACTGGACTTCCAGGCAAACAGGGATGCCGGGCAACGCTCGGCTTCCGTTACCCTTACCGGCAAGACGAACGTCAGCAACGATATAACCGTAGTGCAAGCCGGCAACAACGCCCTGGACGAGGCTGTCCCTAACTGGATAAGGATTTTCCCCACTTCCTATAACGCCAACCAGGCACAACCCGGAGCGGGAATAGAAAACACGCAGGACTCGGATTATTCTTCAATTTACCACAGCAGGTGGGATACTAGCATATCCGAGACCTCGCCCGCCGTACTCACATACAACTTCGAGACGCCGCAACATATAGACCTTGTGAATTATGTCCCGAACAGCGGAAACGGGAAATTCGGCGAAGTAGATATTTATTACAAGCTTGACGGCGACACGGAATATCGCCTGCTCGGCAATTACGACTTCAACATGTCGGGCACACCCACATCGGTATATTTCGGCGAGAACGGACTCGACAACGTGGTTTCGGTAGAGTTCCGCGTCAAGACAGGCTACAGTTTCATCGAGGGAATCGAATATTACGCTTCCTGCGCCGAAATGGAGTTTAAACAGAAACTGTCGCCCGGAATGTCCTATTCAAAAAAAATAACCGGTATTACCGCCGTGAACGAGGGTGTGCCCGCCCAAGGAGGGGAGGATATCTCAAGGACACTGGACAACAACTATTCAACACTGTTCCATACGGCGTACAACAACAATCCTGTTTCGTCCGACTCGCCTGCCATACTTGCATATACCCTTGCCGAACCCAAAGTCCTGGAGAAAGTGGTTTACGTCCCGCGAAAGGATTTCAGGAGCAACGGCACGTTTGAGACGAACGGGAACTTCGGGCATGTTGCGGTCTATTATCAGACTGCAGGGAGTCAGGAATATACCGAACTGCTGACAAAGGACTTCGGTATGGTATCGACAAACACGGAGATAGATTTTTCGGGAGTTACCGACCCCGTTGCCAAAGTGAAGTTCGTAGTATCGTCGGGCGCGGGCAATTTTGCATCGTGCGCCGAGATGGAATTTTATGAAAGCGCAAGTTTCCCGGACGATTTCTCAATATTCGGGAACGAAGTCTATTCCGAACTGGCCGAAGGGGTTACAGAAGAAGATATCGAGGCATTGACCGACCCCCTCGCCAAAGAACTTGCACGGGACCTGTTCAACGGCACATACAGTACCGAATACAGGGTGGCGGATTACCCGTGCATTCTCTCCCCGCAGACCTTGTCGGCGGAGTGGAACACCCCGGGCAAACTCTACGACCAGCTTCAAGGGGTTACGGGTATAAATATTTCAAAGGGCAAGAATGTTGTTGTGGTTTCCGGGGCGAACCCCGATGTCCCGCTTGCTCTGAAAGTGGTTTCCTGGTACAACGGCGACAACAACGGCCCTGCCGAAAGGGCATACGGACTTACCAACGGGATAAACGTAATAGAGTATGACGGCGATTACGATGCCCTTGCATACATATCGTATTATGCCGACAGGAATCCCGAACTGTATTCGCCGGTAAAGGTGCATTTCGTCTACGGCAGGGTGAACGGGTACTTGTCGAAAGACAAAACGAACGAAGAGATGCACGAACTGTGTGCAAACGCATCGAATACCTGCATGGACCTGGTGGGCGAACACGTTCATTCGATATGGACGGCCAAAGGGCTCCACAGCTACTGCAAGGCTTCGGACGGTACAAGCATCGGATACCGCCAGTACATGAACCTGCTGGATACGCTGATAAGCTGGGAACACAGGCTGCTCGGGTTCAAGAAGTACAACCGCGTACCGCAGAACAAGACCATGGCTTACGTAAACTATACTTATTACATGTTCCAGGGGAATTACGGCGTCTCCTTTGAATATACGCAGGAGGAGAGGGTACTGAACTGCCAGACGCTGATGTACCATGACTCGGATGCGATTTGGGGATTGAGCCATGAATGGGGGCATCAGCACCAGATGCAGCCGTACTTCTGCTGGGCCGGGCTCGGCGAGAGTTCAAACAACATGAACTCCTGCTACAACGTGCTGCATATGGGGTACACCGGCAGTCAGGCAAGCAGGATACAGAACAACTGGGACGCGGCCTATAATCACCTGTTCAACGGCAATACCACTTCGGACGGCGGCATGTCATACCAGTATGTCGGGGAGAACAGGGGGAACTTCATAAAGAACGGCGAAGATTACGAATCGGTTGCCGACGGTAGCGGAGACTACGTATATGAAGAAAAGAAATACGGCCCGGGAGCTGTTGCCGCAGAGAGAAACCTCGCGTATAAAAACATCGATGCGTTTTCATGGTGTCCGGCCATTCAGGATGCCGTAAGGGAACAGTTTGCCGCAGGGTCGAGAATTCCAGATTTTTCCGACACGGAAAAGACTGTTTCTACAAACGAGCTTTACGTAGAAGAGAACACCGCGGCATTCTTTATGCTGTACTGCTATTTTTCAAACAGCAGCAGCCAGGATTACGTCAGGGACTTCCAGGAAGACCTGTATGAGGCCCTGCGCCAGAACGACAATGCCGGGGGCTCTACCGTTGAAAAGCAGGACGGAGCGGACAAATACGAGCTGCTGGCCAGCGCACATAACGGCAACAAGAACGGGAAATATGCGGAATTCAAGAACCGCTACCCCTCTTCGTGCTGGATTACCCGGGGATACCTGACGGACAACCTGCAATGGACCCAGAACAGCGTGCCTTTCATTTTCAACTACATAAGGAAAGCCTCGCGCCTTTGCGGCTACAACCTGTTCGACTATTTCGACAAAATGGGATTCCTGCGTACCGTAATAATGGCCATAGATGATTACGGTACGAAATATTATGCCTTGACAGACGATATGAAGGAGGAATTCAGGAACGATATGGACGCGCTCGGTTTGAAGCCTCTGACACCTGAAATAATAGAGAACATTACTAATGCCGGGATTCCCGAATTTGAAATTCCCGTTATTCCGAACTAAACATTGAGCGATATGAGAACATACAGATATATTGGGCTATTTATTTTTATTGCCGCATACTGCCTGACAGCACGTGCCCAGATAACATCATTGGAAAGCCTCGACAACGGCAAAGGGTATTTGCTTGCCCGGCTGCCGGAAACATCTGCCGGAAACGGGCGGGTCGTTGCCACGGAAGGACTTGCCGTCGAGGTATCGGGGCAGGACAATGATACCGATTTCGGAAAATGGGCCGTATACACGTCGGCCGCAACCGGAGAGAGGTACATATACAACCTCGGGACAGGGTCTTTCCTCGTAAATACGTCCGACGGTTGTACCCTGAGCGAATCGGCATCGCCGTTCTACATAATAGAGAGTTCCGCCCCGGGCGAGTGGCTGCTTATGAACAATTTCATGTTGACGGGACTTGCCGAAGAAAACAACGGTGCGCTCTTTTCAAAAGACGAAGAGTTCAATCCCGACGGCATAACCTTTTCCATTACGGAAACCGCGAGGGCGCTCACCGAAGAGGAGACCGGCAGGATTGAAAGGCTGGTAGGCCTTGCTGAAGACGAAGCCCGTACCGCAGTTATTGAAGAAGCCGAAGAGCTTCTGGCCGAAGCGAAACGGCTTGAACAGGCCGGGAAGGACGATTTTGCCGGAAATTACGATTACGCCGAACTGGAAGACGCCGTCAACAACGAGACCTTATATCCGATAGAGGAAATAGAGGCGCTTATTGAACGGACAAAAGCCTCGGTTTACCCGGCAGAGGGGAGGTACTACAGAATACTGAACAAGGCGCGCCCAACCAACGGAGCTATGGACAACGTCCTCTCGATTACCGACTATATAGGCTCAATGAATCTTGCGGCGAGCAACCTCGGCAATCAGATTCCGGGAGCAAGGCAGGAGCACATACTGGAAAACACCGGGCTCTTCCAGTTCTTCAAGACCGGGGACGGCGATAATTCGTTCATACTTTATAATCCGGGTGCAAAAGTCTATGCCGGCGAAAGCGACAGCGGAGCAAGCATTCCTCTTACACAATACGAATCGGGGGCGGCATCCTACAACCTTGTTTACGAAAGCGACCACCTGTTCCGTTTCCAGAACAGCAGGGACAATACACTGTACATAACGGCCAACGGGGAAAGCAACTGCGTAAGCTACAACCAGCTTGAAGAAGCCGAAAAATGGTACTTCCGCGAAATCACGGAAATAGAAATAAGCATGGACGGCAACGGGTATGCCACCCTGTGCCTTCCGTGCCCGGTTGAACTCCCGGCGGAAATAGAAGCATATATTGCCGTAAGCCTGTACGACAGTTATGTGCGGGTGGAAAAACTGGAAGATTATATAAGCGGCAACATCCTGCCCGCTTATACCCCCGTAATTCTAAAACTCAGGGACGGCATAGAGGCTTCCTCATTCCCGTGCCCCATTGTTTACGACGCGCCTCCGGCAGAAGACCTGCACAACCTGTTGCAGGGGGTTACCGTCAGCGGAGAACTGGAAGAGAACAGTTATATTCTCAAAGATGGAGAGAGCGGCATGGGATTCTACCGTATAAACCCCAATGAGACTGAAATAAACTGCAACAGGGTTTATCTGCCGGAATCACCATCACACCAGAGCAATCTGTTCCTGCTCGACTTCTACGGCGAGACATCATCGGTTTCGCCCGAACGGGAGGCAGACGGCGGAGAGAAGGACAAGATATATTACGACTTGAACGGAAGGCGTGTCATGAACCCACAAAAAGGGATATTCATAACGCAGGAGGGAGAGAAAGTGATAATGAAATAGAAAAAACGTACCGGCCGGCATTCTGTCGATGCCGGCCGGTATGGTTCTCCGCACCTTGTCATTTCAGATATTCGCGATAAAACGCTTCAATCCCGGCAAACGGTATCTTGTCGAAATTATCGTACAGGTCGGTATGGACGGCATCAGGGACTATTAGCAGTTTTTTGTTGTCGCCTTTCAGTTTCCTGTATGTATCCTCGCTGAAATAACGCGAATGCGCCTTCTCGCCGTGGACAAGCAGTACCGCATTGCGAATCTCGCCGGCATATGCAAGTATCGGCATGTTCAGCAACGACAGCGAAGATGTTATGTTCCACCCTCCGTTCGAGCCGAGCGAACGGCTATGGTAGCCTCGCGGCGTCTTGTAATACGCGTGGTAATCCTTCATGAACTGCGGGGCATCGTCCGGCAACGTATCAGGGACACCTCCGGCAAGTGCGTACGAACCGCTGCGGTAATCTTCCGTACGCTGTGCATTGAGCTGCCTGCGCATTTCATAGCGTGCATCGGCGTTATCGGCCTGGTCGAAATATCCGTTTGCCGTTACCCTGCACATGTCATACATGGTGGATGCAACCGCAGCCTTGATGCGCGTATCCATCGCTGCGGCATTGACCGCCAGACCTCCCCAGCCGCAGATGCCGAGTATGCCTATTTGTTCGGGATTCACATCGTCCCGGGTAGAGAGGTAATCGACCGCAGCGCAAAAGTCCTCGGTGTTGATATCGGGCGAAGCCACATAACGGGGTTGTCCGCCGCTCTCGCCTGTGAATGAAGGGTCGAAGGCAACAGTCAGGAAACCTCTCTCGGCAAGTTCCTGGGCATATAAGCCCGACACCTGCTCCTTGACGGCCCCGAAAGGTCCGCATACTGCTATTGCCGGCAATTTCCCCTCTGCATGCACGGGGATATAAAGGTCGGCCGCAAGCGTAATCCCGTAACGGTTGTGGAAAGTAATTTTTGAATGATTCACTTTGTCGCTCTTAGGGAATACCTTGTCCCATTCCTGTGTCAAGTTCAATTCTTCTTCCATGATTCCAGAATTTAAATATTGGATGTTTTCCTGTGCCGCAAGAGTGCCTGATGTACATGTACAGGCAAATAGCACTGCTGTTATTGTCTTGAATATTGATTTCATTCGTTCCGTTAATTTTATGTGTTGTCAACCGGCATCCTGATGTCGGCATAATTCCAGTGAGTTCCCGTGCATTTTTGCATCCGTTCCACCCACTCCCTGCAGTTACGGTACAAAGATACCGCCACATCCCCGTTCCGTGTTTGCTGTAAGGTCCATTATATGTTGCTTAGAAGGCCTGTTTGCCACGACACTACGGAGGCAGGCAATAAGAAAGTTGCATAGAGAGAGGGTCCGGAAGTAAACCTGACCGGGAATTACGGAATAGGCGGCTCCGTTCAGAGAAACCTGCCGGCAAGCTGTTCCCGCCAATGCAATACTATGCCCGCCGCACATATGGCAACCGGTGCTGCCGAATCCGTTTTTTTTAATACTTTTGCACCTTAAGAACTGACTGTTGCATAATGAAAGAGAGACTGGTTACATGGGACATAGCCAAAGGCTTGTGTATAATTCTGGTGGTTATAGGGCATTATTACCCCGAGAATGCTCCGGAGTGGTATTCCGCAATCCACAATTTCATCTATTCCTTCCATATGCCGGTATTCCTCTTTATCAGCGGATTTATTTACATGGCCACACAAAAGGACGTTCCATACGGGACGTTCGTCATGAAAAAGGTCAAAAGGCTTATTATCCCGTATATTTCAACATCGGTGATAATAATTGCCTTGAAACTCGTCTCGCAAAGCTTCCTGTATGTGGAGAACCCTGTTACATGCATGTCGTTTACGGAAATACTGTACAGACCTGCGGCCGGGTATTTCCTGTGGTTTATATGGGTTTTATGGCTGGCATTCCTGATTGTCCCGTTTTTCGGTACAGTCAAGAGGAGGCTGCTGCTTTTCGCTTTCAGCGCTGCCATTTACATCGTACCGTTCGATTTGGGGAGTTTGGGCGAATATTTCTGCCTGCGGGAATTCAAGGAGATGTTCGTATTCTTCACAACAGGAATGTTGTCATACGATTTCAAAGAAGAGATTTCAAGACTCGCCCCGCTGCGGATACTATTCATTGCTGCATTTCTTGTCAGCGAATTTCTTTATCTGTTCCACCCCGGTATCATAGATGCCGGAGTGCTCAAGTTCGCAACTTCGGTATTGGGCATATACACAGTATATGCTGTATCCAAAGCTGCTGAAAATCGCCGCACCTGCGGCATACTGGTACGGATGGGGGCAATGTCGTATATGATCTATCTGTTCCATACGACCTTTGAAGGTTTTGCCAAGGGGATAATAGACAAAACGGGATGGCTCAGCCTGTCCTGCAGCGATATCGGCTTTACCGTAAATGCCGCCATTGTCGTTGCCGCCGGCATTATTGCCCCTCTCCTGTTGCAACGGTACGTTTTCCAAAGATTCCGTACAACGCGTTTCCTGTTCGGGTTGAAATAACAAAATGCCCGAAGGGTGCAAAACTGGGAGAATCACGCCAGAAGAAAACAGGGAGAGACGCTTTCCCAAGCTTCTCCCCCTTCCACAAAAGCGAATGTATTAATAAATGGCGTACCGCTTTTCTTGTAGGACAAATTTTCCCGTTACATGGATATGCCGTCATTTTTTCTCTGGATGCGAGGCATACTCGGCCAACTCCCGGTCTATTTCCACTCCGTACTCCTCGTCATGCTCGCTTCTGTCGAGCCCTATCCTCTCGCTGCTGGCCGACACCCGCATGGGAATCATCTTGTTGGTTATCCAATAGAGCATGAAGGTTACGGCAAAAGTATAGGCGCAGACTACACATACAGCAAACAGATGATTCAGGAAATTCTGAAAACATGAAATATTCTCCGTTGTGTTGCAGACGAATATTCCCGTCATTATCGAACCGACTATCCCGCCTACCCCGTGTGTGGGGAATACATCGAGGGCGTCATCGAACGAGTTGCTTTTGTTCTTCCACGTTACAGCCATATTGCAGACAAGCGTGGTTACAAACGATATGAATATGCTTTCCCCCACTGAAACATACCCTGCCGACGGGGTTATGGCCACCAACCCTACCACTGCCCCTACGGCTGCCCCCATGGCAGAAGGTTTCCGCCCTCTTATACAGTCGAATACCACCCATGTTATCATTGCCGTTGCAGACGCGGTATTGGTATTGAGAAAAGCTTTTACCGCCGTTGAATCCGCTGCGAGCGACGAACCGGCATTGAACCCGAACCACCCCAACCACAACATGGCGGCCCCGAGCATTACAAACGGCACGTTAGCCGGACGCCCCGAGCCTCTCCTACGGCCAAGGAATATGGCCCCGGCCAGTGCGGCCACCCCTGACGAAGCGTGTACGACGATTCCGCCGGCAAAATCGAGAACCCCCATTTGCCGCAAAAAACCGTCGGGATGCCACGTCCAGTGCGCCAACGGACAATAGACGAACATGCAGAAGAGTATCATGAATACGAGATATGCTGAGAAACGCACCCTTTCGGCGAATGAGCCGGTTATCAGGGATGGGGTTATTATGGCGAATTTCATCTGGAAAAGCGCATACAGCGCAAGCGGTATGGTAGGTGCAAGCAACGGATATGCAGCCCCGCCCACATCCTTGAACATAAAGAATGTTGCCGGATTGCCGATGAAATGCCCCATATCCTCGCCGAAGGCAAGGCTGAAACCGAAAAACACCCAAATGATGCTGATGACTCCCATGGCGATAAAACTCTGCAATATTGTAGATATCACATTCTTCGCCCTTACCATTCCTCCATAAAAGAACGAAAGCCCCGGAGTCATCATCAGCACGAAGATAGTAGCCGTAATCATCCATGCCACATCGGCAAAATTCAGATTCGGGTCAAGGTCGTCGAACGTCCCCTCGACACCGGAAAAGACCAATCCCAACAGACTTAGTACCGCAAGGGCGGCAAACAGTATAATCCATCTCTTTTGCATAACTGCAACCCTCCATTAATATTGTTGACACTTTGCTTTGTTTTGCCAACAAAACTACACATACAGCAACCAAATCAGCAATATTGTGTATCAATTTTCTTTTTTACGCTCCGGTAAAATATCAATTTGCAAAATAACAGGGCAAATAAACGACAATCAGGCATATTGAAGAGCATCCGCATTAAAAAGTTGAAGAAAGGGGAGAAGCCGCATGACGCCTTGCCATAATGTACGAACAGTACCGGTTTCCGGTCGGCATCGGCAGAACGGAACAAATGAAGCAAAAAAGTACGGACACAAAAAAACTGCTGTCTGAAACAGACAGCAGCCTTACACGTGATCCGCCTGGGGCTCGAACCCAGGACCCCAACATTAAAAGTGTTGTGCTCTACCAGCTGAGCTAGCGAATCTCCCTATGTTCCGCATTCGTTTTTTCCGAAATGCGCTGCAAAGATATCTCTAATTTTTAAAACTGCAAGCATGTCCGCTTTATTTTTTATCCCTTTATTGAACTTTTATTGTATGCGCAGCAGTAAACGCTTGCTTGACAATATATTATGTACCACAGCATTTTTACCCGCACCACGCCGCCCGCATAACCGCACTATACGTACAGTTTCCTGACAGGGGATTATCTTCAAACGTCTTTAAACGTTGTTTGCATTTTATATAATATGTTATTATCTTTACCTTTGATTAATTACAGGATGCGGGGAAAGGTCTCCTGTGCTTTCTCCAGTGTAAAAGAATTGCGACATTTGCACAAGATGCCAGTTACACCAAACCTGCACGCTTTAAAACATATCTTTAACTATGAAAAATCTGTTCTGCCTGATAGCATTTGCTTTTTGCTTCTCAGACGCCGTCTATCCGCAAACCGGCTTCGATGATTTCGTGAACGACATGGAAAAGGAGTTCAACACTTTTAAGGACGAAAGCCTCAGGGAATTCGAGGAGTTCAGAAACCGGATAAATGAGGAGTATGCAAATTTCATCAGGGAATCGTGGAGGGGATTCAAATCGTCCGAAGGCATTGCCGCACCGGTAGAGAAAGAGATACCGCCCGTAGTCTATCCCGGTGAGGATGAAGGGGCGGGAGAAGAAACCGCTCCGACACCGATAGGCTACGATAAGGTCATCCCGGCTGTCAGGCCAGAACCGCAGCCGCAACCCCCCGTTGAAATAGAAGAGACCCCTGCGCCCGCCGACACGCGCCTGAGTGTAGAATTTTTCGGCAGGACACTAAAGCTGCGCCTGTCGGAAAGAAACCGTTTTACCCTTGCCGGCTGCGATGAAAACAGCATTGCCGATGCATGGGAGATACTGTCGGGCAGGGATTTCAACAATGTCATAAGGGACTGTCTTACCGTCCGCGACCACTTCAAGTTGTGCGACTGGGCATACCTGCTGATGCTGGATGAAATTTCAAGATCGTTTTTCGGCGGCAAATGCAACGAAGCCACACTGCTGACAGCATTCATATATTGCCAGTCGGGGTATAAAATGCGGCTTGCGAACGACAACGTCTCACTGTTCATGCTATATGCGAGCGAACACGAAATATACGGCAAGAGTTTCTGGCGGCTGGACGGTGAGAGGTACTACTGTTTCGGCTCCTGTCCCGACAACATCTATATCTGCAATGCCGCCTATCCGGAGGAAAAACCCCTCTCACTCCTTATAGGAAGCGAACAGGCGCTGGCCTTGCAACCGACAGAGCCACGCATGCTCAAATCGGAGCAATACCCCGATGCTGCCGCTTCGGTAAGCACAAACAGATACCTGATAGATTTTTACAACACATACCCGTCATCGATGCTCGACGGGGACTTCGGGACAAGGTGGGCCATGTATGCCAACGCCCCGCTGAGCGAGCAGGCAAAGGGGGAATTATACCCCGTTCTGGAGGACGCCATAAAGGGGATGAATGAGATAGACGCGGCAAATTGCCTGCTCAATTTCGTACAGACAGCCTTCAAATATGAAACGGACGACAAGGTTTGGGGTGAGGACAGGGCGTTTTTTCCCGATGAAACACTCTACTATCCGTATTGCGATTGCGAGGACCGCTCTATTCTTTTCTCACGCCTTGTCAGGGACCTGCTCGGAAAGGAAGTGATTCTTGTCTATTATCCGGGACATATCGCTTCGGCCGTAAATTTCTCCGAACCCGTTGCCGGAGACCGCATATCGCTCGGCGGAAAAGATTTTACAATATGCGACCCCACCTACATCGGCGCGCCGGCAGGCAAGCCCATGCCGGGGATGAACAATTCGGCAGCCAAGGTCATTATGCTGGAATAATGCTTCGGGACGCTCTCTTTAAGGCGGGACAGCACACAAGTACCGCCACCGCCGGCATGGGAGTTCTCCCTATGCGCGACACCCCAGGCCTGCACGGATATGTTTTGTTCCGCTATTTTTTTGTAACTTTGCGCGCTCAATAACCACACTTTTTATTTGACGATGTTGGAGCACGGTTTAGATTTCTTTCACAGCGTAGAGAGCATAATTCTTACAGTTTCCATTATACTGTTTTTCAGTATCCTTGCAGGCAAGGCCGGGTACCGGTTCGGGATTCCGGTACTGCTGCTGTTCCTCGGCGTGGGGATGCTGTTCGGCACGGACGGGCTGGGGATAGAGTTCAACAGCCATGAAACGGTACAGTTCATAGGGATGTTCTCCCTCAGCATCATCCTCTTCTCGGGGGGAATGGATACCCGCATCAATGAAATCCGTCCTATTCTTGCCGAGGGGACCGTTCTTGCAACCCTCGGGGTCTTGCTTACCACCGCTATAACCGGAGGGTTTATTTACCTGCTTTTCTCGCTTATCCCCGACTTTGAAACGCTCTCATTTACAGAGGCGCTGCTGCTGGCAGCCGTCATGTCCTCGACCGATTCCGCTTCGGTCTTTTCTATCCTGCGGAGCAAAAACGTTTTCCTGAAAGAGCGGCTGCGCCCGACACTCGAAATGGAGAGCGGAAGCAACGACCCCATGGCTTATATGCTTACCATACTGCTGATTTCGTACGTAACCGCCCACGGGGAGGCCGTATGGTACGATGCCGCCATCTCGTTTGTAATCCAGATGGTACTCGGGGCGGCAGGAGGCTATCTGATAGGGGTACTGGCCGTAAAAATCATCAACCGCATAAACATCGGCAACGACTCGCTCTACCCTATCCTGCTGATGACGATTGTATTCTTTACTTTCGCCGCAGTATCGCTTTGCAAAGGCAACGGATACCTTGCCGTATATATTGCAGGCCTTACGTTCGGAAACCGCAAGCATATCCACCGCAGAAGCATATCCACTTTCTTCGACGGTTTTACATGGCTCTGCCAGATTATAATATTCCTTATGCTGGGACTGCTCGTGAACCCTCACGAACTGCTGCCCGTTGCCGTGGCCGGATTGTCGGTGGGAGTATTCCTGATGCTTATAGCACGCCCTTTAAGCGTCTTTATCTGCCTTGCCCCGTTCAAGAGCTTCTCGACAAGGGCAAAGACTTACATATCGTGGGTAGGGCTGAGGGGTGCAGTCCCCATTATCTTCGCCACCTATCCCATGATCGAGGGGCTTGAACATGCAAATATATTTTTCAACATAGTATTTTTCATAACGATACTCTCCCTGCTTGTCCAGGGGACAACCGTAACATATGCGGCAAAGCTGCTCAAACTTAACGATCTGCCGGAGAAGAAAGCCTACTTCGACATTGAACTTCCGGAAGATATAAAAAGCGCAATGAGCGAGATTACCGTTACCTCCGGAATGCTGCGCAACGGAAACAGGCTCATGGATATAAAACTGCCCGACAATACGCTGGTGGTTATGGTGAAACGCGGGGCCAACTACTTTATACCCAGGGGCAACACGGTTTTCACCGAAAACGACAAACTGCTGCTCATTTCGGACAATGACGAAGAACTGGTTAGGGCCTACTCATCTTTGGGGGTAAAAGATTACACGCTGAAAAAGAATTAAGGGGCCCGCTGCTGAACACACCTTCCCGGCCACGGGGAAAGGCTTACCAACCGCTCCGGCCGGTATCCCGCACCCGATTCCGCCGTGTCGGTCCCCACACGGGCGGGACGGCATCTTTCCGTCATGTTTCGGGCGGGGTATCGCCCAAATCTTTCAGAACGTATTTATGGTAATAGGAGATACAGAGCGATGTCAGGGGCAAGGCGATTATTATGCCTATAAATCCGAGCAGGACTCCCCATACCGATAACGACAACAGTATAAGCGCAGGATTCAGACCTACCGCCTTCCCCATTATTTTGGGAACGAGAAAGAGGTCTTCTATTACCTGAACCGCACAGAAAACCACCAGCACCCACATGAACAGCCACCAGAAACTTTCACCCGTTTCGGCTGACTGGAGCATCGTAAGCAGTATTGCCGGGATAAACCCCACTATCTGGAGATAGGGTACGAGGTTCAGCACACCTATAAACAGGCCCAACAATATTGCAAGCGGCAAACCGACTATCGAGAACCCTATGCTGAAAAGGATTCCTACGCAAAGCGCAACCAGCGCCTGCCCGCGGAAATACGTGTTCATAATCCGCTCCACGTCGTCCCATATCCCGAACACCGTCCCTTTATGCCTGCCGGGGATAAGCCTTTTCACCCCGTTGTTTATCTTGTCATAATCTATCAATATGAAAACGAGGTAAAGGAGGGCTATCAGCCAGCCGAACAGCGTAAACAGGAACGTTATGGTCCCGGACAGGATAGACATCCCTTTCTCGAATATCTCGGAAGCCAGATTCTTTACGTCGGCTACCGATATATAGTCGAAAACATACTCGAAACGCAGGTGGTACAGCAGGTAATCTTTCCATGCCTGCGGAATGAAATCGAGGTTTCTGGCATTTGAGAAATACCCTTCTATCATGCTGCGCGTCCGTATAACTTCATCGGATATCAAAGGTATTATCAAGGCAAACACTCCCGAGAGCAAAAGGAACAATATCAGCAGCGTAACGATAACGGCGGCGATGCGGTTACGTATCCGGCATCTGTTCTGGAAGAAACAGACCAGAGGGTGGAGCATGTATGCAAACAACCATGCAACCAGAAACGGGAGAAGAACCCCCTTCAAGAGTTTAATCATGAAAAAGGCTCCTGTCAGGACGGCTACGAAAATCATAAGCCTGACAAAACGGTCGAAAGTATACGGACGCGGCGAGTACATGTTTTTATTTTATTTTTCTTCCGCTAATATAAGAATTTATACGATATTTACATATACTTGCATATACAAAGACAAGCACCCCGGGATGAGAGTGCGAATCCGCCGTAACGGCACATGCCGGATGAAACGGGAAATGATGCCGGGACTGCTGTAATTGCCGTAACTTTACATTTATGTTATGAAATATACCGTAAAAATGAAATGCCGGGCTTTAGTTTCAATCTTCTTTTGCCTGCCGTTCCTGTCGCATGCCTATAACGGCATGGTGGAGAGTTTCGTAAATTCCGTACCGCTCGAAGGGAGTGTCGCCGGCGTAGCCGTCATAGATATCGATGCAGGAGAGGTCGTTGCCTCGCACAACTTCAGCCTGCCCCTCGTCCCGGCATCGCTCCAGAAGCTTGTAGTTACATCTTCCGTGCTCAAATGCTACCCTCCGGAAAAGAGGTTTGTTACCGGGATAGAATATACAGGAACGGTAAGCGGAGGGGTTTTGAACGGAGACCTTATTGTAAGGGGGTGCGGGGACCCGTCGCTCGGTTCGGCCTACGGAAGCCGTAAAACCGATGCCGTCATGACGGAAATACTGGCAGCCCTGCGCACAAAAGCGGTTGTCAGGATAAACGGGGATATAATTGCCGACGATTCGCACTTCTCCTTTCAGGGTGTACAACCCTCCTGGCTCATGGAGGATATAGGGAACTACTTCGCAGCCGGGTGTTACGGCATAAATTTCTCCGACAACCTGTACCGGCTGTACGTCAAATCGGGAGAGACGGGCAGCGAGGCCGAGATAACGGATTGCCGCCCCTATATCCCCGGTCTGAAACTGAACGGACACTTTACGGCACAGGGCAACGGCAAAGACAGCGCGTACATAACGGGGTTGCCTTTCGTCAACGAAAGGTTTCTGAGCGGGAGGGTGCCTGTAAACCGCAGCAAATATATTGTAAAGGGAGACATCCCCGACCCTCCGCTGTTTTTTGCATACACGCTCAAGGAATTCCTGTCATCGAACGGAATCGGGTGCAACGGCAATATTACCACAGCCCGCATTATCAAGGCCGGCGGAGGGAAACTTCCCGAAGCGGAGAAAACTACATTGCTGTGCAACCATTATTCCGACCGGCTGGCCGATATGGTGAGGGTTACCAATTTCAGGAGCAACAACCTTTATGCCGAAGCGTTGATGAGGTGGGTAGGCGAAGCAATGGACATGACCCGTTCCGTTGAGGGCGGGGCAAATGCGGTGGTAGAGATTTGGGGAAAGGAGGGAGTCAGGATGGACGGCATGAAAGCATACGACGGATGCGGCCTTTCCTTACGGAACAGGATATCGGCCGGTACGCTTGCATCCATACTGGCGGCAGCAGGACGGGACGGGAAATTGTTCGATACCTTTATCTCCACCTTGCCCGAAGCAGGCAGGGAGGGAACCGTAAAGATGCTCCTTGCCGGCACACCGTTGGCAGGCAAGGTTTGGGCAAAGAGCGGCAGCATGAACGGGGTACAGTGTTATGCAGGATATTGCTGTACGGACAGGAGGCTGGCTTTTGCCGTAATCGTGAACGGATTCTCGTCAAAACGGTGGGAGGTGCAACGGGAGATTGGCAGGTTCCTGTATTCGGTATTTACGGACGGCAGCGACATTAAGACAGCAGGCCTTTGACGGATATGCGCGCCTTGCCTGACGGCTGCCAATACCAGGGGATTGCCCTGCCGCCGGCATCAGTACGCCGGGAAATCAGAATATTGCCCTGTACCGGCGTCCGTACGCATATTGCACGGTATGCTGGTCGGTCTTGAAATACTCCATATACTCCTTTCCTGGTACGGAAGGCGGGGAGAGTTCCAGTTTTCCCGAAAAACTTATCCGTACGGCGAAGAAAGGTTTATTGGCCGGGCCGGATTCTGCCTCTTCCCTTATACGCCTCAACACCTCGGCCGTATCGGAAAGAAGTTTCCTGCAGTTATTCCTGCCGGGGATGAACAGAACTGGCTCCATAACTCCCGAAGGGTATCGCGACTCCACATTCAACGGCTCGAGAAACCCTATGAACTCAATCTGCCTTTTGCTGAACTTACGATACAATCCGGTTTGATACATCAGTTTCCATAACGAATGGATTTTCAAGGGCTTTCTTTCCTTTATCTCCGTCTGATACGCCTTTATTGCCTTTTCTATTGCCTGGTGGCACATAAATACAACATACCGGTAGCGTTCCGACTCGTAAAGCGCATGCGCCGTGGCAAAATCGTAGTCAGACAAGTCGAACCAATATTGCGCTTCGTTCTTCATACCAATATAATAAGTTCAAATATACTATTATTTTGGCATACATGCAAAGCACCGTCTTTTTTTCCGCTCCGCCTTCGGGATACTACTCGGTTACCCGCGACTGCTTGCAGCGAGCATACGTACGTTGCCCGTATATCACTACTACCACAAAACATACCAGGGGGAGTATGAACGACAGGTTTACAGCCGGAAAACCGAAAAGGCTCCCCATGTCGATAATGGCCGCCTGTACCGGGGGAAGGACAGACCCGCCCAGTATCGCCATTATCAGTCCGGCCGCACCGAACTTGGCATCATCGCCGAGACCTTCAAGGGCTATCCCGTATATGGTGGGGAACATCAGCGACATACATGCCGACACTCCTACAAGGCAATACATGCCCCAAATGTTTTGCAGCAATATCACGCCTGCCGTAAAGAAAATGGCTGCAACGGCCAAGATTTTAAGCAGATTGCCGGGGTTGAGATAACGCAGCAGGAAAGTACAGATAAAGCGGCTTACACAGAAAAGAGCCATGGCCGCAATATTGTATTTCTGAGAAAGGACCTCGGCTTCCTGCTCGCCCATTCCCATATTCATGAATATATGTGTTCCGTACTGTATTATAAAGGTCCAGCACATTATCTGCGCCCCAACGTAAAAGAACTGCGCCACAACCCCTTCGCGGTAATGCTTGCGCCGGAATATGCGCCTGAGTGTGGGGATGAAGTCTATGTTATGGGACATATCCTTGTTCTTGGGCATCTTCGACACCCTTATTATTATGAACATAAGCAGGGTAACGAGACCTATAAGCAGATATGGGGCTATCAGCGTCTGAAGGTCGGCATCGCGTATGACTTCAAACTCGGCCTGCGTCAGTTCCGCCCTCTCTGCCGTATCCATGGGATGAAGCCTGTTCTGTATGAAATTCATGGCTACATACATTCCCAACAGGGACCCCATGGGGTTGAACGACTGGGCAAGGTTGAGGCGACGCGTTGCGGTCTCTTCGCTCCCCATCGACAGGATATAGGGATTGCTGCTCGTTTCAAGGAAAGAGAGGCCGCACGTCAGGATGAAATATGCTATGAGGAACGGAAAATACGTTCCTGTCATCATAGCCGGATAGAACAGGAACGCCCCCAACGCATACAGTCCCAACCCGAGCAGCACACCCGCCTTGTACGAATACTTGCGGATAAACATGGCCGCAGGAAATGCCATTGCAAAATACCCCCCGTAAAATGCCACCTGCACGAGCGCGCCTTCTGTTACGCTCATGCGGAATATCTTGGAAAAGGCCTTCACCATGGGGTTTGTAATATCGTTTGCAAACCCCCACAATGCAAAACACGTGGTTATAAGGATGAAGGGGGCTACGTAACTTATGTTTCCGTCTTTCAATATGGACTTGCTCTTGCTTTTCATTGCGGCTGCTTTTTCTGTTTCAGAGTATGTTTATTTCGTTCTTGTCGCGCACTTCGCCCGAGGCGATTGCCTGAAGCAATATGTTTCCGGTTGCTGTCGCTTCTGCCGGGCCGGCTACCACCGGCACACCGGCGGCCTCTTCTGTCAATCGGTTCAGGAGCTTGTTCCTGCTTCCGCCTCCTATGATATGCAACTGCTCCACCGGTTGCGGCAACAATGCGTTCAACTGCCCGATTGCCCGCTTGTAGCGGAGGGCGAGCGACTTCAATACGCATATCGCATAATCGCCTTTGGTTTCGGGCTTGTCCTGACCGGTCGCAAGGCAGTATTCATCTATGGCCTTCTCCATATCGGGAGGATTTGCAAAACCGGTGTCGTCTACATCTATTATAGCCGCAGCCTTGCTTTGCCCGGCAGCGGACAACAGCGTATCGTAACCGGTCTTTTCCCCTCGCTCTTCCCATTGCTGCATAAGCCGCTGGAGTATCCACAGGCCTGTTATGTTCTGCAGGAACTTTATTTTCCCGCCTACGCCTCCTTCGTTGGTAAAGCCGGCCTGCCGTGCCTCTTCCGTCAATACGGGAGCATCAAGCTCTGCGCCCAGAAGCGACCATGTTCCTGAACTGAGGAATGCACAACGGGACTCGCGTCCCGGCGGAAACGGAACGGCGAACAATGCACTTGCCGTATCGTGCGACCCGACGGCTATTACCTCCGTATCGGGCGAAAGCCCTGTCTCGGCGGCAACGGCAGCTGTTATCCTGCCTCTTGACCTCCCTGGCATTATAACAGGTTTTGTAAAAAGATGCAACGGCAGCCCGAGCTGCGCCATAAGCCCCGTATTCCAACTGCGGGTTGTGGCATTGAGCAGTTCGGAGGTAGATGCTATGCTGTATTCATTGTCGCAGTTACCCGTAAGGAAATAGCTGAACAGATCGGGCATGAAAAGTAGATGCTCTGCACATTCAAACAACCGGGGATTTTCCTTCTGCAACGCGTACAGCTGGAAAAGGGTGTTTATGGGCATCACCTGTATCCCGCTCTCCCGGTAATGGTCCGTACGCGATATTCTGGAGAAAACCTCCTCTACGACCCCGGCTGTGCACGGATCGCGGTAACACATGGGATTGGCAAGAAGGTTGCCGGCCTTGTCTATCAGTCCAAAATCGACCCCCCACGTGTCTATCCCGATGCTCTTCACATTGTATCCTGCCTGTACGGCTTTTCTGATTCCCGTCTTCATCTCTTCATACAGCGACAGGAAATCCCAGTAGATATGCTTGCCGAGTTTTATCTGTCGGTTGGGGAAACGGTGCAGTTCATCGAGCAGAAGTTTCTTGTTTTCGATATGCCCGGCTATTACCCGGCCGCTGCCCGCCCCGAAATCGACGGCAAGATAGGTGTTGTTCATAATAGAGGGGTATTTGCTGTTAAATGGGGTATCGGACGGCTGCCGCAGTTTCCGGCGCAAGCTGTCCGCCCCCTGCGTTGCTTTAATCCGTTTTCTTACCCAGCACGTATATGTCGAGGTCCTTTATCTCCTGCGGCGTAAGTACGGAATATTCGCCGTGCGTCTGCACTATTATGCGGCACGCCATTTCAAAGAACATCGCGCGCTCGAACACTTCGTCGAACCCCGCCCCGCAGACCACCTGTCCGTGATTGGTAAGGAGAATGGAATTATGGTCCTTCATCGCCTCTACAACCGCTTTTGCCAGTTCGGGCGACCCGGGCCTGTAATACGGGATGACGGGTATTTCCTTCCCGACATGGCAAGGCACTTCGGCCGTTACGTTGTAATCGGACGGTTTGTCTTTCATGCACGATACCGCCGTAGCATACTCCGACTGGAAATGCAACACCACGTTTACATCGGGCCTTTCGCGCAGGATACCCAAATGGAAACCGCTCTCCATCGAAGGTTTTACCCCGTTCCTGACATTACCGGTGGCTATATCGCATATCGACACTTTTTCAGGTGTAAGCGAAGGGACCCACGAGCCTGTCCCCGAAACAAGGGCTTCACTCCCTATGCGCCACGACAGGTTGCCGCTGCTGCATACCGTCAACCGGGCATCGCCTACGCGATGCGCCTGTGCTACAAATTCCTGTATGTTCTCCTTTGTTATCATAATACCTTTTTATACAGTCCTATAATTATATCCTTATTTACCTCGCGGGGATTACCCGGGGTGCAGACATCGGCTGCAGCAGCTTCGGCAAGACGTTCAAGGTCGCCCTCCGTTATACCCAGTTCTCCGAGATGCTGGGGAATACCGACACGCAAAGAGAGGTCTTTTACCTCTTGTACTGCCGCTGCGGCCGCCTCTTCTTTACTCATTCGGGAATCATACACGCCCATGGCCTTGGCTATTTCAACATATTTGTCGATTGCCGCCGGCATGTTGAACTCCATTACGGTGGGGAGCAAAATGGCATTGGCAACTCCGTGCGGGATATCGAATATCGCCCCGAGAGGATGCGCCATGCCGTGCACAACTCCCAACCCTACGTTCGAGAATGCCATGCCTGCTATGTACTGCGCTACCGCCATGCCGTTGCGCGCCTCAGCATCGGAAGGGTTGTTTACTGCCTTTTCGAGATAACGGGTTATCATTTCTATCGCCTTTATCTCGAACATATCGCTCATTTCCCATGCGCCTTTGGTTATCAGCCCCTCTATGGCATGCGTCAGGGCATCCATACCGGTTGCTGCCGTCAGACCTTTAGGCAGGGTATACATGAGTTCCGCATCGACTATGGCTATTGCTGGTATATCGTTGGGGTCGACACACACCATTTTCTTGTGGTTCTGCTCGTCGGTTATGACATAGTTTATCGTTACCTCGGCTGCTGTTCCTGCCGTTGTGGGCAACGCTATGACCGGTACGGATTTGTGCCGCGTATCGGCTACGCCCTCAAGGGAGACCACATCGCTGAAATCGGGGTTGTTGGTTATTATCCCCACCGCCTTGGCAGTATCTATCGACGAACCGCCGCCTATTGCAAGGATAAAATCCGCCCCCGACCCGGCAAAGGCCTTCACACCGGCCTTTACGTTGCTTACCGTAGGATTGGGCTTTATCTCGCTGAATATCTCGTACGGTATGCCGGCTTCTTCCAGTACAGAAAGGACCTTGTCCGCCACACCGAACCTTATCAGTTCCTTGTCGGTTGCAACAAAGGCCTTGTGCAGCCCCAGCCGCTTTATCTCCTGCGGGAGCACCTTGCGGGCTCCCGGTCCGAAGTACGAGACTTCGTTCAATACAAATCTGTTTATCATCGTGTAACCTGTTATCGTTTTTAAGCAAAGAGCCTCTTCCTGTCCGGGGAGGAGGTTCTTTGCCGTTTACTGCAATTATTTGTATATCGGGCCGTATGCCGCACATGCCCTGTAATCGGCCCCCTCCTTGTCCATTCCGAATGCGTTCCATGCCGCCGGGCGGAATATGTCGGCATCGTCAATATTGTGCATGCATACGGGTATCCGTAACATGGAGGCAAGGGTAATCAGATCCTTGCCTATGTGGCCGTAACTTATTGCACCGTGGTTGGCACCCCAGTTGTTCATTACCGAGTACACGTCGCGGAACGCCGGCTTGTCGCACAACCGCGGTACAAACCATGTGGTAGGCCATGTACGGTCGGTGCGCACGTTCAATATTTCATGTATTTCCGGGTCTATGTCTACCGTCCACCCTTCGGCAAGCTGAAGGACCGGACCGAGCCCCTTGACAAGGTTCAACCGCATCATGGTTACGGGCATCCCTCCTTTCGACAGGAAGTTGGACGAGAACCCTCCCCCGCGGAAATAATCCCTGTTCGCAGGATACCACGTTGTAGCTTCGAGGCATTTCCCGGCCTCCTCCTCCGTTATTTCCCAATAGGGTTTCATGACCGGCTTCCCTTCCGGGTCGGTCTGCTGTCCCGTTCCGTCAAGCGTAGTAGCCCCGGAATTTATCAGATGTATTATCCCTTGCGAAGCCATACCCGTCAGTTCTTTGCCGGTTACGCGCCTTACGGCTTCGGGACTCCAGTAGGTGCGGACATCGGAGAATATCTGCGCACGGTTTGTCAAAAGATGCCCGAACAGCATGGCTACGCCGTTGCATGCATCGTTCTCGGTAGCCACGACATACGCCTCGCGCAGGCCGTTCCAGTCGAACGAAGTATTCAGCAGCGCCTCGGAATAATCGCCGTTGGGGTAGAAATCGGTCCATTGCCGCTGCCCCTGGAAACCTGCCGCTATCGCATTGTGCCCGAGAGCCTCTTCCTTGAACCCGAGTTCCTTCAACCTGGGGTTGCCCTGCATCAGGTCGCGCATGATAATGGTCATCTTGACGATAAATTCCCAGTCGGCATCTTTCTCTTCGCGGGTCTTGACCTTTGTCGGAGTGTTGAAATCTTCTCCCTCGTTGGGCTTGCAATATTTTGCAGTCCACTCCATTGCTTTCGCAAACTCCTCCTTGTCGTATATCCCTTCGGTCATCCTGCGGATTATCTCCGTAAGGTCGACCGATTCGTTACGCATGCCCAGATACTCCTGAAAAAAGTCGGGATTGACTATCGACCCCGCGATACCCATGGAGACGCTGCCCATAGACAGGTACGATTTGCCGCGCATTGTCGCCACGGCCTGAGCCGCACGGGCAAAACGGAGTATCTTTTCCGCCACGTCTTCGGGAATGGTATTGTCTTCTATATCCTGGACATCATGGCCGTAAATACCGAAAGCCGGCAACCCCTTCTGTGCATGCCCGGCCAGTACGGCAGCAAGATAGACGGCCCCGGGGCGTTCCGTTCCGTTGAACCCCCATACTGCCTTCGGATAGTGCGGGTTCATATCCATTGTCTCCGCCCCGTAGCACCAGCAGGAAGTTACGGTTATGGTTGCCCCCACCCCTTCCCTTTCAAACTTTTCGGCACATGCGGCCGTCTCTGCCACACGTCCTATCGTTCCGTCGGCTATAACGCACTCTACGGGCGATCCGTCGCCGTTCTTCAGGTTTCCTGTAATCAGTTCGGCCACTGCCTTTGCCAGATTCATCGTCTTCTCTTCAAGACTCTCGCGTACGCCTCCTTGACGGCCGTCAATAACGGGACGTATCCCTATTTTCGGATATTTCTTCATGGGTTGCATAAATAATTTGTTATTTTTTACAGTCGTGGAATATTAACTTTTAGAAATATTCTACCAAATAACTTATTTTTTTTATGTTTGGCAAATCGTCAGGCTTTTTTATACGGAAAATTAATATTGTTTAACTGTAAGCCCGGAGGAGAAGGAGAATTGCGGGACGCGCACTGCATCTTTTACACACATGCCGCAGCATCCGAAATCCGGAGACAGGCAAGAGACCCATATCGGACTCAGAGAAACGGCCGGAAAGGGATTTTTGCCGCAACATAAAAAAAGAGACAGGCCGAACCTGTATCGGCTTGTCTCTTCCGTGACCCCGGCGGGACTCAAACCCACGACCTTCAGAACCGGAATCTGACGTTCTATTCAACTAAACTACGGGGCCGTAATCGCGGTACAAAAATATAAAATTTACAGTTACCGCCAATGCCTTTTCACTTTTTTTGCAGGATAAGTTCTTGCGGCCGGGCTCTGGCTGCAACCGCAAACACCCACCGGAAACTCTGCTTCAGTCGCTTTATATTCCCCTTATCTTCAATACTGTATATATCAATATCGCACCCATGCAAAGGAATACGGCAACCAACAACCCCTTCAATACCGCAACTGAGGGTTTCGAGGGTTCATCGGCTGCAGGAACGAACCTGTCCCTCAGGAACATGTATGCTGCCGGTATCGACAAGGCCGCCATCAGGAAATCCTCGGGTATTTCATACATGTACGTTTTGGAAAGCCCTATAAAAGCCCAATGGCAGAGCAGCAGCAATATGAAAAGGTTTGCCTTGCGGGAATGCATAAGCAACACCCCTATTGTAAAGGTTACCACCGAACACGGCATAACGGGCGATGTCATCTCGGGAAAGGTCTTTCCTCGAAGCACCGACAAAAGCGGATATACAAACGGCATCATCATCATGACCAGTGCAGGGAGCGTATAACGCCTGTCCCTGTCGAACGGGGTTTCTCCTTTAGCCGCATCCCATATCCAGGCGAATGCCATAACGCACCACATTATGACCATTATGTTACTGTAATTGCGCGGAGCGCACCAGATTCCGTAATAGACTATGGCTATCCACAGATACAGGAATACCATATAGAACTTCATAATCATCTTGGTTGCCGGAGCAGGGCGCAATATCAACGCTGCCGTGGCGGCCACTCCGGCCACGGCTATGACCGCCTGCCATATCCATGTGGCGGAATTGTAAGCCGCTATTGTCTGCCAAAAAACTTCCATGCTGGACGGTATCGTTTGTCGCGGGTTATGGAATAAGCCTGCGCGGGGAACAGGAACATCGGGAGCGTAGCCCCTACCGCAAGCATAAATATCACACTGCACGTTACCATCGTATTGGAAAAGAACATTTCCATGTACATGGTACGCTCTGCGGGATTGTCCATGGTTTGCAGGAACATCAGTTGGGAAAACACCATATTATAGGCGAACTTGCCGGGGACCATGGGCAACAACGCAGGGATATAAAGCACTGTCATGGGACAACGCGCCCGGCGGCCGGCCCACAGACTGAGAAACCCTATCAACAGCGAACCCGCCAGCGAACCTGTTGCTATGTCCGTTCCGACAAAGGTCATCAGAACGTAACGTGTCGCATGCCCGACCGCCGCAAGAAGGGCTATGTACCGGAAGGCTTTCACCGGGGGGTCGGATATTGCCCCGAACCCTACACCGGCTATTGCGGCAAAGAGAGCATCCTGCAATATGTCTGTAGCTATCATAGCAAACTGTTTTTTACCAACATCAGCGTAAACGACAATCCCGTTGCAATGCACACTATAAGCAGTGCTGCATGTACCAGCCGCGAGAACCCGGAAAGGATATGCCCCTCTATAACATCTATTACGCCGTTTATAAGCGGCACTCCGGGAACGAGGAACAGCACGCTTGTGGCGAGTGCTATTTCGGATGTAGTGTCGAATATCAGCGACATGGAGGCGCACAACGACGCCACGAACGCCGAGGCTATGAACGTTATGTAGTGGTTTATCTTGTCGGCAGTCATCTGCTGTTTCAGGTAAAAACCTGCCAGCGTCGAGAAAAAGACTATCCCCATAGAAAGCCAGTCGCCGCCGAACAGACGGCAGAACGAAGCGTTTGCCAGCCCTACCATAAGCAGCACGAAGAGGGGGTTCATTTTGGGGGACGAGATGATTTTTTCATACCGCTCGCGCAACTCGGGCACGGTAAGGTGCTTGTCGTAGGCTTCCCAACTCAATGCACTCAAGGCATAGTTGTGGTCGAAACTTATCGGAAGAGAAGGTATGTTTATCACTTCGTTGTACGATTCGCCGTTCTCCCTGTCGTGCAACGCCAGTATTATGCTTTTCTGGAAAACGCTTATCCGGACATTGTATCCGAGCGCCTCGCCGATTCGTTTCGCACTCCGTATTACCCGTGAAGTGTGAACCCCGCACCCCATCATGTGGGACGAATACTCCTCTATGAACTTGCCGGCTTCGGTTATCGGTTTGCTGTTATGCTCCATTTGCAGGATTTCTTTCTTTTTTATAACGTGCAGTCAGGTATTTTGGTTACTTCCGCTTTTACGGATATATCGGAATACATCGCAAAAGCGGCGTTTTTCCGTAACTGCCGGCAAAAGTAATAATTTTCGCTTTTCCGGTCATTGCCGCGCAGCATATTATTTTGCAGGAGAGCCCTCTTTCCTTGTATCCAGCACGTCCCTCCCCCGCAATGAAGAAGCCGCACCGGAGATTCTGCAATCCCGGCACGGCTTCCCTCTTCGTCATTGCCGTTCCGTTACGGCTACGCGCGTTTCTTGCGTATTTTTATCACCACATCTGCTATTATGGCCAACAGCGTTGCTCCAAGTATCAAGCCCCATGTTTGCAGGCTCAAGGGTTCGGTCCGGAATGCTTCGCCGCCGAACTGCACTATTATTAGCTGGCCTGCAAGTATCATCGCCGCAACCGACATGAACGTAACGGGGAACATATCCTTGATGCGTTCGTTCCCGAGTCTTTCGGCCGCATACCCGCGGACGAGAAACATGTTCACCAACTGCAACATTACAAATACGGTAAAGAACACTGTCATGTTATAGACAGTATCTGTTGCCGTATATACGAAATAGCCGAGCAGCCCCATCAGAACCGCCACGAACGTAGCGGATGTCAGCATCAGGCGCCTGAACATGTTCTTGTTTATTATGAAATCGCTGTTCTTGCGCGGTGGATAGTTCATTACGTTGGCCTCCGGGCGTATCGAAGCGAAAGCCATGGCGGCAAACGTATCCATAATTATGTTCACCCACAACATCTGCATCACTGTCAGCGGAGGGGTTGCGGTAAAGAATACACCGGCAAATACAACTACCAGGGCTACTATGTTTATGGTAAGCTGGAACAGCAGAAACCGCTGGATATTGCGATATAGCGAACGCCCCCACATTACGGCAGTGGCTATGCTGCTGAACGAATCGTCGAGAAGGGTTATGTCGCTGGCCTCCTTTGCTACCGATGTACCGCTTCCCATTGAAAGCCCCACATGCGCCTGGTTGAGCGCGGGCGCATCGTTTGTCCCGTCGCCCGTTACGGCCACGACCCCGCCCAGCTGCTGCAACAGTTCCACAAGCCGCTGTTTGTCGGTGGGACGTGCACGGCACATTATTTTCAGGTCTTTCACGCGTTCGAGGGCCTCCTTGTCGTCAAGCGCAGCGAACTCGCTTCCGCCTATTATGCTACGGTCGCTGTCGTCCGGGCCTATTATACCTATCTGACGCCCTATCTCGCGGGCGGTAGCCATTGTGTCGCCCGTTACAATCTTTACGCTTATCCCGGCATTCAGGCACCGTTTTACTGCGGCCGGAACATCTGTACGGACGGGATCGGATATCGCCACGAACCCCATGAACACAAGGCCTTCTCCAACCATATCCTCTATTTCCCCGTCATTGCCGTCGGCAACTGGAGCATAGGCGAAAGCCAATGTCCGCATCGCCTTGCCCTGATATACGGAGAGTTCCTTTACAAGGGTATCCTTGTCGGCCGGAGTCATCGGTTCTTCCCCTTTAAGAGTAAGGTGCGTCCTGCACATTCCGGCAATTATTTCGGGCGCCCCTTTGGCATACAGCATTTTCTTCCCGTTTACCGCCGATACGACAAGCGTAGCCATATACTTGCGCTGCGTAGAGAACGTAAGCTGTTTCAATACCCGTGCACTCTCCCTTATCGGTTTGTAGTCCAGACTGTTCTCCGCCAGATATGTAAGCAATGCCCCTTCGGTGGGATTGCCCAGCGGCGACACTTTGCCGTTCACGTCCTTCCCGAGTTGTGCGGTGGTATTGGCGGCTATCCCTTCGGCAAATATACGCGCGGCTACCGATGCGTCGGGTTTGCCCGTCGGGAGTGCCGGCACCTGCACGGCCTCTACATGCATCTTGTTTTGCGTGAGCGTTCCCGTCTTGTCGGTACATATTACCGTTACGGCCCCCATTGTTTCGGAAGCATGTATCTTCCGCACAAGGTTGTTGGTCTTGAGCATCCTGCGCATGTTGAGGGCGAGGCTTAACGTTATGCTCATGGGCAACCCTTCGGGGACTACCACAACGATAAGCGTTACCGCAACCATGAAAGCATCGACTATGTGCTTGAATATCGCGGCATCGAGCCACACGCTCTTGTCTATCGGCGAAAAGAACCCGGTAAACAGGGATGATATTACGTACACAACCGCCCCTGCAACTATTGCTGCACCTGTATAGAAACCCCAACTGCGCGAGGAGAGGCTGTCTATCTTGTCGGTCTTTATTTTGAATACCGAAAGCGTTTCGGATATGGCCGGCAGGTATATGCGCCCCATCAGCGTCAGCAGTACGGCCAATACGGATGCCAGCATGGTTTTTTGCTGCGGCATGATAACGGACGTTGCTGCCTGTAACTCCTTTACCGTCATAATCAGGAAAGTTATTATCCCGAGCACGACGGCTATTCCGCTTATAAGGCCTGCAAGGCTTGAGAGCTGCCTGTTGAGAGGCGTCTCCTCCTCGACATTTTTGGTAGCGTGCTCCGCCACTTGCCCGTACTGCGTTGAATCGCCCACCTTCTCTATCTGCATTACGGCATGTCCGTCAAGAACGTTGGTCCCGCGCAGCACCATGTTCGACGGATAGGTAGCTTCTTTGTCGAAGTCTTCCGGGTCGGTAGTCTTGTCAATCATCAACTCGCCGGTAAGGGACGACTCGTCGACCTGCAACGAGCAGGCTTCCAACAGTATACCGTCGGCCGGTATTTCATCGCCCGTCTCTATCATGACGATGTCGCCTACCACAAGATCGCGCCGCGGCACTTCAACTACCTCACCCTGACGTATCGCCCTTACCGGAATATCGTCATTCACGCGCGTAAGCGCCTCGAACTTCTTACCGGCATCGCGCTCGAAATAAAAGGAGATGCTTGTTGCAAGGATTATGGCGGCAAAAATCCCTATCGTTTCGGCAAAACCTCCTTCCGATATGGATATGGCCAAGGATATTGCCGCCGCTACAAGCAGGATTTTTATTATCGGGTCGTTGAATTTCTCGAAAAAGAGCCGCCACATGGAGACTCTTTTTGCAGGTGTTATTATGTTGTCGCCGTATTTTGAACGGCTCTCTTCCACTTGTTCGGGCGTAAGCCCTTTATATCCGTTTTTGCTTGTCATCGTGTATTGCGTTGGAGTTTAAGTACTAATGCCGTTCTGGCGGGAAGATATAGCTTGAGCCACTCTTTCCTCTCTTTTTTGTACAGGGGGTCGAAACCGGTAAAGTGCGTCATGCCGTCATCGAGCCGGTTGAACCCGCCGAACTTGCCGCTGTCGCTGTCAAGGATGGTTACATAGCTGCCTTTGGGCACCAGCATCCCGTAATCGGTAAACGATTTGACGGGATTGAAATTGAATACGAACAGCAGGCCTTTGCGCATGAATGCCAACACCTGGTCGCCGTCGTTGTCCCATATCTTAACTATCGGCGAGGAAGAGAAGTGCGGAACGCTTTTTATTACGGATATCATGGCCTTGTCGAACTCGTTCAGATAGCCGTATTTCAACTCTTCCCTGTCCACAAGGCTCCACTGCCTGCGGGCGTATTTGTACGACCAGCCGTTGCCTTCGCGGGGGAAATCGATCCACTCGGGATGCCCGAACTCGTTACCCATGAAGTTGAGGTAGGCCCCCCCGTTGGTAGCGGCCGTTACAAGGCGTATCATCTTGTGCAGGGCTGTTCCGCGTTCTACCGTCATGTTGCTGTCGCCCTTGGTCATGTGCCAGTACATCTGGTCGTCTATCAGGCGGAATATTATGGTTTTGTCGCCCACCAGTGCCTGATCGTGGCTTTCGGCATAGTTTACGGTTTTTTCGTCGGCCCTGCGGTTGGTGAGTTCCCAGAATATTGCCGTGGGATGCCAGTCCTCGTCTTTCTTCTCCTTTATCATCTTTATCCAGAAGTCGGGGATTCCCATGGCCATGCGGTAATCAAAACCGAGGCCTCCCGATTCTATCGATGCCGCCAGCCCGGGCATTCCGCTCATCTCCTCGGCTATGGTTATGGCCTTGGGATTCACCTGATGTATCAGTTTGTTGGCGAGAGCAAGGTACGTTATGGCGTTTTCGTCCTGTCCGCCGTCGAAATAATCGTCATAGCTGCCGAACGGTTTTCCCAGCCCGTGGTCGTAATAGAGCATAGATGTTACCCCGTCGAAACGGAATCCGTCGAACTTGAACTCCTCTATCCAGTACTTGCAGTTTGAAAGCAGGAAATGGAGTACTTCATTCTTTCCGTAATCGAAACAGAGCGAATCCCATGCAGGGTGCTCGCGGCGCGCCCCTTCATAGAAGAACTGGTTATACGAACCGTCATAACGGCCCAACCCTTCTATTTCGTTCTTTACCGCATGCGAGTGCACGATGTCCATTATTACGGCTATCCCGTTTTTATGGGCCTCGTCTATCAGCCGCTTCAGCGCATCGGGCGTTCCGAACCGGGAGGACGGGGCAAAGAATCCCGACACGTGATACCCGAACGAACCGTAATACGGATGCTCCTGTATGGCCATTATCTGTATTGCGTTATAACCGTCTTCCTTAACCCTGGGCAGCACATTCTCGCGGAACTGGTCGTACGTTCCAATCGCCTCTTCCTCCTGCGCCATTCCTATGTGGCACTCGTATATGAGCAACGGGTCGGTTTTGGGGGTAAAGCTCTTTTTGGAGAATTTGTACGGCTTCTCGGGATCCCATACTTGTGCCGAGAAGATGTACGTCTTTTCATCCTGGACTACACGCGTTGCCCACGCCGGCACGCGTTCGCCGCACCCTCCGTCCCAATGCATGGAGAGTTTGTAAAGGTCGCCGTGCTTCAAATCCTTTCCTTTCAGTTTTATCTCCCAAACGCCGTAATCCTTGCGCGTGAGGCGATAGCGGTCGTCTTCCTTCCATCCGGTCAGTTCGCCGATAAAATAAATCTCGGTGGCATTCGGTGCCCATTCGCGCAATACCCAACCGTTTTTTCCGGTTTTATGGAGACCGAAGTAGAGATACCCGTCGGCAAAGTCCGACAATGTCTGCTTTCCGCCCGTAAGTTCCTTTTCCTTTTCGACTATCTGATTATGGCGGCGTTCTATAACCGGCGCATAAGGCGTCAACCACGGATCGTTCTTTACAATGTCAAGTTCCATAGCTTTTTCAGTTTATATTTTTATTTTTATTACGGCTTTTTTTATCCGGCCATGTGCTATGCCGGGAGCATGGGCATCTTCCGGAAAAAACATTACGTATTCGCCGGGAGCTACGGTTATGTATGCAGTGGGTCTGTCGGCATAGAAACGGATATCATCCTGCTCGCAGTATTCTCCGGTCGGGGAGCTCAGGGCGGAACTGCGTTTCCACCCTATGGTCTCTTCGGTTTCCAGCGGTATCTGGATGTCGATATACTTGCGGTGCGTTTCAAGGAGGGCTTCATCCGCCTGTTTGCCGTCAAATTCGGAAATGGAGATATAAAGGTCTTTTCCGTCTATTTCAATCACCCCCGGAGGAAGTGATGCCGGATTATTGCGCTTTATATAATCGAACGCTTTCTTGAAACGCGGATTCACGTCTTCAATAAGAGTGGAGTTTTCTATTGCATCCAGTATCATATGGCAGGCCGGATATTATGAAAAGCCGAGACAGTGCAGGAGCAGCGGGAAAAATGCGGAAACGGGACATCCGGTCATACTGCGGGCTGCACATCTTCGCCATTCTCTGGCAAAGATAATGATTTATTTTATATACCCCTTATTTTAACCGGCAAAACATTATTTTCAGCGGGAATGCGGCTGCTGCGGATTCTCCACTCCTGCGGATAAAGGTTGTTGGAACGGGTGCCGACCTGTTTTACCCACCCTATCGGCACTCCCTTGTATGATACTGTTGCATAGCCGCGGGACGTTGCGGTTTTCATCAACACCTCGCGCCGGAGGTATGCAAGCGCTTCGTCCGTTTCAAGCGGAATATCGGGAAACGCTCCCCGCCTGTACCTGCGCGAAGCCAGCAACGACTGGTGCGGGACCATGTCGCGCCCTTTTGGCTCTGCCACCGTTATACCTGCGTGCAACACCTTTATGTTACCCGGGAATTGCGCCGGAAGCGACACGTTTTTTGGCAATGCATATATGGAACCGCATGGGAGAGTCCCGTACCTGTAATCTTCGGGTGTTTCGAGCAGGTCTTTCACCCCGCCGGGAATCTTAACCCCTCCCTTTACGTCGCTTCGCACTCTTTTTTGCATAAATGGCTGAGCGTGTCCGGGTTTTCGCACCACGGTTACCGAAAACCCTTCGCCTGCCGTCCTGTGCGGCATGAACCTGTATACCGGTACATCGCCTTTCAGTTCGCGCATCACGTTCCATTCCGGCGGGATGGCAAGCCTTGCCGGCTCACACCCCAGGCCGCGGCACAGGTATGCGGCCATATCTTCGTTCTCGGCGGTATTATAAGTACATGTGCTGTATATCAGCAACCCTCCGGGACGCAATGCAGGCCATACATCGTCAATTATGGAGCGTTGCCTGCGGACGCAGGCCTTTACGCTGCCGGGCGACCATTCCGCTATTGTCAACGGGTCCTTGCGGAACATCCCTTCGCCCGAACACGGGACATCGGCTATTATCACGTCGAAACACTCCTTAATGCGTGCGCAGTCGGACGGGGAGGCATTGGTTACCGCACAAAAAGGTGTACCCCATTTTATGACATTCTCGGCCAATACCGCAGCCCGCTGCGGGACGTATTCGTTGCTTACCACAAAACTCCCTTCGGGCAGGGACGACAGGGCGAGCGTGGTTTTCCCGCCCGGTGCGGCACACAGGTCGAGCAGCATGACGGGCTCTTTTACCAGTTGCCTGAGGATATGCCCGACAAACATCGATGAGGCTTCCTGCACGTAATAGGCTCCTGCATGGAAAAGGGGGTCGAACGTAAAAGGCAACCGCTCGGGAATGTAATATCCCGTTTCGCACCACGGCACTTTCTCATACATGCCGTCGAGCGGATATGTCTTGTCGGGGTTCAACCTTACCGATACCGGGGATGGGAGAGAGAGCGATGCCAAGAAAGGCTCGAACTCTTCGCCGAGCATTCCGGCCATGTTTGCGGTGAATTCGTCGGGCAAATCCATATATACTCTGATTATCCTGCTGCTCCTGCAGGAGCACAAAGATAACTCTTTGGCCCGTGCCAAGCAAAACTTGCAGTTCAGAGAGGTAACTGAATTGCTTTACTGCCTGAAAAAAACAATTTATCTTTGCCGTGGAACGGCGAAAACAAGCTGCACTCGGCATAGCCAAACCTTGCAGGTTTGTCTCTGCTCTCATTTGCATTATCTTTGCCGTGGAACGGCGAAAACAAGCTGCACCCGGCATAGCCAAACCTTGCAGGTTTGTCTCTGCTCTCATTTGCATTATTTTTGAACTCACTATGGCTGGCAAACTTTTTCTTATTCCGGTAACTTTGGGCGACACCTCCTGCGACAGGGTCTTGCCCCCGTTCAACCGCAGCGTGATTGCGGGAATACGGCATTTCATCGTAGAGGATATACGCTCGGCAAGGCGCTTCCTGAAAAAATCGAACCCGGACATACTTATAGACGGACTGTCATTCTACACCCTTAACGAACATACCTCTCCGCAGGAATATGCCGGATACCTGTCGGCGGCGGAAGCCGGAGAGGACATGGGTATTATTTCGGAGGCGGGATGTCCTGCCGTTGCCGACCCTGGCGCGAATATTGCAGCCATGGCCCAAAAGAAAGGGATAGAGGTTGTTCCGCTTGTCGGACCTTCATCTATCCTGCTCGCCCTTATGGCATCGGGATTCAACGGACAGAAATTCACATTCAACGGCTATCTTCCCATTGAAGCATCCGAGCGGACAAAATGTCTGAAAACCCTTGAGAAAAGGGTATGGAGCGAAGATACCACACAGATTTTCATAGAAGCCCCATACCGCAATTTGCGCATGTTGGACGATATTGTCAGATGCTGCCGGCCGGAAACCAGACTCTGCATCGCCGCCAATATTACGTGCGAAGGGGAGTTTATCAGAACCAGAAGCATAAGGGAATGGAAGGAGTACCGCCCCGGGATAAACAAGATTCCCGCAATCTTCCTCCTTTACAAATAAGCGGGAGGTCTTATCCGGAACAGCCTGCCGGACGCAGATATGAGGCCGACCCAAAAGAGATTTTGGTCGGTCTCTTTTTCTATAGTAGATGATACATTACTGTTTAACCCGAGCAGGAAGTCTCCGGGAGGGGATGGTTTACTAATGCCTCTGACTTTCGTCCTTCATGTGTGTGTTTTTTGGAGGGGGGAGGAGGGTGGATCTATGCCATTCCCAAAGACGGACAGTTGTCAGACACACTCAAGAGTCCGTCGCGGACATGCGCCGCATATTTTCTGAGGTTATGGGCGAGGGCGACAAGACCGAACTCGACATTGACCTTTCCGGCTGACTTGAGACGGAACCTCTTGAAGCCGTGATTGAACTTGATGTCACCGAATACGGCTTCCGGCTCAATCGGACGCCTGCTCCTGTGCATAAGGCCTCTCTCTCCGGTCAGCAGTTCCCGTGCCTTCCTCTTTAATGCGTTCGCAGTGTGGTTCACTTCAATGGTACGCCTGCCGGACTTCCCCCTGTAGCACATTCCGCGAAGAGGGCAGCCGTTGCAGTTCCCTGCCCGGTATACTGCCACGGATGACCTGTAGCCCAGGTCGGAGACAGTGCTCCGTGTCCCGGCCCGCTCCAGATGCTGCCCCATCGGGCACACATAGAAGTCTTTCTCCTCATTGTAGTACATGTTCTGCACCAGGAAGGCATTGTCCCGGTATTTCCGCTTCATCTCCGCATGGAACATGGTGTATTTCACATACGCGTCCATCCCCTCGCCATCCATGTACGCGTAGTTCTGCTCGTTGCCATAGCCCGAGTCCGCGACTATCTCCTCGCTCTGCCTGCCGTATCTTTCCCTGAACGACTTCAGGAACGGTATCATAGTGCCCCAGTCCGTCGGCCTCCGGTAGATTCCGTAGTTTGTGATGAACTGGTTCTCCGTCGCTATCTGGACGTTGTATCCCGGCTTCGTCTGACCGTTGCGCATCGCGTCCTCCTTCATCCGCATGAACGTCGCGTCC
>CASFRS010000024.1 GCA_949297125.1 uncultured Bacteroidales bacterium
CATACACTCGCAAAATTATCCTTAAAAAATGCTTCCGAACTTCTAAAATACCTGAGTCCTGTCAAAGGTCCATGAAGAATCCATTAGCTACAATAAAACAAAAAGAAACCGACCTCAAAATTACTTTTGGGTCGGCTTCTTCTGCTTGAGCCGATAGGGGGATTCGAACCCTCGACCCCGAGATTACAAATCACGTGCTCTGGCCAACTGAGCTATATCGGCAGGTGGGTAAGCTATCTACATCGCGTCGCTACAACCGGCTACCCTTGCTGCGGTCAAGCCCTGGGGGGTTCGCAAGGAGCTGACCGTGCAGGACTTACCCGGGCGCAAAAGTATGAAAAGTTTTCATACCGTGCAACTCAAAACTCCAAATAAATGGACGCTGCTTTGCAATATCTTGTCAATGAGGGGCTTGCCTGATGAAAAATAATTTGTCGCTTTTGTGTAGTATTCGGTAAACGCTATTTTTGTCGGCGGGCATCTTTTAGTTTGCGTAAAAATAGTAATTTTGCAGAGGAATAGTGTGTTATAATGTCGGATGCCGTCCGTTGCGCGGTGGCAATATCTGGGCAGATGCACCAATTATGGTAATAGTATGGCAGAAGAGTTCAGGCTGAAAAACATAACGCAATATGCAATGGAATACGGTACTTACCTGGGGCTGTTTTTTATTGCCAAGTTCATAGTCGGCATACTTTCGTTGCGGCTTCCGTTTTTGGGTATCTTCATGGTCCTTATGCTTATAGCGATACCGGTTATAGCCTATTATCAGACGCGGCGATTCTGCGATGCCGTGCAACAGCGTACGGTTGCCCGCATATGGCTTTTCGGCATATATCTGTTTTTCTTTGCCGCTCTGTTGAGCGGGGCGGCCGAGTATGTATATTACAGGTATATAAACCCCGATTTCCTTTATCAGCAGCAGCACATGCTGGAAGACATGCTCAATGTGATGTACGAGCAGAAGGGCGGGGCCCTTTTCGATGAAATGCGCTCTACCCTTGCCGCCAGCGGGGTACAGTCGCCCATCGAGGCCGTATTCAGCGGCATATGGGGAACGGTGTTTTTCGGCTCAATTTATTCTCTGGTATTGGCGGTATTCATGCGCAGGCCGCAAGGGTATATACAAAAATAAACTTGAAAGATAAGGACATGGATATATCGGTAGTAGTCCCGTTATATAACGAAGCGGAGTCGTTGCCCGAACTCGCGGAGTGGATAAAGAGGGTAATGAGTGAGAACGGTTTCACTTATGAGATAATATTCGTAAGCGACGGCAGCAATGATAATTCATGGGAAGTCATAGAGGCGTTGCGCGAGCAGAACAGTTCGGTACGCGGGGTGAAATTCCGTCGCAACTACGGGAAGTCCCCTGCGCTGTACGAAGGTTTCAGGCGTGCGGAGGGCGATGTGGTGATAACAATGGATGCCGACCTGCAGGACAGCCCCGATGAAATACCCGAGTTGTACAAGATGATAAAGATAGAGGGGTATGACCTTGTCTCGGGTTGGAAAAAGAAGCGTTACGACCCGTTGTCTAAAACAATACCCACCAAACTCTTCAATGCAACTGCACGGCGCGTAACCGGTATCCGCCTGCACGATTTCAACTGCGGCCTCAAGGCGTACAGGCAGGAGGTCGTAAAGTCGATAGAGGTTTACGGCGACATGCACCGTTTCATGCCGTATCTGGCCAAAATAGCGGGTTTCACCAGGATAGGGGAGAAGGTGGTGCACCACCAGGCCCGCAAATACGGGAAGACCAAGTTCGGGCTCGACAGGTTCGTGAACGGATACCTCGACCTGATGACACTCTGGTTCTTCAAGAAGTTCGCCGCGCAGCCCATGCACTTCTTCGGCCTTCTCGGCAGCCTAATGTTCCTGATAGGGTTCATAGCGGTAATATTCGTGGGGGCGTACAAACTCTACTCCATGATGAACGACATGCAGTACAGGCTGGTAACCGAGTCGCCCTATTTTTACATATCATTGACAATGATGGTGCTTGGTACGCTTCTCTTCCTTGCCGGGTTTATCGGCGAACTTGTCGTCCGCAATTCGCAGGAGAGGAACCGTTACAATATAGAAAAGGAGATATAGCAATATGGCAGATGCAAGAGAGATAATGGCGGTGATAAGGTCGCGTTCGTCCATACGGCGTTATGCCGCCCGTCCCGTAGAGCGCGAAAAGCTGGAACTTCTGCTCGAAGCGGCCCGCGAAGCCCCGTCGGCCGTAAATTACCAGCCGTGGAAATTTATAGTAGTAACCGGCCCGCGGGGGAAAGAAGCGTTGTGCGACAGCTATGCCAACGAATGGTTCCGTTCCGCGCCGGCCTACATAGTCGCTTGCGGCAACCACAACGCATCGTGGCACCGCAGGTTCGACGGTAAGGACCATTGCGACATCGATGTCGCAATAGCCGTCGAGCATATCTGCCTCTGTGCCGAGGCTCTGGGGCTCGGTACATGTTGGGTGTGCAATTTCAACCCGGCGAAACTGTCGCAATATTTGGCCTTGCCCGAAGGGTGGGAGCCGGTAGCCATAATACCCGTGGGGTATCCCGAGGGGGACGGAGGAGTCCGTCCCAAGAGCCGGAAATCCATGGAGGAAATAAGCCAATGGAGAGAGGACTGAAGAATCTGGTATATGCGGCATTCGCGCTTCTGATGCCGGGGTTGGTGCTTTCGTGTGGCGACGAGTACTGCGCCGAGAGCGGGAGCGGAATACCGCTTGTAGGGATATATGCAATGGAGAACCCTCCGGTGGAGGCGACGCTCGATTCTCTTACGGTGTACGGTAAGGACCAGAAGGCCGATTCCATGTTGTACGATACGGTAAGCAACGTGCAGTCGTTTTATACGCCGCTCGATATAAACAAGGACGAAGTAAAATACGTGCTCCGCTATGACAGGAAAGGGGTGGCGGACGAATATAAAAGAGATACCCTTACCTATATCTACCGGAAGGAGTTGAAGTTCGATACTCCCGAATGCGGCGCGTTTTACGAATTCACAATTGAGAAGTTCGACTATACCACAAACTCCATAGTATATGCCGAACTGGTAACGCCGGAAGTAAACAATATCGCATCACTCACCGTAAAGTTGTATTATGCGCCTGAAAATTAGTCTGATACTGATGCTCTCGGTTTTTGCGGTCTGTGCAGTGGCGGCAAAACGTACGGTGGTGAACGAGGAAGGGGACACCGTGCGGTATCTCTATCCGAAATTCAACGGCTTTACGGTAAACGTCGACCTTTTCTCGCCTGTCGCCAATGCTTTCGGGCAGAAATACGGCAATTACGAAGTCAGTCTCGATGCCGGTTTCTACAACCGTTTCTACCCCGTGTACGAAGCCGGAATCTGCTATGCCGACGACACTCCTGAGGACTACAACTACACGTACCATGTCAACCCCTCCTTTTACAACCGCATAGGGTTGAACTATAACATAATGTATAACAAGAAGATTCCCGGCATGCTTCTGGTCGGCTTGCGTTACGGCATGTCGGTCGCGAAGTACGATATCAGGAATATAAACATAACATCCCCGTACTGGGGCGATGGGCAAACAGGCCTTGCCATAGACGGGGGGCGGTCCGTGGCCCATTGGGGCGAAGTCGTATTGGGGCTGCAGATGGACGCGTTCCGCGGTTTCATGCTCGGGTGGTCGCTCCGTTACAAGATACTGTTTGCCGCCTCGCACGGGGCCGGTTCCCGGCCGTGGATAATCCCGGGGTTCGGAAAAAGGAACAACCCGCTCGGAGTTACGTTTACCATAGGATACAGGATTTCGCCGAAAAAGAAAGCAGCTCCGGCGGCAGTACAGTCCGCCCTGGAGAACAATAAATAACACAACCGACAATACAAGGAAAATGCGCTGTTCACTGATAATCTCCGTATATAACGATATCCGTTTTCTTGCAATGATTTTCGAGTCTCTGAAAAGGCAGACCGAAAAAGACTTTGAAGTAGTATTGGCCGACGACGGGTCGGGAAAAGAATTTACCGATGCGGTGGCGCGTTTCGCCGGGGCTCTCCCCTTCCCGTTGGTACATGTATGGCATGAGGACAAAGGGTGGCGAAAGGACGTGATACTGAACAAGGCCGTAATGGCGGCGGGAGGCGATTACCTGATATTCCTCGACGGCGATTGCATCCCGCACCATAAGTTCATAGCCGAGCACCTCCGATTCGCCATGCCCGGAAAAGTGGTGGGAGGAAGGAGAGTGCAGCTAACCAGGCGCCTCAGCGAAGAGCTTACCCCCGAAAAAGTGGCAGCAGGGTATCTGGGCTGGAAAATAGTTCCCGAACTGTTGTGGAGCGGCATAAAGGGCGAAGAGCGCCATACGGAAGAGTGCATAAGGATAACCGGAGGCTTTATCCGCCACCTTCTTTTAAAGGAGAGGTGGAGCAATCTTCTGGGGTGCAACTTTTCCATGTACAAGGAAGACCTTCTGGCGGTAAACGGCTTTGACGAACGGTTTACATTGCCCGGGCTGGGCGAGGACTCCGACTTGGAGAACCGCCTGAACCGCATAGGCATATACTGTAAGATAGAACGGCACATAATGACCGTTTACCACCGTAGCCATAAAAGGACCGAACCCGACTCCATGGCCAACATCGAAGTATTCAACTACAACAACGCCAACAACATATCGTGGACGCCGTACGGAATAGAAAAGCGTGAAGCCCCTGCCCCGGACGCCGGGGAGTAAGGCCGCGGGGAAAAAGGGGGAGAATGTAATTCCGCCGTATGCGGAGGCCGTAAAACGCCCTTCAGCTCCGTCAGCCTGTTAGTAAAATCGGATAGTTCTTAATACAAAAAAGAAATAAATTCTTAAGTTTTAATTTGTCGGGGAATAAAGTTTGTATTACTTTTGCAAAGTAAAAGTGTCAATTCGTCCCGTCCGTTTCCGCCGTCTGCGCAAGCCTGCAGCGGCAAATAAGCGAAGCCGGTATGCGGACAACAAAACAAAAAAGTACATCAAATAACAAATATGACTAATTTAACATTATTTGTCGTAGTCTTCCTTACCGGAGTCGCGCTGGTAGCAGCGGCGTTGGCCATAGCGCAATTAACGGCGCCGAGGTCTTTCAATCCGCAGAAAGGCGAACCCTATGAGTGCGGAATCCCCACGCGGGGGGAATCGTGGATGCAGTTCAGGGTGGGATATTATCTGTTTGCGATACTGTTCCTTATGTTCGACGTGGAAACGGTATTCCTTTTCCCGTGGGCTGTTCTGGTCAGGGATTTGGGCGCATCGGCATTAATTAGCGTATCGTTCTTTTTTGCCGTACTGGTACTTGGTTTGGCATACGCATGGAAGAAAGGAGCACTGGAATGGAAGTAAAGATAAAATCGATGAAGTACGAAGACTTCAAAGATAACGAATACATAGAGCAAATGGTGAAGGAGTTGAACGCCAACGGCACAAACGTTATTGTGGGCGTTCTGGACGATATGGTGGATTGGGGCCGCTCCAACTCCATGTGGCCGCTCACGTTCGCAACCAGCTGTTGCGGAATAGAATACATGTCGGTCGGGGCAGCGCGGCACGATATGGCCCGGTTCGGGTTTGAAGTAACGCGAGCCAGTCCGCGTCAGGCCGATTTCATAATGGTTGCCGGTACCATAGTCCACCGTATGGCTCCCGTGCTGAAACGCCTCTACGATCAGATGGCCGATCCCAAATACGTGATAGCCGTGGGTGGGTGTGCCGTATCCGGCGGACCGTTCAAGAATTCGTACCACGTGTTGAAAGGCGTAAACGAGATAATACCCGTCGACGTGTATATACCCGGGTGTCCGCCCCGTCCGGAGGCCATGCTTTACGGAATGATGCAGCTGCAGCGTAAGGTGAAAGTCGAAAGGTTCTTCGGCCATGTAAATCGACGCGACAAATCACAGAAAACGGAAAAATAGGATATATATGTCTGATATAGAGGAAAAAATAAAAAAGATTGTACCGGCGGTTGCCGTCGAGGAAGGAGCATTCCCCCTGTATGTCATACCCAAGGAAGATATGCCGGCGTTGGCACGCCGCCTTCATGACGATGCCGGTATGAAATTCGATTCCCTTGCCGCCCTCACCGGTGTGGATTGGGGCGAGACGTTGGGCGTAGTATACATTCTCGATTCCAGCGCGACAGGGCAGAGGGTAGCGTTGAAAGTCCAGACCGGCGACAGGGAGAACCCGTCGTTATATACGGTGAGCGACATATGGAAAAGCGCGGAATTGAACGAACGTGAAGTGTATGACTTCTACGGCATAAAGTTCATAGGCCATCCCGACATGCGCCGCCTTTTCCTGCGCGACGACTGGAACGGCTATCCGCTGCGCAAGGACTACGATGCTTCTCCGGCACTCAACCCCGTTCCGGTAACCAACGAGGACAACAGCGACTTTACCGTAACATACGGGCTGAACCCCGACGGTACGCTCAAGGCGGAAAGGCGCAGGATATTCGAAGCCGACGACTATGTGGTAAACATAGGCCCGCAACACCCTGCAACGCATGGCGTACTGCGTTTCAGAACGGCGCTCGAGGGTGAAAACATAAAAAAGATAGACGTATATTGTGGGTATATACACCGCGGAATAGAAAAACTCTCCGAAAGTCTCACATATCCCCAGACACTTCATTTCACCGACCGGCTCGATTACCTGTCGGCCCACCAGAACCGCCATGCGCTTTGCATGTGCATAGAAGAAGCCATGGGGCTTGAAGTTCCGGCCCGTGCCCAGTATATAAGGACGATGATGGACGAACTCTCGCGTATAGCGTCGCACCTTCTCTTCTTCGCGACGTTCTGCATGGACCTCGGGGCAACCACTGCGTTCTTTTACGGTTTCCGCGAGCGCGACATGATACTCGACATATTCGAGGACACCTGCGGAGGCCGCCTTACAATGAACTACAACAAGATAGGCGGTGTAATGGCAGACATACACCCCGATTTCCGCCGCAAGGTAAAGGAATTCATAAAAATAATGCCGTCGCGCCTTCAGGAGTATCACTCGCTCTTTACAGGCAACGTAATAGCGCACAACAGAATGGTGGGCGTAGGGTCTCTTACGCTCGACGATGCGAAGAATTACGGCGTAACCGGTCCGTCGGGCCGGGCCTCGGGCTGGGCGTGCGACGTGCGCAAACTCCACCCGTATGCCGCATACGACAAAGTAACGTTCGACGAGGTAATCATGACCGAAGGCGATACTTTTGCGCGTTACCTTTTAAGGCTCAAGGAAATAGAGCAGTCGTTGCACATACTTGAACAACTTGTCGACAACATCCCCGAAGGCGATTATGCGGCAAAGACCAAGCCAATAATAAAATTGCCGGCAGGGCACTACTTCAAGCAGGTAGAGGCCTCGCGCGGGGCATTCGGCGTATATATAGAGAGCCGCGAAGACAAAAAGCCGTACAGGCTGAAGTTCGTATCGCCGGGCCTTTGTCTGGTAGGAGCGGTAGACCACCTCACACGCGGAGCAAAGATTGCAGATTTGATAGCCATAGGGGGCTCGTTGGATTATGTAGTTCCCGATATTGACAGATAAGAGTAAGAATTTGTTGTATTATGTATGATTTTTCCGAAATAACCACGTGGATAGACCAGTTTCTCCGAACCTACCTCGAGTCATGGGCGGTGGTCTTGATAGAAGGCATTCTCGTAGGGTTGGCGCTCTTGCTGACGTATGCGGTAATAGCCTTGATACTTATATATGCAGAACGTAAAATCTGCGCATTCTTCCAGTGCCGCCTGGGTCCCAACCGGGTTGGGCCGCTGGGGCTTCTCCAGCCGGTAGCCGATATGATAAAAATCCTCCTCAAGGAGTTGATAGTCATAAAGCGGAGCGACCGTTTCCTTTACGAGCTGGCCCCCTTCCTTGTAATAATATCGTCCATGCTTGCATTCGGCTGCATGCCGTTCGGACGCGGGCTGCTTGCTTTGGACTTCAATGTAGGTGTATTCTTCATAATGGCGGTATCCTCCATAGGAGTACTCGGAATACTGCTTGCAGGGTGGTCGAGCAACAACAAGTTCACCCTTATAGGCGCTATGCGAAGCGGTGCGCAAATGATAAGCTACGAGCTTTCCATAGGCGTAACCATGCTTACCGTAGTGGTATTCGCCGGCTCCATGCAGGTGTCGGACATAATAAGCCAGCAGAGCCACGGGTGGTTTCTCTTCACCGGGCATATACCGATGATAATTGCGTTTATCATATACCTGATAGCCGGTACGGCCGAAACCAATCGCGGTCCGTTCGACCTTCCCGAAGCCGAATCGGAACTTACCGCCGGATACCATACGGAATATTCCGGTATCCACTTCGGTTTTTACTATCTGGCCGAATACCTGAACCTGTTTATCGTATCGGGTATAGCATCGTTGCTTTTCCTCGGCGGGTGGATGCCGTTGCATATACCCGGGCTGGATGCCTTCAACGAAATAATGGACTATATTCCGTCCATAATCTGGTTTATAATAAAGACGGCCGTTATAATGTTCGTTATAATTTGGTTCAAATGGACATTCCCGCGACTGAGAATAGACCAGCTTATAAAACTGGAATGGAAATATCTGTTGCCCATCGGGTTGCTGAATCTTATAATAATGACGCTCGTTGTAATCTTCGGATGGCATTTTTAGAAAATAGCAAAAATTAAAAGAACAAGAAATGAAAGACGATTTCGGATATATAGCCCAGGTGATAGGCCCGGTTGTGGATGTCGCTTTCGATACCGAGAAGAGCGAACTTCCGTCCATATATACCGCCCTTAAGGTAGAGCGGCCGGGAAATACCGATTTATTGCTTGAAGTAGAACAGCATATCGGAGAAAATACGGTCCGTTGCGTAGCCATGGACACCACCGACGGGTTGGAGCGCGGGTTGAAGGTTGAAAATCTGCGGCGTCCCCTTTCAATGCCTATGGGCAAGCAGGTAAAAGGGAGGTTGCTGAACGTAATGGGCAATGCAATCGACAACTTGCCGGAACTCGACTATACCGATACCGTTCCAATACACCGCCCAGCGCCCAAGTTCGAAGATCTGTCCATTTCGTCCGAGTTCCTTTATACGGGAATAAAGGTCATAGACCTCCTGGAGCCGTACAGCAAAGGAGGCAAGATAGGCCTGTTCGGAGGTGCAGGAGTAGGGAAGACGGTCCTTATAATGGAGATGATAAACAACATAGCCAAAGGACACGACGGAATATCGGTATTCGCCGGTGTAGGCGAACGTACGCGCGAGGGAAACGACCTGTTGCGCGAGATGCTGGAATCGGGCGTAATAAAGTACGGCGACGAGTTTATGAAAGAGATGGAGAAAGGGAATTGGGACGTGTCGAAAGTCGACACCAAAGCCCTTGAATCGTCGCAGGCAACACTTGTTTTCGGACAGATGAACGAACCCCCCGGAGCACGTCTGCGCGTGGCCCTTGCAGGCCTTACGGTAGCCGAGCAGTTCCGCGATTCTAACGAAGGAGGGAAAGAGGTGCTCCTCTTCATCGACAATATATTCCGTTTCACGCAGGCCGGTTCGGAAGTGTCGGCCCTGCTCGGGCGCATGCCATCTGCCGTAGGCTACCAGCCCACGCTGGCATCCGAAATGGGTGCCTTGCAGGAGAGGATAACCTCCACGAAATCGGGTTCCATAACGTCAGTGCAGGCCATATACGTACCTGCCGACGACCTTACCGACCCTGCACCGGCAACGACATTCAGTTTCCTTGATGCGACAACCGTGCTGAGCCGTAAAATATCCGAGCTCGGAATCTATCCGGCGGTCGACCCTCTGGAGTCCACGTCGCGCATACTCGATCCTCTGATTGTAGGCGAGGAGCACTACAATACCGCACAGGCAGTGAAACAGCTCCTGCAGCACTACAACGAGTTGCAGGACGTGATAGCCATAATGGGAGTTGACGAGCTCTCGGAAGAAGACCAGCTGGTAGTGGCGCGTGCAAGACGCGCGCAACGTTTCCTCTCGCAGCCTTTCCACGTAGCGGAGCAGTTTACCGGTCTCCCCGGTGTAATGGTGCCGATAGAAGAGACCATACGCGGGTTCAAGATGATACTCGCCGGCGAGGTGGACAAATACCCCGAGCAGGCATTCCTCAATGTCGGTACAATCGACGAGGCTATAGCCAAGGGAGAGAAGATGCTCAAGGAAGTTGAGAACAAATAAAAAGGTCAGGATATGGTACTTCGCATAATATCACCCGACGGGATACTGTTTGAAGGCGAGGTTGAAAAAGTAACCCTGCCCGGGACAATGGGCCTTTTTACCGTACTTGACAACCATGCCCCGCTGCTGTCAACGTTGCGTGCCGGCGAAATGCTGTACCAGACGCGAAGCGACGGGGAGCGTAAAATAGCGATAGAAGGCGGTATCGTCGATGTAAAGGCGAATACCGTATCGGTTTGTATCTGAAACAGAAGAAGATGAAATTGAGGAAAATCATATTATCTGCAATAATGGCAGTGTTTGCAGCCCTGCCCGCACCGCTGTCTGCGGCAGACGGGAACGGCGGCGAATTCAATGTCAAGGAGGTAATATTCGAACATCTTCTCGATACGTACAAATGGGAACTCCCCTTCACGCATGCATATGTGTCGCTGCCGGTAATAGTAAGGGATTATGAAGGCGGGTGGCATGTATTCGATTCGCGCAACCTGTACGAAAAAGGCGAATATGAAGGCTTCACCATTTCGCACGAAGGGGACTATTCCGGCAAGATAGTGGGGAAAGATGCAGAAGGCAACATATACCGTCCGCTCGACCTCTCCATAACAAAAGACGTATCGGAAATAATCCTTGCCGCAATACTTGTACTGCTGATATTCTTCCCTATGGCAAGGTGGTACAGGAAAAACGGCAACAAGGCCCCCAGGCGGTTCCTCGGTGCGGTAGAACTAATAGTGGACATGATTTATTCCGAGGTAATAAAACCGGTTCTCGGAAAAGACGCCCGCAAATTCGCCCCGTACCTGCTTACGCTGTTTTTCTTTATACTGATAATAAACCTGTTGGGAATGATAACGGTTTTCCCGGGCGGCGCAAACCTGTCGGGTAACCTTGCCGTAACAATGGTACTGGCAATACTGACGTTCCTTGTGGTTAACATATTCGGGACGAAACATTACTGGAAGGACCTGTTCTGGCCCGAAGTCCCGATGTGGATGAAGTGTCCCGTGCCGCTGATGCCGCTGATAGAGGTATTCGGGGCGATAACGAAGCCCGTTGCCCTGATGATACGTCTTTTCGCCAACATGCTCGGCGGGCACATGATAACGCTCGTACTCGTGGCGCTGATATTCATCTTCTCCACGCTCGGCATGGCGGTACAGAGCGGAACGGCGGTATTTTCCATGATATTCGCCCTGTTCATGGCGGTACTGCATTTGCTTATCTGCCTTATACAGGCGTATGTGTTCACGATGCTCTCCACCATATTCATAAGCCTTGCTAGGGTTCACGGAGAAGAGCGGCATGAGGCGGAAAACGGACAGAACAGATAAAACGACAACAACAACTTAAAAAAGGAAAAAGATATGTTAGGATTGATTTTATTGCAGGCTGCAGCAGCCGGTTTAGCAAAAGTTGGCGCCTGTATAGGTGCAGGTTTAGTTGCGATAGGCGCAGGTATCGGTATCGGGAAAATCGGTTCATCGGCAATGGAATCGATAGCCCGCCAGCCCGAATCTTCAAACGACATCCGTACGAACATGATTGTGATAGCCGCACTTATAGAAGGTGTTGCGCTGTTCGCCATCATAGTATGTTTATTGGCAATATTCATTTAAAACCCTTTAAATGGAACTGTTTAATCCCGAATTCGGTTTAGGCTTCTGGTTGCTGGTAGTCTTTCTGTTGCTCTTTGCGGTAACGGCTAAATACATATGGCCGGCAATAATAAAGAGCGTGGATGAGCGGGCCGATTTCATAGACAAGGGCGTGGAGTATGCAGAGACAGCGAAAAAGCAGCTGGACGAAGCATCGGCCAATGCCCAGAAACTAATGATAGAAGCCCAGCGTCGGCAGATGGACATACTTCAGGAAGCGACCCAGATGAAGAACCGTATAATCGAAGAGGCTCGGGCAGCCGCTTCGGTAGAGGCCAAGAAGGTAATGGATGCCGCAACCCTGTCAATAGAGCAGGCCCGCAAGGCGGCAGAAGAGCAGTTCCGCGCCGAGGTAAGCAGTTTTGCATTGCAGATAGCCGAGCGGCTGGTACGCAAAGAGCTCTCTACCGACAAGAAGCAGGTAGAGATAGTAGAGAAGATGCTGGACGAATTGGAAGAGCGAAACTAACAACAAGCAAAAGGTATGAATGAAGGAGTGATACCGGGCAGATACGCTATGGCGTTGTACAAATACGCCGTCGACAACAAGGCGGCGGCGACGCTTTACCGTCAGGCCAAAAGTGTCGAAGAGGCCTTCGTGTCGCATCCCGAGTTGCAGGCAGCCCTCGAAAATCCGGTATTGAAGCCGGCCGAGAAGGAAGCCATGCTTGCCTCAGTCGTAAAATCCGGCAAAGGCGACTATTTCGCCAATTTCATAAAACTGGTATTGCAGAAGCGGCGCGAGGTGTTCGTGCGCGAGATATTCCTCAAGTACCAGCAGATATACCGGAAAAAAAACAATATAGCACAGGTAGAGGTAATAACTGCAGTCAGGTTACCCGAAGAGATAACGGACAAGATAAAATCACTGGTGCTGAAGAAAGCCGGGCAGGAAGTGGAGTTCGTGTACAGGTACGACAAATCCATAATAGGCGGATTCATTCTCAAGGTCGACTCGATGCAGCTCGATGCATCGGTTGCGCGGGAATTGAAAGACCTGCGGTTTAAATTATTAAAAAGCGACAAAACAGTATGATAAAACCAAGTGAAATATCCGACATTCTGAAACAACAACTCGAGCAGGTCGATACAAAGATGAATTTCGAGGAAGTTGGAACAGTCCTTCAGGTAGGAGACGGCGTAGCCCATGTTTTCGGTCTGGATAACGTGCATGCCAGCGAACTGGTGGAGTTTGAAAATGGAGTACGCGGCGTAGCCATGAACTTGGAAGACAGCAATGTCGGGGTCATTCTGATGGGAGAGACCAACAAGATAGAGGAGAACATGACGGTCAGGCGGACCGGACAGATAGCCTCCATTCCCGTTGGCGAAGGTCTTTTGGGCAGGGTAATCAACACGTTGGGTGAGCCGATAGACGGCAAAGGGCCGTTGTCCGGCGACTTGATGCGCCTGCCGCTCGACCGCAAGGCTCCCGGCGTAATATACCGTCAGCCGGTAAAGGAACCGTTGCAGACAGGGTTGAAGGCCGTCGATGCCATGATACCCATAGGACGGGGACAGCGGGAACTGATAATCGGCGACCGTCAGACCGGCAAGACCACGATAGCCGTCGATACCATAATAAACCAGAAACGCAATTACGATGCCGGCGACCCGGTATATTGCATATACGTGGCGATAGGGCAGAAAGCCTCGTCTGTCGCATCGTTGGTGAATATACTGCGTGAGCACGGGGCAATGGACTATACGGTAGTATTGGCGGCAAACGCTTCCGATCCCGCATCCATGCGTTACTATGCTCCTTTCGCAGGCGCGGCAATAGGAGAGTATTTCCGCGATACGGGGCGTCATGCCCTGGTAGTCTATGACGACCTCTCAAAACAGGCCGTGGCGTACCGCGAAATTTCCCTTATACTCCGCCGTCCCTCAGGTCGCGAAGCCTATCCGGGAGACATATTCTATCTCCATTCGCGTCTGCTCGAGCGAGCAGCCAAGATAGTGGAGAACGATGATGTGGCCGTAAAGATGAACGATGTGCCCGAGCAGTTGCGTCCCATGCTGAAGGGGGGCGGCTCGCTTACCGCGCTCCCGGTAATAGAGACGCAGGCAGGCGACGTGTCGGCCTATATCCCCACTAACGTTATCTCCATAACCGACGGTCAGATATTCCTTGAAACAGGTCTGTTCAACCAGGGACAACGCCCGGCGATCAATGTGGGGATATCGGTATCGCGTGTGGGCGGGAACGCCCAGGTAAAGGCAATGAAGAAAATTGCCGGAACTCTGAAAATAGACCAGGCACAGTACCGCGAGCTGGAGGCATTTACAAAATTCGGCAGCGATTTGGATGCCGTAACCGAAATGGTCATAGACAAGGGGCGCAAGAACAGCAAACTGTTGATACAGCCGCAGTATTCACCCATGCCGGTAGGCGAGGAGATAGCGGTAATATATTGCGGGACCAAAGGCCTGCTCAAGAACGTACCGCTCGACAGGGTGAAGGAGTTTGAAAGCACCCTGCTGGAACTTCTGCGTACGAAGTACGGCGACAGCGTGCTGGCTAAATTGCAGAAAGGAATCCTGGACGAAGACATAGAGAAGAAATTACTCGAGGCGGCAGAGAATGTTTCGAGCCGTTTTTAACAGAAAAGCGACATTTGTATGTCCACGATAAAAGAGATAAAAGGTAGGATAAGTTCAACCCGGTCGTCCGAAAAGATAACCGGAGCGATGAAGATGATTTCGTCGGCGAAGCTGCGCAAGGCGGAAAACGCCCTGCGCCAGATGACCCCGTACAGGGAGCAGCTCCGGTCGGCCATAGTGCATCTGCTCGCTTCCGACGGGGACTATCCGTCCCCCCTTACCGAGAAGCGTCCCGTACAAAGGATGGCGGTGGTCGTAATAGGCTCGGAAGAGGGGTTGTGCGGAGCGTTCAACCTGTATCTCTTCAAGGCACTGGAAGAGCGGATTGCGGAATTGCGCAGAACCTGCGGCGAGACTCTTGCGCTCGACATATACCCGTTGGGGAAAAGGCTCGCGCAGGTGCTTGCCAAAATGGAAGGCGTAACGGTGCATGACGTTTCGTACCTGAACGCAAAGAGCAGTACCGCCGACATACGGCAGTTCACCGATGAGATAATAGCCCGTTTCCTTGCCAAGGAGATAGATGCGGCAGATGTGATATACCCGTATTACAAAAGCATGGCGTCGCAACCAGTAAAGGTTCGCACGCTGCTGCCTGTCGATGCCTCCAGGCTGGCCGGCAGTGCGGAAGGCAGCGAAGCGACCGGGCCGTACATATACGAACCGTCGCAGGCAAAGATATTCGAGACGCTGGTACCCCTGTTCGTGCGCACAGACATGCAGGAGAGCATATACAACGGCAGGACGTCCGAGCAGGCGGCAAGGGTCGTGGCAATGCAATCGGCAAGCGACAATGCCAAGAAACTGCTCGAAGAGTTGCAGCTCGACTACAACAAACTCCGTCAGCAGGGAATTACCAGCGAGTTGCTCGACATAGTAGGAGGATCAATGCAATAATAGAGAAATATAATAAGATGAAGAGTTTTGTAGATTACGTAAAATCCCTTTTCAAAGGGTTATGGACACTTCTGACAGGAATGAAAATAACCCTTACCGAATTTTTTACGCCCAAGATAACGCAATGCTATCCCGAAAACAGGGCTACGCTGAAAGTATCGGACAGGTTCAGGGGCACCCTTACGCTGAAGCAGGACGCCGAAGGCAACCATAACTGCATAGCGTGCGGCTTATGCGCCATAAACTGCCCCAACCAGACGATAACCATAGTAACCCGGACAATAACCACGGAAGAGGGCAAAAACAAAAAAGTTCTCGACAAATACATATACGATCTGGGGAGTTGCACATTCTGCCAGTTGTGTGTAAGTTCCTGTCCGCACAATGCAATAGAATTCATCCCCGAATTCGAGCATGCCGTATATACCAGAGAGAAACTCGTAAAACAGTTGAACAAAAAATAAAGATATAGAAACCGCTTATGGAAAATATCGGAAACGAGATAGTATTTTACATCATCGCAACGGTAATCATTATATTCTCGATAATGACCGTTACTACAAAACGTCTGTTACGCTCGGCAACCTACCTGCTGTTTGTCCTGTTCGGGACGGCAGCCCTGTATTTCCAGCTCGATTATCATTTTCTGGGAGCCGTGCAGATAGCCGTATACGCAGGCGGCATAGTTGTGTTGTTCGTATTCTCAATCCTTCTCGTATCGGGGTTGGGCCACAATACCGAGTCGCTGAAAGGGAAGAAACAGATATTGGGGATAACTGCCGCGGTTGCAGGAGCGGCAGTATGCGGGTACGCGCTCTTTACACAGGTGTTCGGCGCCTCGAAATACGCCCTTGGCGGCGAGGTAAGCATGAAGACCGTCGGGACCGCGCTTCTCGGTTCAGGCCCCCAGCAGTACGTCCTGCCGTTCGAGTTGATAAGCATATTGCTACTGGCATGTATAATAGGCGGCATAATGATTGCCCGTAAAAGATAAACAGATATGGAAATACCCTTTATATATTATTTGATAGTAAGTGCGGTGATGTTTTTTGCCGGAGTCTACGGATTCATATCGCGCAAGAACATGTTGGCAATCCTCATCTCGTTGGAACTGATGCTCAACGCGGTGGATATAAATTTCGTAGTGTTCAACAGGTATCTCTATCCCGGAGCCCTTGAAGGGTTCTTCTTTACACTCTTCGCGGTGGGAATAGCAGCAGCCGAGACAGCCATAGCGATAGCCATAATAATAAACATATATCGCAACATAAAGAACATAGAGGCCGACAAACTGAATAAAATGAAAAATTAAAAGCATAAACAAGTATGGAATATTCAATAATAATACTCGCGTTGCCGTTCTTTATGTTCCTGCTCCTTGCGCTGGCGGGGATGAAGATGACGCATAAGACGGCAGGGCTGCTCGGCACTGCCGGGTTGCTCGTCGTAACGGTGCTCTCCTACATGGTAACATACGACTATTTCACCCTTCCCCGCGTGGACGGATACCGTATGACGCTTATACCATGGAACTTCGAGTGGTTGCAGTTTACCGACAAGCTCCGCATAGATATGGGCATAATGCTTGACCCCATATCCGTAATGATGCTGGTTGTCATAAGCACCGTATCCCTTATGGTCCACATATACAGCCTTGGATACATGCACGGCGAAAAAGGATTCCAGAGGTATTATGCTTTCCTGTCGCTATTTACATTCTCCATGCTGGGGCTGGTAGTGGCCACCAACATATTCCAGATGTATGTATTCTGGGAACTGGTGGGAGTGTCGTCCTATCTGCTGATAGGATTCTACTATACAAAACCGGCGGCCGTTTCGGCATCGAAGAAGGCGTTTATAGTAACCCGTTTCGCCGACCTCGGGTTCCTGTTGGGCATATTGCTCCTGTCGTACTATACCGAGACATTCTCGTTCAAGGAGCTTATATCGGGCGGTGCAAGCATGTCGCTCATCTCCTCCGGCGCAACCTTCATGGGAGCATCGGTAACAACGTGGGCGCTTGCCCTGATATTCATGGGAGGTGCAGGAAAATCGGCGATGTTCCCCTTGCACATCTGGCTGCCCGACGCAATGGAAGGCCCCACGCCGGTGTCGTCCCTTATACATGCGGCAACCATGGTTGTTGCGGGAGTATTCCTCGTAGCCCGGCTCTTCCCGATATACATATACGATATAGCCGTGCTCGACCTGATAACATGGGTAGGTGCTATAACCGCCCTGTATGCCGCCATAGTGGCATGCGTACAGAGCGACATAAAACGCGTACTTGCATTTTCCACCATATCGCAGATAGCATTCATGATGGTAGCCCTCGGCGTATGTACATCGATAAACCCGCATGACGGAGGATTGGGTTACATGTCGTCCATGTTCCACCTTTTCACGCATGCAATGTTCAAGGCCCTTCTCTTCCTCGGTGCCGGTGCAGTGATACATGCCGTACACTCCAATGAAATGAGTCAGATGGGCGGCCTTCGCAAGTATCTCCCCATAACGCACATAACATTCCTCATAGCTTGTCTGGCCATAGCCGGCATACCTCCGTTCTCCGGATTCTTCAGCAAGGACGAAATCCTGACGGCGGCATTTGCAAAAAGCACGTTCTGGGGAGTATGGATGACGGCGGTTGCAGCCCTTACGGCATTCTACATGTTCCGCCTCTATTTCGGGATATTCTGGGGCAAGGAGGCGAAGCACGAGCACACCCCTCACGAGTCGCCCGCAGTAATGACGGTTCCCCTGATAATACTTGCCGCAATAACATGCGTGGCCGGGTTTATCCCCTTCGGCGAGTACGTCTCGTCCGATACCACCGAGTATCACATACACCTCGATAAAACCGTGGCGATAACCAGCGTGGTCGTAGCCGTCGTATCGATATTCCTTGCAACATTGATTTTCGCCAAACCAGGTACAAAGCCCGAGTGCATGCGGTCGGCACTCCCGTCGCTGCACCGTTGGGCCTATAACAGGTTCTATATCGATGAGATATACCAGTTTGTAACGCACAAGATAATATTCGCCTGCATATCCAAACCGATAGCATGGTTCGACAGGCATATCATTGACGGGACCATGAATCTTATGGCAACCGTTACAAATGCCGTATCGTACGGCATACGCGGATTGCAGTCCGGAAATCTGCAAACCTACGTATGGATATTCATAATGGGTGCAATGGCAATAGCGACCCTGATATTAATATTAATCTGATAAAGAAAATACATTAGATATGAGCATTTTATCATTATTCGTACTGATACCGGTTTTGATGTTGGGAGGCCTCTTCCTCTCGCGCAATATAAATCAGGTCAGAACAGTCGCTACCATCGGTTCCGCGCTGCAACTAATCCTTTCCATAGTATTGGTCGTTCTCTTCTGCGCAGAGCGGAACGCAGGGAACGACGCCGAGATGCTGTTCACGGCCAACCACTTGTGGTATGCGCCGTTGAACATACATTATGCAGTAGGTGTAGACGGCGTATCGGTGTCGATGATACTCCTGTCGGCTATAATAGTTTTTGCCGGAGTCTTTGCATCATGGAAAATGGACCCTCTGCCCAAGGAGTTCTTCATCTGGCTGATTCTGCTCTCTACCGGAGTATTCGGGTTCTTCATCTCGATAGACCTTTTCACGATGTTCCTCTTCTACGAGGTTGCGCTGATACCCATGTACCTGCTTATAGGCATATGGGGGAGCGGGCACAAGTTCTATTCGGCCATGAAACTTACGCTTATGCTGATGGGCGGTTCGGCCATACTGATGCTCGGCATACTCGGAATATACTTCAACTCGTCGGCCGACGGCAACCTTACGATGAATATCCTTGAAATAGCGGAGAACAATGCAATACCGATGAACATGCAGTATCTGCTCTTCCCCCTTACGTTCGTCGGATTCGGCGTCCTCGGGGCGATGTTCCCGTTCCACACCTGGTCGCCCGACGGTCATGCTTCGGCCCCCACGGCCGTATCGATGCTCCATGCGGGAGTCCTTATGAAACTCGGGGGGTACGGGTGTTTCCGCGTAGCCATGTACCTGATGCCTCAGGCAACCGTAGAATTGTCGTGGATATTCCTTATACTTACAGGAATAAGCGTGGTGTACGGAGCTTTCAGCGCATGCGTGCAGACCGATTTGAAATATATAAACGCGTACTCTTCGGTAAGCCATTGCGGCCTGGTGCTGTTCGCCCTTCTAATGTGGAACACCACGGCAATGACCGGAGCAGTGATGCAGATGCTTTCGCACGGGTTGATGACGGCCCTCTTCTTTGCCCTTATCGGAATGATATACGGACGTACGCACACGCGCGACATCCGTGAGATGGGCGGTCTGATGAAAATAATGCCGTTCCTGGCAGCCTGCTATGTAATAGCCGGTCTCGCTTCGCTCGGTCTGCCGGGCTTGAGCGGCTTCGTTGCGGAGATGACGATATTCGTGGGCGCATTCCAGTGGTCCGATACGTTCGACAGAGTATTTACGATAATTGCCTGCACGTCGATAGTGATAACTGCCGTATACATTCTCCGCGTAGTCGGTAAGATTCTGTACGGACCGGTTCAGGACAAGCATCACGAGACCCTCACCGATGCAGTATGGTATGAACGCCTTTCAACCATAACGCTGATTGTGGCGATAGCCGGAATAGGCCTCCTGCCTTTCTGGATTTCCGACCTGATAAAGGACAGCATGTCGGTAATAAGCGACAGAATACTCCAGTTCCTGCCGCTTTAAACAAAATGTGTAATATATAAAGAAACAAGAATAATATGAATTACTCAGAATTTCTCGGAATGGGAGCGGAGTTGTCGTTGGTAGTATTGATAATACTCCTGTTCCTTTACGACACATTCGCTCCGTCAAAATGCGGGAAGTACCTGCCGGCAACAGCCATAATACTGCTGGTGCTTCAAACGCTGTTCATCGGGTTCTCTGAAAATACCGGAGAACAGCTTTTCGGGGGGATGTACGTAAATACCGATATGACGGCGGCAGCCAAAATCATACTGAATATCGGTACTGTGCTCGTCTTCATACAATCCGTGCCGTGGCTTAAGGAAGATGACGTCCGCATCCGTCGCGGGGAGTATTACATACTTACCCTTATGACGCTTCTCGGTATGTATGTCATGGCATCCTCGCAGAACTTCCTGCTCTTCTTCATAGGTCTGGAAACCGCATCGTTGCCGATGACCGTACTGGTAGCATTCGAGAAGTACCGCCAGAATTCGTACGAAGCAGCAACGAAGTACCTGTTCTATGCAATATTCTCGTCGGCATTGATGCTGCTCGGACTCTCCTATATATACGGGGCAGAAGGAACCCTCTATTATGCCGCGTTGGCCCGGACGATAGAAATATCGCCGCTTATGATACTCGGGCTCGTATTCTTCATCGCAGGCATGGGCTTCAAACTTTCGCTCGTACCCTTCCACCTCTGGACCGCCGATGTATATCAGGGAGCGCCCACAACCGTTACGGCATACCTCTCCGTAATATCGAAAGGGGCTGCGGCGTTCGCCCTTATGATAGCCCTTACGCAGGTATTCGCCTCGCTCGAGCAGGTATGGTCGTGGACCATGTATGCAATAATAATCCTGACCATAACCGTAGGTAACCTGTTTGCAATACGCCAGCAGAACATCAAAAGGTTCCTGGCCTTCTCCTCCATATCGCAGGCGGGGTATATAATGCTCGGGATAATGGCGGCCGATGCCTATGGAGCTGCATCGCTTCTTTATTATATACTGATATATATATTCTCGAATATCGCCGCCTTTACAGTGGCCGGCGTCATAGAAAGGAAGAGCGGGAAAATCTGCATAGACGATTACAACGGACTTTACAAGACAAACCCCAAGCTCAGCGTGGTAATGATGCTTGCCATGTTCTCGTTGGGAGGAATACCCCCGTTTGCCGGATTCTTCAGCAAGTTCTTCATATTCTATGCGGCAGTAGGAGAGGGGTACTACGTATTGGTGCTCATAGCATTGTTGAATACGATAATATCGCTGTATTACTATCTGCTGGTAGTAAAGGCCATGTTCCTCAAGGAGAATGATGCCCCGATAGCGACTCTGCGTTCTGACGACTATACGCGCACGGCATTGGTCCTGACTACGGCGGGTGTTATCCTTATAGGTCTGATAAGCCCGGTTTACGACATGTTGTTCAAAACCGCGTCTTTACCGTTTTAAAATAACTTTAACACCTGATTGTTATATAAATAGCTACATTTGTTGCCCGTAAGCCGCATAAATTCCGGCTTGCGGGCAACACAGTTATGATATATATAATATTTATAGTCTTTGCACTGGTAAGTTTTGCAGTGCAGCAAGCTCTGAAGTCGAAATTCAGGAATTATTCGCAGATACCTCTCCCGAACAACCTTACCGGACGTGAAGTGGCGGAAAAGATGCTGCGCGAGTGCGGCGTTTATGATGTAACGGTAAAATCGGTAGAAGGGGAACTGACCGACCATTACAACCCGCTGACAAGGACCGTTAACCTGAGCAGCGGCGTATACGGGAGCAACAGCATAGCGGCAGCGGCTGTTGCCGCGCACGAATGCGGCCATGCCGTACAGCATGCGGTAAAATACCCCTTCTTGCAGTTACGTTCGAGTCTTGTACCGGTAATAAGTTTTGCATCGCAGTGGGTACAGTGGATATTGTTGGCAGGGATTCTTATGCTCCAGACCTTCCCGCAGCTGATGTTTATAGGAATAGTGCTCTTTGCCGCAACGACGCTGTTCAGTTTCATAACCCTGCCGGTGGAGGTAAACGCCAGCAGCAGGGCCCTTGCGTGGCTCTCTTCTTCGGGCATATGCAATGTCAATACGTACCCTAAGGCGAAGGATGCACTCACATGGGCTGCATACACCTATGTCGTAGCGGCATTGAGTTCCCTGGCGACCCTGGTATATTATATCCTGATATTTACTTCGCGCAGGGACTGAAAGTTGCGGGTGCAGTGGCAGAGCGAGGCCGGCTGGAGGAAGGGAATCGCGGCGGTCCCGGTCAGTTAAGCCCGGCAACGTATTCTTGAAGTTTGTCCCTGTTGCTGAAATACAGCCCGTGAGAATCGTACGTAAGTAATCCGTTAGCCTTCATGTCGTTAAGGATATCGATATATATCGATCTCTGTATCCCGAAGAACGAGTATAGGTCGCGGTGTTTGCACGTAATCCTTATGTCGCTCGATTTATATTGCGTATAAGTCAGTACGAACTGGCACAGACGTTCCTTTATGCTGTTGGACGAGATGTTCCTGAAAGCCCCTATCGTACTGTGGGTCTTGTGGGAAATCATGTTTATGTAGTTCAGCAGAATTATCCTGTCCCTTTGCAGCAGGTCTATGAAAGCCTGTTTGTTCAGTTGCATTATGCCGGCATCCTCGATGGCGTACATGGATACCGGAGAATACGGCATGCTGCCGAAAAGGTGGTTGCCGATAAGGACATTCGGGGCTGTAATCGTTTCGGTAATCCGCATTTTCTTAAAATTGCTGAAATTCTCGGAGCGGACCGATCCTGAAATCAGGAACTTTATGTCGTTGCACGGTTCGTTTTCAAAAATAAGTTGTTCGCCGGGCAGATATTTCAGGAAATGGAATCTTGTATTTCCAAGTATTTCGTCGAATCTGTTTCTGGCCAATCCCTGAAACGTCGGTATCTGCAGTAGGGTATCGTATATGCTGTCCATAGCGTTAATTCATCATGGTTAGGATCCTGCAAACAAGGATAAAATGAGAGTTCTGTTAGAATATGTAAAACCGAAACAACATATATGTCTGTTTATTTGTAAAGGACTCTAAGGTGTTAAAAAATAGATATTCCAGACCATCAATATATACGGTCGGAAATTTCCGATGTGAATTTACAAATTATTTTGCGTAAGTGCAAATAATTGAAAATTGCAAAATACGATAAATTGCCGCAGTTTTGGTTTTAATGAGTTTATATGCACAACAGATTTTGTGTGTTTACAAATAAAATGTAAGTTATAGTGCCCTATTTGTTAGAAAGTTATATCCGAAGTCCTGCGCACGGGCAGTTCTTCTGTTGTATTATGATTATATAACAAAACAAACATTTATTTTTTAATTTTTTAAAAATACAAATTTACAGATAACCCACTTTATCATAAAATACATCAACATGTATGCATATTGGTTTCGCGCGAAAGTTGCGAAAAAGGACGGTTAATTGTGTGCGGACCGACATCGATAAGAGAGTAAATATTTGCACGTTTTATATATATCAGTGATACAATAGGTTATAGGCAGATTATGCAGGATTCCCGTCTTGCGGGCGGCAAAAGCGGAGTGTGGCGAAGTCTGTCCGGAGACGGGCGGGTACAAAAACGGGCAACATTAAAAGTGTAACAAAATATAAATATAAAATTTGGAAAGTAGAAAAATAAAAATTATTTTAGCAGAAAATAAAAACACAAAAATCGAGGCAGACCTAAAGCCTACCTACAGAAAAATGCGTATGATATGAGTTACTTGAAGTTTGACAAAAGTCTGATGATAAATCTGGAGCAATCGCTGCAGAGAGAAATTCTGAGAACCAACAAGTCCGGTGCATACCATTGTACCACAATTGTCGGGTGTAATACGCGCAAGCAGCACGGATTGCTGGTTATTCCCATCCCCGAGATGGATGACGACAACCATGTGATGCTCTCCTCCCTTGACGAGACCGTAATACAGCACGGGGCGCCGTTTAATTTGGGAATCCACAAGTATCAGGGAAACGTTTACAGCCCCAACGGACACAAGTACATCAGGGAGTTCGATTGCGACGAGGTGCCCAAAACCGTATTCAGGGTAGGAGGCGTAATATTGAGCAAGGTGAAGATATTCATATCGCATGAGAACAGGATACTTATAAAGTACACGTTGATTGATGCGCATTCCGAAACGACGCTGCAGTTCCGTCCGTTCCTCGCATTCCGAAACGCCAATGACATTTGTGTGGAGAACGACATGCTCAACAAGGAGTACCGCCAGGAAAACGGCGGCGTAAGTTTCTGCCTCTACCAGGGGTATCCCCGCCTGTACATGCAGTTCAACAAGCAGGTAGAGTTCGTCAGCGACCCGCACTGGTACAACGGCATAGAATATACAAAAGATCAGGAGCGCGGCTACTCCTACCGCGAGGACCTGTATGTCCCCGGGTATTTCCAGATGCCGATAAAAAAAGGGGAGAGCATAATCTTCTCGGCAGGAGTGAGCGATGTGGACATAAACAGCCTTTCTGCAATGTACGACAAGGAACTCGAAAGCCGTACATACCGCAGTTCGTTCTACAACTGTCTCAAGAACTCGGCGCAGCAGTTCTATCTGAAGCGCGATGACAAATATTACCTGTTGCCCGGTTATCCGTGGTTCAAGGTACGCGCACGCGACACATTCATAGCTGCTCCCGGATGTTCGCTTTACGTCGGCGACGAGCCCGTATTCCACAAGATAATGGATACTGCACTGAAAGCCCTCGACGCCTATATAACCGACGGCGAGACGGACAGGATGATAAAGGGAATAGAACAGCCCGATGTCCCGCTGTGGGCGATATGGGCCATACAGCAGTATGCCTCGGCCACTTCGCTCGAGAAGTGCATGAAGACTTATGGCGCAATAGTGGAAAAGATAATATTCCATATAATCTGCTCATCGCACCCCAACCTGTTCGTGCATGAAAACGGGTTGCTTTACAGCGACGGCCGCGAGCGTTCCATATCGTGGATGGCCACACTGGCCGAGGGAGGCCGTCCGGCAACTCCGCGAACCGGATATCTCGTAGAATTCAATGCATTGTGGTATAATGCGTTGAAGTTCTACCTGTCGCTGATAAAGAACGAGCCGAACAAGGATATATACAGGGAAAAGGCGTCCGATCTGGCGGCCAAGATAGATATATCGTTCAGGGAGACGTTCCTTAACCAGTATGGTTATCTTTACGACTATGTAGACGGCGGTTACTGCGAGTTGAGCGTACGTCCCAACATGGTGTTTGCACTGTCGCTGGAATATTCGCCGCTTGACAGGAAAGAGCGCAAGGGAGTGCTCGATGTCATAACCCGCGAGTTGCTTACTCCCAAAGGGCTCAGGACGCTCAGTCCGAAAAGTTACGGATACCGTCCGGTATACTACGGCCATCGTCCTGAGCGCGAGCAGGCCTATTATCAGGGACCGGCGCGCCCGTGGCTAATGGGGGCATATGCCGAGGCGTACCTGAAGATACTCGGCATGAGCGGCGTCTCCTTTATAGAAAGGATGCTGATAGGGTTTGAGGAAGATATGTCGAACAACTGTATAGGGACGATATCCGAACTGTTCGACGGCAATCCCCCGTATACCGGCAGAGGCGGAATAAGTTACGCCGTAAATGTCGCCGAAATACTGAGAGTGCTTGATTTATTGAAGAAATATAACAACAATATATGATTTTATGAGAGCTTTAATGTTCGGTTGGGAGTTTCCGCCCCATATATTGGGAGGCCTCGGTACGGCAAGCTTCGGACTAACCAAAGGAATGGCAAAGTGCGGCGATATAGACATCACATTCGTCATCCCCAAGCCGTGGGGAGATGAAGACCGCAGTTTTGCGCACATAATAGGGGCAAACACCACCCCCATAGTATGGCGCGATGTAGATTGGAACACTGTTGCTTCGCAAATAGGGAACACTTGCGACCCGCAGTTGTATTACGACCTGCGCGACCACATATATGCCGATTTCAGCTATCGGTACACTAACAGTCTGGGTTGCATAGAGTTTTCGGGACGTTACCCCGACAATCTGCTTGAAGAGATAAACAACTATTCGATAGTGGCGGGCGTGATAGCGCGTACCATACCGTGCGATGTAATCCACTCGCACGACTGGCTTACGTACCCTGCCGGAATACATGCCAAGTCGGTAACGGGCAAGCCCCTTGTGATACACGTGCACGCAACGGACTTTGACCGCAGCCGCGGAAACGTGAACCCCGACGTATACCGTATAGAAAGGGACGGGATGGAGCATGCCGACCACATAATAACAGTAAGCAACCTTACCCGGAATACGGTAATAGAGAAGTACGGCATCAACCCCGATAAGGTAACCACGGTGCACAATGCGGTTGAACCGTTGAGCCCCGATATCATGGCCATACAGATGCCGCGCAATCCAAAGGAGAAGGTCGTAACCTTCCTTGGCCGCATTACCATGCAGAAAGGCCCCGAGTACTTTGTCGAGGCCGCAGCGCAGGTGTTGCGCAAAACGAACAACGTGCGGTTTGTCATGGCCGGCAGCGGCGACATGATGAACAAGATGATACGTCTGGTGGCCATGCGCGGCATAGCGGACCACTTCCATTTCACCGGCTTCCTGAAAGGGAAACAGGTGTACGAGATGTTGAAGTCGAGCGATGTTTATGTGATGCCGTCGGTATCCGAACCGTTCGGAATTTCCCCGCTCGAGGCGATGCAGGTGGGCGTACCGTCCATAATATCCAAGCAGTCGGGTTGTGCCGAGATTCTCAACAACGTGGTGAAAGTGGACTACTGGGATGTAGACGCAATGGCCGATGCCATGTATTCGATAATTACCTACCAGGGCATGTATAACCAGATGAAGGTGGAAGGCAAGCGCGAGGTGGATGAAATAAAATGGGAATATGCCGGCGCCAAGGTAATAGACATATATCATAAAGTAATGCAGTGGTAAAAACATTAAAAAACGCAATAAGATGAGAACAATCTGTTTCTATTTTCAAATTCATCAGCCGTTCCGTTTGAAACGCTATCGTTTTTTCGATATAGGAAACGACCATTATTACTATGACGACTTCAACAACGAAGAGATAATACGTCGCATAGCGCAGCGTTCATATCTGCCGGCCAACCAGGCCATACTGGATATGATAAAGAGTTCCGGCGGCAAGTTCAAGGTGGCATTCTCCATATCGGGCGTGGCTCTCGAGCAGTTGGAGATGTATGTACCCGAGTTTATCGACTCCATGCGCGAGATGGTGAAGACCGGGTGCGTGGAATTGCTTTCCGAAACCTACGCCCACTCCCTCGCTTCGCTGGTGGACAACGAGGAGTTCATAAACCAGATAAAGGCGCACGACGACAAGATAGAGATGCTTTTCGGCCAAAGGCCCAAAGTGTTCCGCAATACCGAGCTGATATACTCCGACGACATAGCCGCCGTAGTTGCCTCCCTCGGCTTCAAGGGGATAATAACCGAAGGTGCGCGCCACATACTCGGGTGGAAGAGCCCCAACTACCTCTATACTCCGGTAACGGCACCCAAGGTAAAGCTGCTGCTCAAGAACTACAAGTTGAGCGACGACATTACATTCCGCTTCTCCAACTACTCGTGGAGCGAATACCCGTTGACGGCCGACAAATATATAGGGTGGATAGCTTCGTTGCCCGAAAGGGAAGAAGTCGTGAACCTCTTCATGACGTACGATACCCTCGGGGAGTTGCAGTCGTCCAATTCCGGAATATTTGAATTCCTGAAAGCCCTTCCGGTATTTGCGGAAGAGAAGGGGATAACATTCTCCACGCCGTCAGAGGTATTGGCGAAACTCAAGCCCGTGGATGTCATATCGGTAAACGTTCCCATATCATGGGCCGACGAAGAGAGGGATACCTCGGCATGGCTCGGGAACGTGCTGCAGCAGGAGGCATTCAACAAACTCTATTCGGTGGCCGAACGCGTAAGGCTTTGCGATGACATGCGCCTGAAACAGGACTGGAACTATCTGCAGACGTCCGACCACTTCTACTATATGTGTACGAAGCACTTCGACGACGGCGCGGTTCACAGCCATTACAGCCCGTACGATTCGGCATATGAGGCCTTTACCAACTATATGAACGTGCTCAGCGATTTCATCGTGCGTGTGAAGGAGCAGTATCCCGATTCGATAGACAACGAAGAGCTGAACTCCCTTATAATAACCATAAGGAACCAGGCTTCCGAAATAGAGATGCTGAAAAAAGAGCTTACTTCGGCCAAGAACAACCTTGCGGCAGCAAAGGGCAAGGCCGCAAAAGAGGCGGAAGAGAAGAAACCGGCAGCCCCCAAGAAAAAGCGCGTTGCAAAGGCCAAGGGAGAAGAGTAGCGTATAAAACTCCGGCCCTGAGGGCCTGCCTATAAACAAGACGGAGGAAAGACAAATCCGGAAATATCCGGAAATCCTTTCCTCCGTCTCTTTTTATATTTATAAGCCAATGCCACACACAGGCCGGCGGCCGGATTATCGGGTCAGGTTTGCCTGTTCCCTGCAGCGTGAGCAGGCTAAAAATCAATCTTGCCTCTTTCCGCCTGCTTTATAAGTGTCCGGGCCGGGACTATGTAAATATCGGCTCTCCTGTTCTTTCTCCTGTTTTCAATAGAGTTGCTTCCGGCAACGGGCTCTTCGGCGCCGCAACCGTATATGGCAATCATTTCACCGTTACCGCCGTTGTCAATAAGCCATTTCCGTATTTCGGACGCCCTCCTGTCGGTAAGGTTCAGGTTGTATCCGGCGCTTCCCGTACCGTCGCTGTGCGTAACTACAAGCAGGCTGAACATGCCGGGTTCCGAGATATACCGTACAAACGGGCGGAGCACCAGATGCGCCCTGTTCCATAGCAGCGTGTCGTTTGGCAGGAAAAGCATGTCCATGGGTATGACGGCCTTTACAACCTCTCCGTTGCGTTCTTCCGAAACCGTAATGCCCTTTACCTTGTTCAGCCGCCTTACCTCATCGTCCAGCAGCTCCCTGATTTTTTTCGCGGCGTAGGGCGATTTTATTTCCGGGACAGCTATGTTCTCGTCAAGGGTCAGTTCCTGTATGTTTATTACAACTTCGTTCGCCTTGTCCCTGCCGAACAGGTGCTTCCACCATTGGCCTATCCTGCTTTCGCTGCCTTGCGAAGGCAGTATGCCCGCAAATACCGTAAAGAACAGTACAAGGCCGCATTTGCAATAAAACCGCATTGTACCTCCCGTTATTTAAAGATGCCTATTGATTCGCAGTATGCCAGTTCCCCTTCTACAATGGCGGAAATCTCTTCCTCGGACAATTTCCCGAACCCGTCCTTCCGTGCATTCGACAGGGCGAAATCTATCAGTTCGTCATCGGCAAACTCAATCTCCTCGTCCCCGTTGTCGTTGTCCATGAATCCCTTGCTTTCGTAGAAGTCATAAATCAGGTCGATGATGTAATATATGTCGTCATCACTAACCTTGGCGGCAATGGGGGCTTCCAGCGTCTTGCGGATGAATTTCACCGCATCGTCGTCATCATAAATTATATCGTCATCCTTAGCCATGGCAGAAATATGTTAAACTTCGGCTAAGGTACTAAAAAAATGGCGCGGTTTTATGCCGCGCCATTTAAAAATTGCAGACAAATATTAATTTCCGAATATCAGTCCGTTTTCATCGGCATCAATCGTAATGGGCCTGTTTTTGTCCACTTTCTGTGAAAGCAGGTCTTTCGACAGCTGGTTGAGGACGTACCTGTGTATAACCCTCTTGACGGGACGCGCGCCGAACTGCGGGTCGTATCCCTCTTTGGCGATGAAGCCGACGGCCTTTTCCGTAAATTCCAGTTTTATGCCGTTTCCGGCAAGCATCTTCCTTATGGAGTTCAGCTGTATAGCCACAATGTCGGCAATCTCCTTCTCGTTAAGCGGCGTGAACATTATAATGTCGTCTATACGGTTCAGGAATTCCGGCCTTATGGTCTGCTTCAACATGCCCATGACCTCGTTCTTCGTCTCCTCTATAATCCGTTCGCGGTTCTTGTCGTCTATCTTCTCGAAGTTCTCGCGAATCAGCGACGAACCCAGGTTGGAGGTCATTATTATAATGGTATTCTTGAAGTTTACGACACGCCCCTTGTTGTCCGTCAGACGTCCGTCGTCGAGAACCTGCAGCAAGGTGTTGAAAACATCGGGATGCGCCTTCTCTATCTCGTCGAATAGAACCACCGAGTACGGCTTGCGCCTTATGGCCTCGGTAAGCTGTCCCCCTTCATCGTACCCCACATATCCGGGAGGCGAACCGATAAGACGCGTTACGCTGAACTTTTCCTGGTATTCGCTCATATCTATACGCGTCATCATGTTCTCGTCGTCGAACAGGTACTCGGCCAGAGCCTTGGCAAGTTCCGTTTTTCCCACGCCGGTAGTCCCGAGGAAGATAAACGAGCCGATAGGACGTTTCGGATCGCTCAGCCCGGCACGGTTACGCCTTACGGCATCCGATACCGCGCGGATAGCTTCGTCCTGGCCTACAACCCTCTTGTGCAGTTCAGCCTCCAGGTTCAACAGTTTCTCCCTTTCGCTCTGCATCATTTTGGTAACGGGGATGCCTGTCCACCTCGATACTATATCGGCAATGTCGTCGGCGGTAACCTCCTCCTTAATCATGGCCGAATCGCCCTGCATCTCCTTGATCTTGGCCTGGATTTCGGCAATCTCCTTCTCCTTGCCGCTTATACGGGCATACCGTATCTCGGCAACCTTGCCGTAGTCCCCTTCGCGTTCGGCCCTGTCGGCCTCGAACTTCAGTTGCTCTATATCTATCTTGTTCTGCTGGATTTTGTTTACCAGTTCCTTTTCGGAATTCCATTTGGCCTTGAACTTGTTCTCCTCCTCTTTAAGGTCGGCAATCTCCTTGTTCAGCGATTCGAGTTTTACTTTGTCGTCCTCGCGCTTAATCGCTTCACGTTCAATTTCCAACTGTTTTATCTTGCGCGTTATCTCGTCCAGGGCCTCCGGGACAGAATCGACCTCAAGCCTCAATTTGGCGGCAGCCTCGTCCATAAGGTCAATGGCCTTGTCGGGCAAGAACCTGTCTGTGATATATCGGGAAGAGAGTTGTACGGCAGCAATAATGGCGTCGTCCTTGATTCTCACCTTATGGTGGTTCTCGTATCTCTCTTTGAGCCCCCTCAATATGGAAATGGTACTGAGTTCGTCCGGCTCGTCCACCATTACAATCTGAAACCTTCTCTCCAGGGCCTTGTCCTTTTCAAAATACTTCTGGTATTCATCCAGCGTGGTGGCGCCGATAGCCCTCAACTCGCCCCTTGCAAGGGCCGGTTTCAGGATGTTTGCGGCATCCATTGCCCCTTCGCCCTTGCCGGCCCCGACAAGAGTGTGAATCTCGTCTATGAACAGGATTATCTCGCCGTCGGCCTGGGTAACTTCGTTGACAACGGCTTTCAACCGCTCTTCAAACTCCCCCTTGTATTTTGCCCCGGCAACCAACGCGCCCATATCGAGCGAATAGATCTCCTTGCTTTTAAGGTTTTCCGGAACATCGCCCCGGACAATCCTGTGTGCCAGACCCTCGGCTATTGCCGTTTTCCCGGTACCGGGTTCCCCGATAAGGATAGGGTTGTTTTTTGTACGCCGGCTCAATATCTGGAGCACACGCCTTATCTCTTCGTCCCGCCCTATAACGGGGTCGAGTTTCCCGCTGCGGGCTCTTTCGTTAAGGTTTATGGCGTATTTGCTCAGGGCATTGTAGGTCTGCTCGGCCGAAGCGTCCGTAACCTTCTTCCCCTTTCTCAAGTCATCTATGGCTGCGCCAAGTGCCTTTTCGGTAATTCCGGCATCTTTCATGAATGTCGAAACGTTGCACTTTACCAGCAGCAAAGCCATAAGAATCGATTCGAGGGCTACGAACTGGTCGCCGTTCTTGCTCGAATAGTCCGTGGCTTTCTGCAGAACCTCGTTGCTTTCCCTGCTGAGGTACGGTTCGCCGCCGCTGACTTTCGGCAGCATCTCAATCTCCCTGTCGATATTGTTCTTCAGCAGTTGCATGTTTGCCCCCGCTTTCTGGAACAGGTATTCGACCACATTCTCTCCCGTGTCGATCACCCCTTTCATAAGGTGGACGGGTTCGATAGCCTGGTTGCCGTGCCGCTGGGTAATTTCCACGGCTTTCTGTACGGCCTCCTGCGATTTGATTGTAAAATTGTTGAAATTCATATGTGATAATCTCCTTTCTTTAAATTCTTTTTATAATGTGTTTTACGCAACGGTAAAGTACAAAAGTGATGCCATTGCCCGGGGCATGACAAATTTGCTGCCGCATATGTCGTAAAACATAAAGCCCGTATCCGGAAATAGGGGTACAGAGGAGTTTGCCGTATCCGTCCTGCTGACAAAAAGTCCTGCAAAAACTCAACATGCGCGTTTAAATTTTGTTCGGGCCGCCTCTTTATATTATCTTCGCACAATAAATACCGGCTGAGACATATGGATTTCGATATAGTATCGCGCGACACCCTTACGGCAGCGAGAGCAGGCAAGATAACGACATCGCACGGCGAAATAGAGACGCCCGTCTTCATGCCGGTGGGAACGGCGGCGACCGTCAAGTGCGTACACCGCCGCGAATTGGAGGAGGACACCGATGCCCGCATAATACTCGGCAACACATACCATTTATATCTCCGCCCCGGGTTGGAGATACTTGAAAAGGCCGGCGGTCTCCACGGGTTTTCCGGTTGGAACCGGAGTCTGCTGACCGACAGCGGAGGGTTTCAGGTCTTTTCCCTGTCGTCTATCCGCAAACTGAAGGAGGAGGGTGTCCATTTCCGTTCCCATATCGACGGTTCCAGCCATCTTTTTACCCCCGAGAACGTGGTGGACACGCAGCGCATAATAGGCGCGGATATAATAATGGCTCTCGACGAGTGTACCCCCGGCGACGCCGATTACTCCTATGCGCGGAAGTCGATGGAGATGACGGTGAGGTGGATGAAGCGCGGCTGGGAACATTTCCGCAACACTTCGCCGCGATATGGGTACGAACAGGCCTTTTTCCCGATAGTACAAGGGTGTGTCTATCCCGAACTCCGCAGGATATCGGCCGAAGAGGCCGCATCGATAGGCGCACCCGGTCATGCAATCGGCGGGCTCTCGGTAGGCGAGCCGGCCGAAAAGATGTATGAAATGATAGAGGTGGTGAACGACGTCCTGCCCCAGGACAAGCCCCGTTACCTTATGGGTGTAGGTACGCCGGCAAACATTCTCGAAGGCATAGAGCGGGGAGTGGACATGTTCGATTGCGTCATGCCCACCCGCAACGGGCGGAACGGCATGTTGTTTACCCGTAACGGGATAATGAACATGCGCAACAAGAAATGGGAATCCGATTATTCCCCTATCGAGGAGGGCGGGGCATCGTTCGTCGATACGCAGTACAGCAAGGCGTACCTGCGGCATCTGTTCGTAAGCGGCGAGTTCCTTGCCATGCAGATAGCATCGCTGCATAACCTGGCCTTTTACCTGTGGCTTGTCCGCGAAGCCCGCAGGCAGATACTGGCAGGAACGTTCAAACGGTGGAAAACGGAAATGGTAGAACGGGTAACGGCAAGGCTGTAAAAGACTCTGGGCATGCTGAAGAAGATAGACTATTACATAATAAAGAAGTTCCTGGGGACGTACGTTTTCGCGATAATACTTATTATCTCCATTGCCGTCGTCTTCGACATAAACGAAAAGCTCGATTCGTTCATGCACGCCCCCCTGAAAGCGATAGTGTTCGATTACTATCTCAACTTCATCCCCTACTTCATAAACCTTTTCAGCCAGCTTTTCACATTCATAGCCGTAATATTCTTCACATCCAAACTGGCCGACAATTCCGAGATAATAGCCATGTTGTCGAGCGGCATAAGTTTCAAGCGGCTTATGATACCCTACATGATTTCGGCGGCGATAATAGCCGGGATAACATTTGTGCTGAACAGTTACGTAATTCCTCCGGCCAGCGTTACAAGGATCGAGTTCCTTAACAAGTATGTCGACAACAAGAAGGTCGATTACGCCAGCAATGTGCAGTTGCAGGTCTCCCCGGGCGTAATAGCGTATATAAACCGTTACGACGACAGGACAAAAACCGGATACCGTTTCTCTATGGAGAAGTTCGAGGGGAAAACGCTGCGTTCCAAGCTGACGGCCGAGTCGGTCCGGTACGATTCGGCATACCACTGGATAATCCGCAACTACACGATACGCGACTTCAACGGCCTGCGCGAAGAGTTCCGGCAAGGCAAGCTGCTCGACAGCATAATAACAATCGAGCCAGCCGATTTCCTTATCTCCCGATACGATGCCGAGTTGATGAATACCACGGAACTCAAGGAGTACATATCGCGCCAGAAAGAACGCGGGGCATCGAATGTGAAACCGTTCGAGATAGAGTATGAAACCCGTTTCGCCTCCACCGTGGCGGCCTTTATCCTTACGTCGATAGGGATGTCCCTGTCGTCGCGCAAGGTAAAAGGGGGAATGGGCATGAATATAGGGATAGGCCTTATACTGAGTTTCAGCTATATACTCTTCTCCACAATATCGTCGTCATTTGCCGTAAGCGGCAGCATGTCGCCACGGCTCGCCGTGTGGATACCCAACATAATATACATACTCATAGCCGTATATCTCTATACGAAAGCCCCCAAATAGCCCCTGCCTGACTGCTTGCCGTTGCCGCAAGCACGCCGTCGGGAGGTATCCTGCCGGAGAGACGGTGTATGTACCGGGAACAAGACGTCCGCCGGACGCACGGGAGGCGCGTGGTACTGCGGACGGCCGGGCTTGCGTAAAAGCGCAAAACAGTGGTGCGGGGCGGTATCAAGAAATATTTTTTTATTATCTTCGCTTCATTAACAACGTAGTTATATCCAAATATGGAAGAGAAGGCAAAAAGGGAAATAATCCTTATTCAGATAGCGGGCGACGACCGCCCCGGTGTAACATCGGCATTGACGAACATACTGGCTAAATACGATGCCTCGATACTGGATATCGGGCAGGCCGACATACACCATACGCTCTCTCTCGGAATCCTCTTCATGACCTGCGGGACAAGTTCGGGCGAGATAATGAAAGAGTTGCTGTTCAAGGCGTACGAACTGGATATAAATATCCGCTTCTCCCCGATAACCGAGGAGGAATATACCAAATGGGTAGGACAGCAGGGGAAGAACCGCTTTATAATAACCCTGCTGTGCCGCAGCGTAACGGCGCGCCAGATAGGGGCCGTTACGAAAGTGCTGGTAGAGCAGGGCCTGAATATCGATGCGATACAGCGTCTGAGCGGCCGCGTACCGTTGGAAGGGGCAGGGCAGATGTCCAGTTCGTGCGTGGAACTGTCGGTGCGTGGGACGCCGAAGGACCGCAATGCGATGCAGTCCGAGTTCATGCGTCTCTCATCGGAACTGAGTATCGATATTTCGTTCCAGGAAGACAACATGTTCAGGCGTACGCGCCGTCTGATCTGTTTCGATATGGATTCCACCCTGATAAAGACGGAAGTGATAGACGAACTGGCCGAAAGGGCCGGTGTGGGCGACAAGGTCCGCGCCATAACGGAGTCGGCCATGCGCGGCGAAATCGACTTCCACGAGAGTTTTACCCAGCGGGTGGCCCTGTTGAAGGGACTGGACGAATCGGTAATGAAGGATATTGCCGAGAACCTGCCGATTACGGAAGGGGCCGAGAGGCTTATGCGGACTCTCAAGGCGGCAGGGATAAAGATAGCCATCCTTTCCGGAGGGTTCACGTACTTCGGCGAGTACCTGAAACGCAAGTTCGGCATAGACTATGTATATGCCAACGAACTGGAGATTGTTGACGGCAAGCTTACCGGGCGGTATGTGGGCGATATAGTCGACGGCAAGCGCAAGGCCGAACTGTTGCGTCTCATAGCCCAGATAGAACACGTGAACATAGCGCAGACGATAGCTGTCGGCGACGGGGCCAACGACATACCCATGCTCAACACGGCCGGTTTGGGAATAGCCTTCCACGCGAAGCCCAAGGTAAAGGCCAATACATCGCAGTCCATATCCACAATAGGCCTGGACGGGGTGCTCTATTTCCTCGGGTTCAAGGATTCGTATTACAATCAGGTGTAATATTCTGCGGGAGGAGACGATATGCGCCGTATAATCCATATTCTGCTCGGCCTGCTGATGTTTTCTGGCGTAAAAGCCGAAAGCGTGGGGCTTGTATTGAGCGGGGGAGGAGCGAAGGGAATTGCGCATATAGGGGTGATACAGGCTCTTGAAGACAGCGGGATACCAATCGATTACATAACCGGTACATCGATGGGTGCGATAGTCGGCGCCATGTATGCGATGGGGCTTACGCCGGCCGAAATGATGGAAATAATAAAGTCGCCCGACTTTGAATCGTGGTCAAGGGGGGAAATAAGCAAGAAGCAGATATTCTATTTCCGTCGTCCCGACCCGTCGCCGCAATTCGTCTCGTTCGACATATCGCTCGACGGGAGCGACAAGAAGTTCGCCGCGCACCTGCTTCCCACCAACCTGATAAACCCCATTCCCATGAATGCCGGGTTTCTGTACCTTTTTTCTCCGGCGACAGGCCAGTGCGGGGGCGACTTCGACAAGCTCTTCGTACCGTACCGTTCTGTAGCTTCCGACGTGTATAACAAGCGCGCTGTGGTATTCGACAGCGGCGATCTGGGCGATGCCGTGCGGGCATCGATGACCTTCCCCTTCGTATTCAAGCCCATAGAGGTCGACAGTACGCTGTTGTACGACGGAGGTATCTACAACAACTTTCCGGTAGACGTAATGCAGGAAGATTTCAATCCCGATTTCATAATAGGGTGCAAGGTGGCGAGCAATCCCGTAAAACCGAAAGAGGACGATTTGATGGCGCAGCTCGATGCCATGGTAATGCAGAAGACCGATTACTCCGTACCCGAGGACAAGGGGGTGCTGATATCGTTCAACCTGTCGGGGCAGGTAGGGCTGCTGGACTTTCCCAAGGCCGACATGATATACAGGATAGGGTATGAAAAGGGGATACAGTATGCCGATTCGATAAAGAAACGCGTAACGCGGCGCGTATCGCCGCAGTCGCGGCAGTTGATGCGCATGCAATACCGCAGCCGCACTCCCGACGTGAAATTCGACAAGATTGTGGTAAAAGGCGGAAACCATTCCCAGCGTATGTACATACGCAGGCAGTTCGAGGCTGTCGAAGACAGTCTCGGCATCATAGATATGGACGGGTTCGATGCGGCATACTACAAGCTTGTGTCCGACAGCAAGATTTCCGACCTTGTGCCGCACGGGATATATAACGATACGACGGGATTGTACACGCTGGTGCTCGATGCAAAAATCAAGGACAACATAGCTTTGGGGTTCGGAGCCTATATAAGTTCCGGCAATACCAACCAGATATACCTCGACGCCAAATACCGCACGCTGAACCTCTATTCGCTGGATCTGGACCTGAACGGGTATTTGGGGCGCGCATACAACTCGTCCATGTTTTCGGCAAAACTCGAATTGCCGAGGAAAATCCCCATGTACCTTAAACTGTACGGGTGTTTTTCAAGAAAGAAATATTACGAGAACGAGAAACTCTTTATTCAGACCGAATCGCCCACATTCATAACCAACCAGGAGGCCTACGTCAAACTGCGGCTGGGATTGCCGTTCCTTAACAGCAGCAAGGCGGAGATAACGGTAGGGTACGGGTATCTGACAGACAAATATTACCCGTCCAATTATCTCGACTTTACGTCGACCAAGCAGGATGAGAGCAATTACAGCCTGTTTATGGGGTCGGTCAAGTTCGAGAGCAATACGCTTAACAGCATTATGTACCCGACGCAAGGTTCCCGCATAACAATAAGCGGCGAATTCGTAATAGGGAAAGAGACATATATCCAGGAGTCGGTAAAAGGAAACCGTTACAAGGACAAGCATTCGTGGCTGCAGCTCAATGCCGGGGCGGAATATTACCTTAACCCTGTCAGGAAATTCTCGTTGGGGTTTGTCGGCGATATGGTAATTTCAAGTAAAAGTTTCTTTGCAACATACACGTCCACAATAGTGCAGGCGCCGGCATTCACGCCAACCCCGCACAGCAAGACGGTATTCAACGAAGCGTTCCGTGCCAACCAGTATGTCGCCGCCGGAGTTGTCCCCGTGTGGAACATTATAAACAACCTGCAGTTGAGGGGCGAGCTCTATTGCTTTGTGCCGTTCTTCGAGATAAGGCAGGATGCCAACGGGTTGCCCTATTACGGCAAATTCATGGACAGCGTCAAATACATGGGCGAGGTGTCGCTTGTCTACAATCTGCCATTCGCTTCAATCAGCATGTTCACCAACTACTATTCATATCCGGCCCGCAACTGGAACTTCGGACTGGCTTTGGGCATCCTCCTGAACAATCCCCGCTTTCTGGAATAAGGACATGTAAAGGAAAAAAGTTGCACATGCCATAAAATTTTTAGGCCTTCTTGTTTGCTACTTATAAAATAAGTGTTACCTTTGCATCCGGAAAACGGCTCCATAGCTTAACTGAATAGAGCATCTGACTACGGATCAGAAGGTTGCAGGTTTGAATCCTGCTGGAGTCACAAGAAAGCCCGACAAGAATTTCTTGTCGGGCTTTCTTGTATTCGGGGGGGCAGCCGGATAAATCCGGAGAAATGCACTCCCTGAGTACTAAGGAGTACCGTCCAGTTTCCGTTGTCTGTTATTTGGCCTGCGGAAATCCGCCCGGCGCAGTACGGGCGTAAAAAACATCCGATGCAAAGCGTGCACCGGATGTTTTTTCTGGAAACAGGATAATGGCGGGCGGTACGCCTTAATCTACCTGTATTACAAGGTATCTGGATGTACTCCAGAAATCCTCCGGATTGTTTATTACAAGGGTGAGGACATTGTTCTCGTCTTTCTCCAGGGTGTAGCTCCCGTCGGGGTGCGCGGTAAGCAGTTTGGCTTTCCTTGCCCCCAGGGGAATGGTTTTCAGTTCCCTTAAATCCACTTCGGTAAAGTAGTCCTTGTTGTAGTCCCCTTTCAGCAGGTTCTTGCCGCGGGCCTCTATTATGTTCTGTTCCCTCAGTTCCTTCGATGTCCCGAAAGCGTAGAAAACCTTGTTGATTGAAGCATCCTGTTTGCTTATCATCTCGGACTGGGACGTGTTGATTTGCGACAGTGCCGTAACGGCATCGTCAAGCTCGGCAATGCGCACGTCGCGCCTGGCCAGTTCTTCCTGCAGTTCAGTAATCATTTTCCCCCGTTCCTCAATCATCTTGTCGAGACGTTCCACGCTCTCTTTAAGTTGGGCCGACTGGTTTTCGCTGTTCCTTATCCTGGCCATAAGGGCGTTTATCTTCTCTTTGTTCTCCTTGAGGGTCTTTGAGATAAGGGTCATATCTTCGGCAATCTTTTCCCTGACGCTTTTATCCAGGTCTCCGCCGCTGTTCTGTTGGACAATCAGATAGTTCTCGGCCCCTTTTATCTGGTCGAAACCTGCCTGTACCTCGTTTATGAGTTGCAGCATCTCGTCGTATTCGGCTTTTGTCTGTGCGTTTGCCAGCATCAGCGAATCATTCTGCCTCTGCAGTTCTTCGTTCGACGTATTCCCTTTCTGGCATGACGAAACGAGTATAAGCGACATCGTCAGCATAGTCCCCAACATGATTCTTTTCATGGCGATTACGTTTTAGTGGTTTTTTGTATGTTTGATTGGCAAATATCATTTGTGCGGTTATCATACCCTTTCCCTGCTATGATAACGACAAATTCCCCCTTGGGTTCATTCTGCGTAAAATGCTGCAGTACCTCCCCGACCGTACCACGTACGGTCTCTTCATGTATTTTGGAGATTTCCCTCGATACGGCGCAGGCCCTTTCCGCGCCGAATATCTCTGCAACCTGCGTCAGCAGTTTTACTATTCTGTACGGCGATTCGTACAGGATTATTGTCCTTGTTTCTCCGCTGAGTTCGGCCAGCCGTGAAACCCTCCCCTTTTTCTGAGGCAGGAACCCTTCAAAGCAGAACCTGTCGCATGGAAGCCCCGAGGCGACCACGGCAGGAATCAGGGCGGTGGGGCCGGGGAGGCATTCGATCTCTATCCCCGCCTTGACGCATTCCCTTGCCAGAAGGAAACCGGGGTCGGAAATGCCCGGTGTGCCGGCATCGGAAACGAGGGCTATTTTTTCTCCCGCTGTCAGGCGTTCAATTATCCGCCCGACTGTTTTATGTTCGTTGAACTTGTGGTACGGCTGCAACTTGTTCTCTATGCCGAAATGTTTCAGCAATATGCCGCTCGTCCTGGTATCTTCGGCAAGAATCAGGTCGGCCTCTTTCAGAGTTCTGATTCCCCTTAAGGTCATATCCTCAAGGTTTCCTACCGGCGTCGGGACAATGACAAGTTTGTGCATATCGTACATGTTTACGTTAGAAGCGGTTTTTCAGCCTTTCAAAAAAATCGGCGGCAGTAGAACCGTCTTCGGGTTCAAAATCAATAAATCCGCCAAGTACTCTCCTGCATTCGTCAAGCGAATCGGCTTTCTCCAGTTTGTCGAACAAGGAGTTCATCTCCCTTGAATCGTCGTTGAAAAGTTCCCGTTTGAACAAATACAGATCGTTTATGCTGAGCAGGCTCTTTATGCTTCCGTGTTTGCTGTTGCTTGTGCATACTGTTTCACTTGCGGCGGAAGTATGGATGCAGACAGCCGCGAATCCTGTTTCCGGCGGGAGTCCTGTACCTTCCGTATCTTTGTCCGTCTTGTCGTCATCGGCTGTAACGCGGGCATTTTCGGAGTCTTGCCCGCACTCCCCGGTGAAGAGAGTTCCTGTCATGTCAGCGTCGCTTTCAGGTTCGGGCCGGCATATGCCGTCTCCGTTCTCTCCGCTGTCCGGTGTTTCGTCTTTCAATGATGCGACAGTGTCCGGAGAAATGCCCTCTTCAGCTTCTTCCTTTTCCCGAACGGGTACTGGAGCTGCCTCTTCGCTTGCCGGGCAAACCTCTTCCGTTTCCGGTATCGCTGCGGTATCGGCATGGCAAGGTGTATTGCAACCGGCTGCTTGCGAATCCTGTTCACTCTCTTCCGTCGCCGGGTCGGGTACGCCCGGCATACTCCCGGTGCAGCAATCTTCAGCAGGCCTTTTCATCAGAAGCTGCGAGATTTCATAGCATTTCTCTGCGGCCAGATCGTATAGCAGACGGGGGGTATTGCCGCCCCCTTCCTTTATTATGCGGAGCAACTCTCCAAGCTGCTCGCATTTTTCCATTGCGCTGTCCAGCTCGTTTTTCATTGCAGTTGTCAATATTCAAATGTGCCGAACTCCGATTTTATTGTCAGGCGGTTTACGTCGCATGCTTCGACATGCCCAACGATGCGCGCCTCTATACCGAAACTCCTGCTTATCGCCATAACCTCTTCGGCATGTTCGGGCGACAGGTAGATTTCCATCCTGTGTCCCATGTTGAACACCTTGTACATCTCCTTCCAGTCTGTACCGGACTGTTCCTGAATGGTCCTGAACAGCGGCGGAACAGGGAACATGTTGTCTTTAACGACCTTTACTCCGTTTACGAAATGCATCACTTTTGTCTGTGCGCCGCCCGAGCAGTGTACCATGCCATGGATTTCGGGACGCAGCGACTCGAGGACCTTCTTTATCACCGGCGCATAGGTGCGGGTGGGGGAGAGAACCAGTTTGCCGGCATCTATGCCGAGCCCCTCGATAGTGTCGGTAAGTTTCAGGTTGCCCGAATAGACCAGTTCGTCGGGAACGGCGGCATCGAAACTTTCGGGATATTTGCCGGCAAGATATTTTGCAAAGACATCGTGCCGTGCCGAAGTCAGGCCGTTGCTGCCCATCCCGCCGTTGTACTCTTTTTCATAGGTCGCCTGTCCGAAAGAAGCAAGGCCTACTATAACGTCCCCGGGGCGGATGTTGTGGTTGGATACCACGTCCTCCCGTTTCATGCGGCAGGTTACGGTACTGTCCACTATTATCGTCCTTACAAGATCCCCGACATCGGCGGTTTCCCCTCCTGTAAGGTAGGCGTTTACGCCGAGTGTCCTGAGTTCCGAAAGCAACTCCTCCGTGCCGTTTATTATTGTAGAGATTACCTCTCCGGGGATAAGCATCTTGTTTCTCCCTATCGTGGAGGAGACCAGGATGTTGTCGGTGGCCCCCACGCACAGCAAGTCGTCTATGTTCATTATAAGCGCATCCTGGGCAATCCCTTTCCATACGCTCAGATCGCCGGTTTCGCGCCAGTATACGTAGGCAAGGGACGATTTCGTGCCTGCGCCGTCGGCGTGCATGATATTGCAGTATTTTTCGTCTCCGCCCAATATATCCGGGATTATTTTGCAGAAAGCTCCCGGAAACAATCCCTTGTCAATGTTCTTTATGGCATTGTGGACATCCTCTTTCGATGCCGATACCCCGCGCAAATTATATCTCTGATCGCTCATAAAACCAATAAAGTATTAATTGTTGGCAACCGCATACCTTTGGAGGCGGCTGATATATTTCCCTATAATGTCAAATTCGAGGTTCACCTTACTGCCCGGTTTCAACGTGTGGAAGTTGGTGTGCCCGTAGGTATATGGTATTATCGCTACCCTGAACGAATCGTCCTTGCTGTCGCATACCGTAAGGCTTACCCCGTTTACCGTAACCGAGCCCTTTTCAACGGTCATGTACCCTTCGGCGGCTTTAGCCCTGTCAAAGTCGTATCTGAAGGTGTAGTAACGGCTGCCGTCGCATTCTTCTATGCTGTCGCACACCGCGGTCGTGTCCACATGGCCCTGAACGATATGCCCGTCCAGGCGGCCGTTCATCTGCATGCTCCTTTCTATGTTTACCTTGTCGCCGGTCTTGAGCAGCCCGAGGTTGCTCCTGTCAAGGGTCTCCTTGACTGCCGTAACCGTGTAGCAGCCGCCCCCGATTGAGACAACGGTAAGGCATACCCCGTTGTGGGCGATGCTCTGGTCTATTTTCAATTCGTCCGTAAAAGAACACCTGAGCGTTATATTCAAATTGCTGCCGTCTTTTGCAAGCGATTCGACGGTGGCGAACTCTTCAACAATTCCTGAAAACATAATATGGCATATTTATTAAAACAAACTTCCGTCCATTATTTGCAGCTGCCTGTACAAGGGTGTCCCGGGCGTATGCCCCCATACCCCGTCCCGTCTGTCTGCGGCAGGTGTTTCTCCGGCAAAATTACTAAAATTTGGGCAGTAAACATCTTGTTTCGGGTAATGAAATGAAAAGGGGGCATGGGTAAATCCGGAATGTGCGTTTTTGCTTAGTACGCCGCAACTCTCCGAGGCTGCTTCATCCGGCATCATCGGGCAGACATCCCCTCGCATTATTTTCCTGCCCGATGATGGCGCCCGGCGTTTTTTTAAACAGCTCCTCTCTGTATTTCCTCGGAGGAACGCCGAAATGCTTCTTTACATATTTGCCGAAAAACGAAATGTTCGGGAAATCGAGTTTGTTTGCAATTTCCTTTATGGTCATTTCCTGCTTTTTAAGCATGAACTCCACATCCCGTACCACATATTTGCCTATCAGGCTGAACGCCGTGAGTCCGCTTATGTTTTTGCATATTGCAGACAGGTATTTGGGCGTTACGTTCAAGGCATCGGCGTAGTATGTTACATCCCGTTTCTTCGGGAAAGAGGACGAAAGCAGGTTTATGAACTCCCTGAATATGTTCTCTGCCGAGGAGAATGTGGGAGGATTCAGGATCACGAACCTCTCCAATATGTCGTGCAGTTCTATCATGAAACTTCCCAACAGGGCGTCCATATGCTCCCTGTGGTGCCTGCCCGAAGCATCTGTCAGTTTTTTCTTCAGGAGGTTGTAATAAAGCGAGAATGTCTCAACCTCGTCATCCGTAAGGGGGAGTATGGGGTTGTTTTCAATAAACACCTTCATGTCCCAGTTCCCTCCCGAAACCATGGAGACTCTGTACAGGTACTCCTTCGACATCATGGAACAGTATCCGTCAAAATCATCGCTTGTTTCGTACTTCTCTATAAGGGTATGCGGCTGGCATATCAATATGTCGTTGGCGCCTATCTCCAGGTCCATGCCGTTGAGACGGATATAAGCCGAGCCTCTGGTACAGAGTATGGCAACGGCATTCTTTACAAGGGTGTTGTAGCTCTCTTTCTGCAGGGACGCCAGGTTCTCTACGAAAAATATGTTCGTATCGGTATCATGCACGTATGCCGGTTCCGGAATCTCTGTTTTCTTTTTTTCCTTGTCTTTTGCCATATTCCTGTTTTGTTGGGATTGGGATTGTGCGGATGCGACATGCGCCGTATCGTCAAAACGGCGGGGCCGTTGCGGGAAATGCCATATCCGTACGCGGCAGCAGTCTCAATTTGTCAGGCCTTCCTCTGTCTCGGCGAAGATGAAGCCCGTGTATCGTAGACGGTTGCCATATGTAAAGGTAAGCGATAAATCCGGCATTTTCAAATCGCACATCCCGGATTCAGCCGGGTTTATCCTTTTTTAACCGAAAAAGTACCGTGGAAGTATTCCTTTAAGAATATGGAGCGCGAATGTTAATTTATATAAGTCATCCCTTTTTTTAATGGACAATATGTTTAAATTTGCATGGCTTATAAAGACAGACCATGCCGATACCTGAAAACATAAAAGCTCTGCTGTTCGACCTGGACGGGGTGATACTCGATACGGAAGCGGGCTATACCGAGTTCTGGAAAACAGAACTTCTCCCCCTTATGCCTGAAGAAGAAGATATCTTTTCAAAGATAAAAGGGGCTACGCTGAAAGATATCCTCGACCGTTATTTCCCGATGCCGGAACAGCGGAGCAGGGTAACTGCGCTCGTGGATGATTTTGAAGGGAGGATGAAAACGGACTATATCCCCGGTGCGGCCGAATATCTGGCAAAAGCTAAAGCTGCGGGATACAGGATTGCGCTTGTTACGAGTTCGAGCCGTAAAAAAATGGCGAAAATATATGCGCGCTATCCCGGCTTTGAAGACCGGTTCGATGTGGCGGTTACGGCCGACGACATGCTCCGTTCCAAGCCGGACCCGTACTGTTATCTCCTTGCCTCGGAACGTTTGGGAATTCCCCCATCGCAGTGCTGCGTATTTGAGGACTCCATATTGGGCCTGCGTGCCGGCAGGGACGCAGGCATGTATGTCGTAGGGCTTGCTACGACAAATCCGGCAGAGACGATAGCGCCTCTTGCCGACAAGGTGATAAGCGATTTTACCGTGGAGATTTGAATGCCAAGGGCGGGTGGAAGCCCGGCATTGCAGAGAAAATAACGCCGTATGCACGGATATTACCCCTTTACGTCTATATGACCGTTGCGGTTTGCCGTTGCCATATTATCTTGCACTGACCAATAGAAAACAAAAGGATGCCGCATAGAGAACAGAGCCGGACGTTCGGGACAAAAGCCGCATATTTCCTGTTATGGGCCATGATATTCATCATGCCCGTCTGTTTCATGCTTTTCGGCAACAGGGCGAATATAACCGACTTCCGTGGCGTGGCGCATATCTCCATATTTGCATGGGCGCTTGTTGTGGTATTCGCCTTTAATTATACTATACTTATCGACCTGTACTTCTACTCAAGCAGAATCCGCTATATAGCGGTGAATATAATTCTGGTGGGGATGCTGTCGCTGATAATGTTTGCCTGGGAGAGAATGGAATTCGATGTCCTTAGTACCGCATCGCGGGTATTCCCCGACGGCATCGATCTGGAATATGAAGGGTATGAATACATATCCCCGCTGCAGCCGAAGAACCTCCCCGATATATTCCGGCCTCTATCCCCGGTACCGCACCATATTCTGCTCTTTTTTACCGGGAAAGTCCTGCCTCTAATGCTGATGGTGGGAATGGCCATAGCGGTAAAAGCCATATACATGCTCAACAAGGCAGAACGTGAGGTGAAAGAACTGGAGCGGAGCAGGACGGAGGCCGAACTGAAGAACCTGAGAAACCAGTTGAATCCCCATTTCCTGTTCAATACGCTGAACAACATATATGCATTGATAGATATTTCGCCCGACAAGGCCCGCAGTTCCATATTGCGGCTGAGCGACATGATGCGGCACGTATTGTACGATGACAACAAGTCCAGATATATATCCCTTACAAAGGAAATCCGCTTCATAGAAGACTATGTGTCGCTGATGAAACTGCGGATGAACGACAATCTCGACATAAAGGTAGACCTGCCTGAAAATACCGAAGGGATTATGGTTGCCCCGCTGATGTACATCTCTCTGATTGAGAATGCCTTCAAGCACGGGGTCAGCGTTATCTCCCCCTCGTTTCTGTCGATAGAGATAAAGGTTGCCGGCGAGAAGGTTGTCTGCAGGGTGAGAAACAGTTATTTCCCCAAAGGGAAAGAAGATGACAGCGGCTCGGGCGTGGGCGTCTCCAATTTGCGCAAGAGGCTGGACCTTATATACGGCACGGATTATGAATATGAAACAAAGCACAATGACAAAGAATATGAGGCAAAACTTATTTTGCCTGTAAAAAGGAAGGAGGAACAATAATGCATGTAACTTGTTATATAATAGACGATGAGCCGTTGGCTATAAAGCTGCTGGAGGGATACGTAGGGAAAACGCCGTTCCTTGAACTTAAGGGCTCGTCTTCAAATCCCGTAAAGGCTTTGGAAGAAGTGATAAAGGATGCGCCCGACCTTATATTCCTCGATATACAGATGCCCGAACTGAACGGCATAGATTTTTCCCGGATGGTCGGGAACAGGAGCAGGATAATATTTACCACAGCTTTTGAAAAATATGCAGTGGAGAGCTACAGGCTTAACGCCCTCGACTACCTGTTGAAGCCCATATCATATTCCGATTTCCTGAACGCGGCGGAAAAGGCGCTGGCGGCGAAAGGTGCCGAAGCCGGCAGCCAGTCGGTAGAGTCCATATTCGTAAAGTCCGACTACAAGCTGAAAAAGGTGGAAATAAAGGATATCCTGTATATAGAAGGGTTGAAGGATTACGTGAAAATACATACGGAAGAGAAACCCGAACCGATAACCTCGCTTATGAGCCTCAAGGGAATGGAAGAGTTGCTCCCTTCCGACAGGTTCATGCGGGTGCACCGCTCTTTCATAGTAAACATGGATAAGGTAAAGGTTATCGAGCGCAACAGGATAGTATTCGGCAAGGTGTATATTCCCATATCCGATACGCTGAAAAACGATTTTATCAAGGCTTTGTCCAAAAGTGCCATTATATACAAATAATCTTCTTAACTTTGTAAGAGTTGTTTTCCTAATAAATAAGAATTATGAAGAAGTATAAATGTACAGTATGCGATTGGGTCTATGACCCCGAGGTGGGAGATCCTGAAGGCGGAATCGCGCCCGGAACAGCGTTTGAAGACATCCCCGAAGATTGGGTATGCCCGTTGTGCGGAGTGGGAAAGGATATGTTTGAAGAAGCGGAAGAGTAGGAAATACCGCGCGCCCAGGTGCACGGCGGTTAAAATCCCGGCAGGAGAAAACCTCTGCATGTCCCGGAGAAAATACAGAAAAGGAGGAGAGCAGGCATAAAGCCGGCGCGCCTCCTTTCCTGTTATATGATACATGTGGCAGGAACTTTAACCCGTATGCCGGCAAGTCGGAACCCGACAGCCGGAATACCGGTGCTTGTCCGCCGCAGCAATGCGTTTCAGTTTCTCGGTATGGGTCCGTTAAGCGGGGACGGGACACCGTCCGTAGCTCTGTCCCGTTCGGCAGGGTATGACCTCGTTGCGGTAATGACGCTTCTGTTGCTGTATATGGTCCTGATAACTATCGTGCCGTCGTCGCCTGTTGAAAGGTGCGACCTGCGCGGACGGCAAAAGGGACACGGCTTGTAAAGGCAATCGGCGGTTTTCCCGGCTGCTCCGTCCATTATAAACCCTATTATGCTCCCCGGTTGCGGGGTAATGCTGCTTGCGTGCGCCCTGTCCGCAGGATTTACCATAATCATCCTGAACCTGACATTGCAGTCGTTTTCCGGGGCTTCCAATATCAGGAACATGAAATCTTCGGTTTGCCACACCCCTTCCAGTTCCGATTTTCCCGAGCTGTCGTACATCCGTCTGGCATCTTCCGGAGTAAAGACACCCTCTGTCGGTATCTTCTCCCACAGGGCCTCGCAGCCCTGCCCGGCTGCAAGCGTGCAGCAGGCCGTCAGGAGGAGGACCGCAACCGAAACTGTCTTGAAAAACATCCTCTCTCCCCTGGCTTAGTTGAACTTGTAGTTGAACCCGAAACTAAGAAGTTCTTTAAACTGGAAGTAGTTGCCGTGTTTGTTCTTTTCTATGCTGTCATCGTAACGGGCATGTACGTATATCTTTGTGGAAAAGTACCTGTTGAACGCAAAGTCCATGCCGGTTTCAATATCCGACTGCACATATTTGTAGTTTGTAAAGTAGAACATCCTTGCCGTCCATGACAGGTTGGGGTAGAACTCCCATTTGAACGTAGCCTCGAACGATGAACCGACCTGGTTCTCGAAGAGCTTCTCGTCCGGAATTCCAGAAAGCGCGGCAATCTCCTTGTCCATAGAAAACTTGAGGTTGTAGGACAGCGGAGACAACATGACCGATGTCTCGAACTTCCTCTCCTCTATTTTCTTGTTGTACGACATACCGACACCGAGGTTCAGGTCGCCGGGCGAAAGCAGCGAGGCCGATTTGTCGTTGCTGTTCGACGGGTAACTGTTGAAGAACTGCGTTTTGAAAACCAGCGATACCGTATAGTACCAGTCTTTTATAGCCTTTATACCGAACTTGGAGTTGATCTGGAACAGGTCCTCGTTGACCTTGTATGCGTGGCACGTGTCGGACGGCGAGGTATTGACTCCCAGCTTCCACTGTATGGAAGCGGAGAATATGATGTTCCGCTTGTTGTCGAAGTTCGTGCTGAAGAGCTGGTCGCTTATTATGTTCAGGTTGCTTTCTCCACCCTGGTACCAGTTCTCGGAAATATATGCCTGCGATACCTGGAGCGAGCTTGCGAAGCTGTGTTTCCACAGTTTCGGCTTGGGCGGGGCGGCAAGGTGCAGGTCCTTGCCGTCGGGAATATCCTTTGCCTTGACGGCCGATACCCTGTTCTCTTTCATTGAGCGGGACACAAGGTTCGCTTCCGGAATGTCGGGCATGTTGCTCTTGGTGTAACGCGTAAGTACGGGTTGCGTGTTTATTGCGGCAATTCGCGCATTGTTGAAAAGAAGTTCCGTATTCGTGGGTCGGAACATGTCGGAAGCGGGGCTGCCGACAGTCATGCGTCCTTTCCCGTCTGGAATGCTAAGGCTGGTGTCTTTGCCTGCGAGTCCGACATGCAAGTCTTTTTCCTGCTCGAAATCATCGAAGATAAGGGAAAGGAACGAGGGGTTGGGCGCGGCTTTGGCCGAATTGTCTACGGCAACCGGCGTTTTCATCAGCATCTCCGATATTGACTTGTACGGAACCGTATTCCCTGCCGAATCCACCGGCGGGGCATATTGTTTTGCAACGAGCGTATCGTTCGTATAGGCGGAAAGCTTTGCAAGGAAGTCGGCTATGGCCAGTTCTTCCGGCGAAGGTTCGGGCTTGGCCTTTTTTACACTTTTCTTCTTTTTTGCGGGAACTTTCGGTTCTGCCGTAACGCTACTGCCCAGTGAGTCGGCCTTTATTGCGGGAATAGCCCCGTTCCCGTTTTGCCGTGCAGTGTCGGCTGCCGGTACAGACGGTATCGTATCGTTTTGTGCGGACGGAAGTCCGGTAAGAACGGGAGCGGCCGTGCCGAGGGTGTCGCCTGCGGTTACGGCTGCGGAATCGGCCGTTAATGTTCCTTCGGCAAACATTGTTTGTGATGATAAAAATAAAAACAGCAGCAGGAAAATCTGTTTGGAATACATCATGTCAATGGCAAAAATTTGTCGGTAAAACATTGAGGGTGCAAAATTAATGTTTTTTTTCGGTTATTGCTAAACAAAATTGCACGGACCCTGACGGTTCGTCCCCGCCGCGGCATCAAAAGGCTTTTTTGTTAGGAATACTATATTTTTTTATTTACTTTTGCGGGCGTAAAATAGTATTAGTATAAACAGTACAGGATAGTGGAGACAAAGTATATATTTGTTACGGGCGGAGTAGTATCTTCGTTGGGTAAAGGGATAATTTCGGCATCTTTGGCAAAGTTGCTCCAGTCGAGGGGATTCAAGGTTACGATACAGAAGTTCGACCCCTATATCAACGTCGATCCGGGAACGCTCAATCCGTATGAGCACGGGGAGTGCTATGTAACGGTAGACGGGAAAGAGACGGACCTCGACCTCGGGCATTACGAGCGTTTCACGAACATCCGCACTACGCGCGCGAACAACATTACCACCGGGCGCATATACCAGAACGTCATAGATAAGGAGCGGCGCGGAGACTATCTGGGAAAGACCGTTCAGATAATACCCCACATAACCGACGAGATAAAGCGTAACGTAAAGCACCTCGGGATAAAGGACGGGTACGACTTCGTTATAACCGAGATAGGCGGTACGGTAGGCGACATAGAATCCCTGCCGTTTGTGGAGGCGGTTCGTCAGCTAAGGTGGGAGTTGGGGAAAAACTGTATCTGCATACACCTTACCTATGTGCCGTACATAGCCGCGGCCAAGGAACTTAAGACGAAACCCACCCAGCATTCGGTAAAGCAGCTTCAGGAACTCGGGATACAGCCCGATATCCTTATTCTCCGTACCGAACACGAGCTTACCGCCGATATCCGCCGCAAGGTTGCCCAGTTCTGCAATGTGTCGCCCGAGGCCGTAATACAGTCGATAGACGTATCGTCCATATACGAGGTGCCGTTGAAGATGCAACAGCAGAAACTGGACGAGATAGTTTTGAAAACGACCGGTGTACCGGCCGAAGAGCATCCTTCCGACATAACCGGGTGGAAAAATTTCGTGGAACGGCTGAAATGCGCCAAAGAGACAGTGTCGATAGGTCTCGTAGGGAAGTATGTTGAGTTGCCCGACGCCTACAAGTCCATTACCGAGGCGTTGATGCAATCGGCCGTATACAACGACCGCAAACTCGACCTGCACCTGTTCCATTCCGAGAAGGTCAACGACCAGAACGTGGAGGAGATGCTGAAAGATATGGACGGCATAATTGTCGCTCCCGGTTTTGGACAGCGGGGTATAGAAGGAAAATTCGCGGCCTTGAAATATGCCCGCGAGCATGACGTCCCCACATTCGGAATCTGTCTGGGCATGCAGTGCATGGTAATAGAGTTCGCCCGTAACGTACTGGGCTATCAGGATGCCAATTCAACTGAAATGGAGGTGAATACCAAACATCCGGTTATCGACCTTATGGAGAGTCAGAAAAGCATTTCCAACATGGGAGGGACAATGCGTTTGGGCGAGTATGAATGCCGTCTGAAAGAAGGGACGAAAGTTGCCGAAGCCTACGGAAAGAGCCTTATAAAGGAGCGGCACAGACACCGCTTCGAGTTTAACGGCGAGTATCGCGAGGAGTTTGAAAAGGCCGGTATGAAGTGTGTCGGCGAGAACCCCGAAACAGGATTGGTGGAAGTGGTTGAAATACCGACGCTGAAATGGTTCGTCGGCACTCAGTACCACCCCGAATACAACAGTACCGTGTTGAACCCCAACCCGTTGTTCATGAGCTTTGTAAAAGCTGCCATAGCAAATAAAAAATAAAACAGACATGGATAAAAATACGATAATAGGATTCCTGCTTATAGCTGCGTTGCTGTTCGGCTATTCGTGGTTTTCGCGCCCTTCCGAAGAGGAAGTGGCAGCCATGCGGCAAGCCGAAATAGAAGCCGCCATGAATGAGCGGAAAATGCTCGATGATGCATCGTCCGACAGGCCTTCCGGTGCGGTATCGGGTGAAACCGGAAACGATACCATTACCGAGTCGCAGCGTTTGAAAATGGAATTCGGCGAGTTCTCGTCCGCCGCTGCAGGCAGGGACACCCTGCTTACGCTGCAGAACGAGAATGTGCAGCTCTCATTCTCGGCAAAAGGAGGACGCCTATCCTCGGCGCGCCTTAAAAATTACCAGACTTACGATTCGCTTCCGCTTCTGCTTTTCGACGGAGAGAAGGAAAACAATTACGGCTTTATCTTCAAAAGCGCGGGACGTATCATAGATACTGAAGACTTGTATTTCCAACCCCGGCAACTGAATGACTCCACGCTTGTAATGTCGCTTGTTACCGACGGGGGGAACAACTTCGACATAACCTATACGCTCCCGTCGGGAAGCTACATGCTGGAAATGGATATAACCCAGAACGGCATGGAGAACGTCCTGCCCCGCAATACCGCCCACCTCGACTTCTATTGGAACCAGCAGTTGCGAAGTCAGGAAAAAGGGCGTATGTTCGAGGAGCGCAACAGTACCATATATTACAAGTTCGTAGGGTCCGATGTTGACCGTCTCTCGGAAACCGATGAAGACAGCGAGACGCTTAACCTCGGTCTCAAGTGGATAGGGTTCAAGAACCAGTTCTTTTCATCCGTCTTCATAGCCGACTACAAGTTCAACGGCGCTGAAATGACTTCCGTACCTCTGGAGGGGAACAAGGATTACCTGAAATCGTTTGCCGTAAAAAGTTCTTTCGACTATAACCCGGCCACACCGCAGGGACCGGGCTTCAAAATATATCTCGGGCCCAACCTTTACCCCCTTCTGCACGGTTACGACAAGGGCGTACCCGATTCCGACAAGTTGAACCTCGACAAACTCATACCGCTCGGATACAAGTTCTTCCGTTGGATAAACACGGTATTCATAATACCTATATTCACATTCCTCGGCAGGTTCATAGACAATTACGGGGTTATAATACTGCTGCTCACAATAATAATAAAGGTGATACTTGCACCGTTGACCTACAAGTCGTACATGTCCACGGCCAAGATACGCGTATTGCGTCCGCAGATAGAGGAGATAAACAAGAAATATCCCGGTAACGAGAAAGCGCTCGAGCGTCAGCGGGCAACCATGGATTTATATACGCGTGCGGGGGCGAACCCCATGAGCGGATGTCTGCCCATGTTGCTGCAAATGCCCATACTGCTTGCCATGTTCGCATTCTTCCCTTCGTCGATAGAGTTGAGAGGCGAGTCGTTCCTGTGGGTAAAGGACCTGTCGTCGTACGATTCCATATTCTCGTGGGATGCCTACATCCCTGTAATAACGCCGTATTTCGGAAACCATATAAGCCTTTTCTGTCTGTTGATGACAATAACCAACATCATCTACACGAAGATAAACATGGACAATACGGCCGGCAGCCCGCAAATGCCCGGCATGAAAGCCATGATGTACCTTATGCCGCTGATGTTCCTTGTCTTCTTCAACAACTATGCGGCAGGGTTGAGCTACTATTATTTCGTGTCGCTGCTTATAACGATACTGCAAACATATGCATTCCGTTATTTTATAAACGAAGAAAAACTTCTTGCACGTCTCAAGGAAAACCAGAAAAAACCGCGCAAGAAAAGCGGCTGGATGGCGCGACTGGAGGAGGCGCAGAAACGTCAGGAAGCGCTTCTGCGTGAACGGCAGAAACAGCAGCGCCAGCAGTATCGCCACAACTCCAAAGGAAGATAAGAAAGAGTGTATCCATATACGTCATGATTAGCAGAAAAGGGTGTGTCCCCGGAATTTCCGGCACACCCTTTTCTGCATCCGTATGCCGGATACGGAAAAGGCAATACCTGACGGTATAGAGGCCGATGCGTATAATGGAGAAATCTATTTGTTGAATATATTATACGGGAAAGGCCGGGAGCAATACTGTTCCCGGCCTTTCCGTGTATCCGCTGCCGCAGATTGCAGGACAGGCTGTCTCCTTACAAGGCAATCCGTTTTATGCTGTCCCCGGTGTTTATCAGGTATATGCCCCTTGCTTTCAGGTCTATTTGGGTCGTCCCTGCCGGAATCTTCTTTTCCAGTACAAGATTGCCGAGAATGGAGTATATCTTTATTGTGGTGCTTTCCGGAACAGTGATGTAGATATTGCCGTCATATACGGCCACGGTCGCGGGCTGAGGAGTCTCGACAGCATAGCTTTCGGGGCGCAAGTCCGCATCCCCGTCCGTATTGCCGAGAACGCTGTGGGGCAATAAGGCCAGCAGTGCAAGTACCGATAACTTTCCGAAACCGTTCATATATGGCGCGAAGATACGCAATTTACATCTATATTCAAAACAAAGAAACCGTTGCAAGGTTCTTGGCCTCTGTCCGGCACCGTGCCCGTTCCGTCATGTGCGGTGAAAACCTGTCAGAGAAAGCGGGCAGGGGCTACATTATTCCCCTTTCGCGCAGTTTTACCTGCCATTTCCATGCCGAAGCAAGCGTGTCTTCCAGTTTCTCTGCGGCAACCCACCCTAATACCTTGTTGGCCTTTTCGGGGTTTGCCCATACTTTTTCTATATCCCCTTCGCGGCGGCCTACAATCTTGTAGTTCAGTTTTACACCTGTTGCAGCCTCGAAAGCATTTACAAGTTCAAGTACCGAAACGCCGCGTCCCGTACCGAGGTTGAAAATCTCTACCTGCTCTTCCGACTTCCCCGTAAGCATCCTGTCTACGGCAATAACATGCGCCTTGGCCAGATCCACTACGTTTATGTAGTCGCGGATGCACGACCCGTCGGGAGTGTTGTAATCGTCGCCGAAAACGCTCAATTCTTTCCGTATGCCCATTGCAGTCTGCGTAATGTACGGGATAAGGTTCTGGGGAACACCGTTCGGCAATTCTCCTATCTCTGCCGACGGATGTGCGCCGATAGGGTTGAAGTAGCGCAGAATTACGGCTTTGTAGCCTACCCCCGAATGGATAGTGTCCTTTATTATCTCTTCGTTAATCTGTTTTGTGTTCCCGTAGGGCGACAGGGCCGGTTTTATGGGAGCCGTTTCGTCTACCGGCAGAATGTCCGGTTGTCCGTAAACCGTGCATGACGAGGAAAAAACAATCCCCTTGACGCCGAATTCCGGCATCAGTTCCATAAGCGTAAGCAGCGAGTCTATATTGTTGCGGTAGTAGAGCAGCGGTTTCTGTACCGATTCTCCTACCGCTTTGCTTGCAGCGAAATGTATGATGCCGCATATGTTTTTCTCCGTTTCAAAAACGTTCCTCATTGCGGCCCTGTCATTGCAGTCGTTCTTGTAGAAAACGGGGCGCGTGCCCGTAATCCTCTCTATACCGTCTATGACATCCGCATTGGAATTGGACAGGTTGTCGACAATGACGACATCGTATCCGGCATTCTGCAACTCAACGGTGGTGTGCGACCCTATGTAGCCGGCACCTCCTGTAACAAGAATTTTTCCTTTGTTCATGATAGTGAAAATTATACCGATTATTAAAAATGTGGATTCCGTATGAAAAATGGCACGTCCGGCACATTGATTGCGCATGCGTACCATATATGCAAAGTTACGAAATTTTCTTAAAACAGGTACTTCATTATTTGTCCGAATCGAAAAAAGATGCTAAATTTGCGCCGCTTTTTAGTATTTCCGTGCGATGGGAAATTAAGGAGTGGATAAACTTAATTTTTAGTAACACAAAACATTACAGTAAAAATGAAAACATTTCAGTTGGAAGGCGCACCCCGTACAGGATTGGGGAAAAAAGAGGCCAAGACTTTGAGAAAAGAGAACATGATACCCGCAGTCCTCAACGGCGGCGAGATGGTTGAATACCCCTATGCCGGCAAATTGCAGGAAGGGGAAAAGGTTATCCCCGTAGGCGGAGGCAAGGCTTTGATAGTAACGGACTTCAAGGTGTCGGCCGATTCGGTCCGCAAACTCGTATACACTTCCGACATATTCGCAATAGAGTTGAAGATAGGCCAGAAAGACGTAATGGCGGTTCTCAAGGACATACAGTTCCACCCCGTTACGGGCAATATCCTGCACATGGATTTTCTGGAAATATCGAAAGAGAAACCCATTGTCATGGCTGTACCTGTTAAACTCGTAGGACACGCCGAAGGTGTTAAGGCCGGTGGTAAACTGGTGCTCAAGATGCGTCGCATAAAGGTTAAGGCCAAATATGCGGATATACCCGAGTTGCTTGAAATAAACGTAGATTCCCTGGGTCTCGGCAAATCCATATCCGTAGGCGACCTCAGTTTCGACAACCTCGAACTGATAAGCCCGAAAGATGCATTGGTATGCAGCGTTCTCATGACCCGTGGCGCAATAGCCGCAGCAGCTGCAGCAAACCAGTAATATATTCTTGCCGGTCGGAGACGGTAAGTCTCTTTATGCCGGTTGGGAACAGAACAAGGTATTGGATATGAAATATCTGATAACAGGGCTGGGAAATATAGGACAGGAGTACGAAAATACCCGGCACAATATAGGTTTCAGAGTATTGGACGCTTTTGCAAAAGCGTCCAATACTGTTTTCACGGACGGCCGTTACGGCGCAACGTGCCGCGTAAACATAAAAGGGCGTACCCTGGTGCTGCTCAAGCCCTCTACATACATGAACCTTAGCGGCAACGCTGTAAGGTACTGGCTTCAGAAGGAGAACATACCCACGGAGAACCTGCTTGTCGTGGTCGACGACATAGCCCTCCCCGTCGGGCAGTTGCGGCTGAAGGAAAAAGGCAGCGACGGCGGCCATAACGGCCTTGCCCATATAGCGCAGCTGATAGGTACGGATTATGCAAGGCTCCGTTTCGGGATAGGGAACAATTATCCGCGCGGCGGACAGGTCGATTACGTCCTGGGGGTATTCCCGCCCGAAGACGAAAAGATTGTTTCCGGGAAACTCCCCGTAGCAGTCGAGATGATAACCTCTTTCTGCCTGGCGGGTGCGGCACGGACAATGACGCAATACAATAACCGATAAAATGGCGAAGGACGAAGTACGGATAGACAAATGGCTCTGGGCGGTGCGCATCTACAAAACGCGCAGCATAGCCGTGGATGCATGCAGGAAAGGACGCGTGGCGATAAACGGGACAACTGTAAAGCCTGCCCGTACCGTAAAGGCGGGCGACGAGGTGTCGGTCCGCAAACCTCCGGTAACATACACGTTTAGGGTGCTGGCCCTTGCCGAAAACCGTATGGGGGCGAAAAAAGTTCCCGAATACCTTGAGAACATAACCCCGAAGGAGCAGTACGATATTTTGGAAATGTCGCGCATAAGCGGGTTTATAGCCCGCAGCAAGGGACAAGGGCGTCCTACCAAACGCGACGGAAGGGAAATGAAGGCCTTTATTGAAGAGGGGTATGCCGACTGGGAATTTGACGACGACTTTTTTTCCGACGACGAAGAATAGCCGTCTGCGCAGGCATCCCCAATCCCCGTAGCAAAGCCCCTTGCGGGAAAACGGGGAATGCGCGCTTTCTCCGTCGGGTATAATGTGTAAAATAAATGGTATCAGTATTAAATCAATTTTATATCTTTGTCCTCACGATAGAAATACATACAATAAAATGGCATCACAGGAAATAGACTGGGCAAACATATCTTTCGGATATATGCCTACGGATTATAACGTTCGCCGCTATTATCGCAACGGCAAGTGGGGAGAAATGGAACTGAGTTCTTCCGAAATAATAAACATCCACATGGCGGCAACCTGTCTCCATTACGGGCAGGAAGCGTTTGAAGGGTTGAAGGCGTACCGCGGGAAAGACGGCAAGATACGCGTGTTCCGCATGCAGGCCAATGCCGAAAGGCTGCAGGCCACATGCCGCGGCATTCTGATGCCCGAACTGCCCACCGGAATGTTCTGCGAAATGGTGGAGAAGGTAGTGAAGATGAACGAGCGCTTCGTACCCCCGTACGAAAGCGGCGCATCGCTTTACATCCGCCCTCTCTTCATTGGTACGGGAGCCCAGGTTGGCGTACATCCTGCGGACGAGTACCTCTGCATAATCTTCGTAACGCCGGTAGGTCCGTATTTCAAGGGCGGATTCGCCGCTACCCCGTATGTGATAATACGCGAGTACGACCGTGCCGCCCCTCTCGGTACTGGCCGTTATAAAGTCGGAGGCAACTATGCCGCAAGTCTTCTGGCAAACAAGAAGGCGCACGATTTGGGATACTCCTGCGAGATTTACATAGATGCAAAAGAGAAAAAATACATAGACGAGGCAGGCGCTGCCAATTTCTTCGGGATAAAGGATAATACGTACATAACGCCCGAGTCGTCCTCCATCCTCCCGTCTATAACGAACCGCAGCCTTATCCAGCTGGCCGAGGATATGGGGCTTAAGGTGGAACGCCGCCATATACCAGAAGAGGAACTGGCTACTTTTGAAGAGGCGGGAGCCTGCGGAACAGCGGCCGTAATATCGCCTATAGAACGTGTCGATGACCTTGAAAACGGCAAAACCTACATCATAGCCAAGGACGGGAAGCCGGGGCCTGTATCGACGAAACTCTACAACGAATTGCGCGGAATACAGTACGGCGACATACCCGACAAGCACGGATGGGTAACCGTAATAGAGTAATGGACGCAATACGGATAATAGAGAAATACTACACGCCCGGCACACAACTCTACAACCTGCTTGTAAAGCACAGCAGCAGCGTCGCCCGGATGGCGTTGCGTTTGGCTGCAGAGGCCGGCAGTGCGGACAAGGAACTGGTCTATGAAGCGGCAATGCTTCACGACATAGGAATATATCAGACTGACGCGCCGAAAATATATTGTTTCGGCGCGCAGCCGTATATATGCCATGCTGTTATCGGGGCTGCCATTCTAAGGAAAGAGGGGTTGCCGTTGCATGCGGAGATATGTGAGAAGCACACTGGTGCAGGAATATCGGCCGAAGAGATAAAAGCCCGGAATCTGCCGTTGCCGTACCGCGACATGATACCGTCGACGCCCGAGGAAGAGATAGTGGCGCTGGCCGACAAATTCTTTTCCAAGAGCAAGCCCGACAAGGTCTTTACCGTCGATGAGGTCCGCCGCTCCCTTTCCCGTTTCGGGGCCGCCCCTTTGGCCCGTTTCGACAGCTGGGTGGAAAAATACATGCGGTAGCGGCAAATACCGCCTTGATACGGCGTCGGCAGGCGCCGTTCAACCCAAATTTATATAAAAACTCTTTTATTATGCCCTCAGTTGAGGCAAAATGGCTAACTTTGCAGTTCAATTAGGTGTGTCGGGCCAAACATATGCCGTTAAGGAACAAGATATATATTCTCACAATAGCATTAGTTACGACCCTGCTGCTCATCAATATCCATGCGGCATCGATGAATATGTATGCCCGGTATGAAGAGCCTCTGGACATGACAGATACGGTGCAGGCAGGAACGGCGGATACTTCGGCGGCAGCAGAAGTCCCGTCGCGGGGGGGATTGTCCGCTGTTGCCGTTCCTTCCGATACGTTCGGCAAATCGCCGCAATTCCCGACTCCCGATACCCTTGCCGTTGCCGATACCCTTTTCGCGCTTGCCGATTCCATTGCGGCAGCCGATTCCCTGCAACAGGATTCCGTCCCCCCTCCAGTGCCTCAGAAAGAATCGGCCATTACCGACATAGTAGCCTATACGGCAAGGGATTCCATGGTGTTCAGCAACTCCAACATGGCATATATGTACGGGAACAGTTCCGTAACGTACCAGGATATACAGCTCGATGCGGACGAGATACGGATGAATCTCGACAGCAGCACCGTATATGCCGTGGGGCGTCCCGATACGGCCGGCGAGGTAATAGGCAACCCGGTATTCAAGGATAAAAGCGGCGAGTACGAAGCCGAAACCATGAAGTATAACTTCAAGAGCAAGAAAGGGTTTATAACCAATGTGGTAACACAGCAGGGCGAAGGGTATCTCGTGGGCGGACAGACCAAAAAGGATGCCGAGGGCAATTTCAATCTCAGCAACGGCAAATACACCACCTGCGACAAGCACGATGACCCGCACTTCTACATACAACTGACAAAGGCGAAAATGCGGCCCGGAAAAAACGTCGTAACCGGACCGGCGTACATGGTGCTCGGCGGTGTGCCGTTGCCTTTGGCCATACCGTTCGGGTTCTTTCCGTTTACCGACAAATATTCGTCGGGAGTCATAATCCCTACAATAGGCGAGGAGTCGTCGCGCGGCTTCTATCTGCGCAACGGGGGGTATTACTTCGCGATAAGCGACTATATCGACCTGGCCCTTACCGGCGAGATATATACAAAAGGGTCGTGGGGGCTGCAGGGGCAGTCGGCATATACCAAGCGCTACAAGTTTTCGGGATTCCTGAATGCAAGCTATCTGGTTACGGTTCTGGGCGACAAAGGGATGCCCGATTATCAGAAGCAGACCAACTTCCGCCTTATATGGCAGCACCGCCAGGACCAGAAGGCCAACCCCAACCTTACGTTTTCCTCGAGCGTGAACTTTACCACCAGCGGGTACGACCGGAACAGCATCAACACATATTACAACGCATCCGAATTCACGCAGAACACGAAGAGTTCTACCGTAAACCTCACATACACGTTTCCCAAGGCTCCTGTTTCCATATCCACGACGGCCAGCGTGTCGCAGCGAAGCAACGATTCCACTATCTCGGTGTCGTTCCCCGATTTTACCGTAAACGTAAACCGCATATATCCGTTCAAACGGAAAAAACCGGTAGGGAAGGAGAGGTGGTATGAAAAGATAAGTTTCAGCTATACGGGTATATTCCGCAACTCCATAACCACAAAGCAGGACCGGTTTCTCAAATCGAACCTGATTAAGGACTGGAGCAACGGGCTGCAGCACAACATCCCCATATCGGCGACGTTCACCATGTTCAAATATCTGAATGTAACTCCGTCGTTCTCGTTTACCGACAGGATGTACACCAACCGCATAATGAAGCAGTGGGACCCGCGCGCCTCGGCCGTGGTGAACGATACCATATACGGTTTCTACAATGTGTACAACTATTCGGGAAGCGTTACGTTCCAGACAAAACTTTACGGATTCTACCAGCCGCTCAAATGGTTCGGCGGAAAGAAGATTAAAATGATACGCCACGTAATGACGCCGAGCGTGAGCGTAACCGGTGCGCCGGATTTCGGCGCCAAGCGGTATGGCTTCTGGCAGCGCTACACGCGTGTTAACCCCGACGGTTCTCTGGAAGAGGTGTCGTATTCCCCCTTCTCGCACGGGCTGTTCGGCACCGCGCCGCAGGGGCGGCAGGGAACGGTGAATTTCTCGTTGGCCAACAACCTTGAAATGAAGGTGAATTCCGACCGCGACACGACAGGCGTCAGGAAAATCAGCCTTATCGAGAACCTGGCGGTAAACTGGGGGTACAATGCCGCCGCCGACTCCCTGAACTGGAGCAACATAAACATGAACGTGCTGATAAGGCTGGCGAAGAACTTCAACCTGCAAACCAACTTCACGTTCGATACTTATACATATCAGCTCAATTCGTACGGAAATCCAGTAAGGGTGAATATTCCGCGCTGGAAAGCCGGCAAGGGTCTGGGACGCCTCTCCAGTACGGGGACGTCGTTCTCGTATACGTTCAACAATTCCACGTTCGAGAAACTTTTCAACCGGAACAAGGACGGCAAGGATGAACCCGAGAATACGAACGTCCGTTCCGACGGGCAGCCGATAGTGGACCTTGAGGAACTGGCGGCTGTCAGAAAGGAGATGGAGGCCGAGAGTAAGGAAAACGGCGAAGAAAGTCCCGAAATGAAGAACGGGTATATGGTGTGGAAAATACCGTGGAGCCTGTCGGTAAACTATTCGTTCAGCTACGGATACGGCGACTTCAACAAGGAGAAAATGGAATATAACGGAAGGATAACGCAGAACCTGAGCTTTTCGGGAAACATACAGCCTACAAAAAACTGGGTCTTTACATTCTCGACAAGCTACGACTTCGATACAAAGCGGTTGGCCTACATGAGTTGCGGCGTTACGCGCGACATGCACTGCTGGAGCATGAGTTGCGATTTCGTCCCTGTCGGACCGTACAAGTCGTACAATTTCCATATAAGCGTAAAATCCTCGCTGTTGCAGGATCTCAAGTACGAAAAGAGTACCAGCCCGTACGACGGAGAAGACTGGTATTGATTCCGTCCGGAGAGGAATAATGCTTGAAACTGACATAAAACAGGAATACGGCGTGTAAATTCAAAAAAAAGCATTAACTTTGCACCCGATTTTACAACATAAAGTCTAACCCATTAGTATTAAACTTATTATTTTAAAATGGAAGAAAAAGAACAACTGAACACCCCGGTTGAGAATTTCGACTGGGATGCCTATGAAAAAGGCGAGGCATTAGGCGACAAGAGCCGTGAAGAGCTGGAGAAAAGCTACGACAAGACTCTTAACACATTGAAGGACAAAGATGTTACCGAAGGGACCGTAATCTCGATGAACAAACGCGAGGTGGTGGTGAATATCGGTTACAAGTCGGACGGAATAATCTCCATGAGCGAGTTCCGTTACAATCCCGACCTTAAAGTAGGCGATAAGGTTGAAGTATATATAGAGAACCAGGAGGACAAAAAAGGGCAGCTTATCCTTTCGCACAAGAAAGCCCGTGCAGCCCGTTCGTGGGATCGCGTCAACCAGGCTCTCGAAAGCGGCGAGATAGTAAAAGGCTACATCAAGTGCCGTACCAAGGGCGGTATGATAGTAGACGTATTCGGCATAGAGGCTTTCCTCCCCGGTTCGCAGATAGATATCAAACCCATACGCGACTACGATGTATTCGTAGGGAAGACAATGGAATTCAAGGTTGTGAAAATAAACCAGGAGTACCGCAACGTGGTAGTATCGCACAAAGCCCTTATCGAAGCAGAACTTGAGCAGCAGAAGAAGGAGATTATATCGAAACTCGAAAAAGGCCAGATTCTCGAGGGCGTTGTCAAGAACATTACATCGTATGGCGTATTCGTAGATCTCGGCGGAGTGGACGGCCTTATTCACATAACCGACCTCTCCTGGGGCCGCGTATCGCATCCCGACGAGATAGTTAAACTCGACGAGAAGATAAATGTCGTGATACTCGACTTCGACGACGAGAAGAAACGTATTGCACTCGGTCTCAAGCAGCTTACCCCGCATCCGTGGGATGCCCTCGATCCCAACCTCAAGGTGGGCGACAAGGTAAAGGGTAAAGTCGTTGTCATGGCCGATTACGGAGCATTCATCGAAATAGCGCCGGGCGTAGAGGGCCTTATCCACGTATCGGAAATGTCGTGGTCGCAGCACCTGCGCAGCGCACAGGACTTTATGAAGGTAGGCGACGAGGTGGAAGCCGTAATACTTACCCTCAGCCGTGAAGAGCGTAAAATGTCCCTCGGTATCAAACAGCTCAAACCCGATCCCTGGGAGAATGTCGAAACCAAATATGCAGTAGGGACACGCCATACTGCCAAAGTACGCAACTTCACCAACTTCGGCGTATTTGTAGAAATAGAAGAGGGGATAGACGGGCTTATCCACATATCCGACCTTTCGTGGACCAAGAAAATCAAGCACCCGTCGGAGTTTACCCAGATAGGGGCCGACATAGAAGTACAGGTACTCGACATAGACAAGGAGAACCGTCGTCTCAGCCTCGGACACAAGCAGCTTGAAGAGAACCCGTGGGATGTATTTGAAACGGTATTTACGCTCAACTCAATCCACGAAGGGACTATAATCGAGATGCTCGACAAGGGAGCAGTAGTTTCCCTCCCCTACGGCGTGGAAGGGTTCGCGACCCCCAAGCACCTTGTAAAGGAAGACGGGACTCAGGCTCAGGTGAACGAGAAGCTCCCGTTCAAGGTGATAGAGTTCAACAAGGATGCAAAGCGCATAATCCTTTCGCACAGCAGGATATTCGAGGATGAAGCTAAGAAGGAACTGGCCGCAGCCAAGAAAGCAGCCAAGAAAGCAGCCAAAGAGGAGGATTCGATACCGACTCCGGTAATAGAGAAATCCACTCTCGGCGATATTCAGGAGCTTGCAGCCCTCAAGGAAAAACTCGATGCCGAGAACAAGTAACAGATAATGAGCAAAGGCGGCATATTGCCGTCGGCAAACCCGAAACAGGAGGCTTTCTTGAAAAAGGAAGCCTCCTGTCGTATCTTGTTGTATTAAAAACGGGGAGGCTTCGCTATTGATTAAAAAAATAGTATATTTGAGACTTGTAAGCAACAACCGAAACAGCGTAGGACAACATGGCCGGCAACGATAGAACCACGGGGAACGATATAAACCAGTTGTATATGAAAGACACCTCTTTTGCAAACCTGATGCAGAAGAGAATATATAATGTGTTGCTGATAGCAAGCCGTTACGATGCCTTTACTCTTGAAGAGGACGGGCGCGTGGAAGAGCACATATTTCTCGAATACATGTCGCTCAACCTCAGTTCCCCGCCACGGGTAAAACAGGTGAACGATGTAGGGGCTGCCATTTCGGAACTCTCTTCGCGGCATTACGACCTTATAATAGCGATGCCTCCTATGCAGGACAATGAAATGTTCAGGAGCCTCAAGGAGTTAAAGGCGAAATACCCTGACATACCGGTAGCGTTGCTTACTCCGTTCTCGCACGAAGTGTCGCGGAGGCTCGAGAACGAAGACCTCAGCGGCGTGGATTACGCTTTCAGCTGGCTCGGCAATGCCGACCTGCTGCTTGCCATAGTGAAGCTGATAGAGGACAAGATGAACGTAAGGGAGGACGTGGCATCGGTAGGCGTGCAGGTGATATTGCTGGTTGAGGATTCCATACGGTTCTACTCCTCGCTGCTGCCCATACTCTACAAACTGGTCCTGAAACAGTCGCAGATATTCTCGACCGAAGCGTTGAACCGTCATGAACAGATGCTCCGCATGAGGGGGCGGCCCAAAATACTGCTTGCCCGCAATTATGAGGAAGCCCGGGCCATATACGACAAGTTCAGCAACAATATACTGGGGGTCGTTACCGACGTTTCGTTCATGCGTGCCGGGACGAAAGACCCTGAAGCAGGGCTCAAGCTTTGCAGCTACCTTCGCAGCAAAGACGAGAATCTGCCCATAATAATAGATTCGTCCGATCTGGAGAACCAGAAATGCGCGATAGACTTCAATGCCGCATTCCTGTACAAACGCTCCAAAACGCTCCCCGTCGATTTGAAGAACGCCGTATTGCGCAATTTCGGGTATTCCGATTTTGAATTCATACAGCCGCAGACCGGCGAAGTGATTGCAACGGTAAAGAACCTGAAAGATTTGCAGAATGTAATATTCAGCATTCCGGACGACTCGCTCCTTTACCACGCATCGCGCAACCATATATCCAGCTGGCTCTACTCCAGGGCAATGTTCCCGCTGGCCGAGATCCTGAAGCAGAAGCGCGTAGTGGAAAATACCGATGCAGCCGAGATTCGCCAACTGATATTCGATGCCATAGTAAAATACCGTAAAATGAAGAACAGCGGGGTGGTGGCGATATTTGAACGGAACAGGTTCGACAAATATTCCAACTTCGCGCGTATAGGACAAGGTTCTCTCGGGGGCAAGGGGCGCGGCCTGGCCTTTATAGACATGCTGATAAAGCGGCATCCCGCACTCTCCGGATACGAAGGCGTCTCGGTCTCGATTCCGAAGACGGTTGTGCTATGCACCGACATATTCGATGAATTCATGGAAGGGAACAATCTGTATACCGTAGCCCTTTCCGATATTCCCGACGAAGAGATACTCTCCCGCTTTCTGGAGGCTTCGTTGCCAAAGTGGCTTGATGAAGACCTGAAAGCCTTCCTCGATGTTGTTCAGAGCCCGGTAGCCGTGCGCTCCTCAAGCCTGCTTGAGGATTCGCATTACCAGCCGTTTGCAGGGATATACTCCACATACATGATTCCCGACTTCGACTCGCAGGAGAAGATACTTGCCATGTTGAAAGACGCCATAAAGGGGGTATATGCCTCGGTCTATTATTCCGACAGCAAGGCATACATGGAAGCCACTTCAAATGTCATAGACCAGGAGAAAATGGCCATAATACTTCAGGAAGTGGTGGGCGTTAGATACCCCGAGCGGTACTACCCGTCGTTCTCGGGCGTGGGCCGCTCCATAAACTATTACCCCATCAACGATGAAAAACCCGAAGACGGAGTGGTCGACGTGGCTGTGGGGCTTGGAAAATACATAGTGGACGGAGGCCGCAGTCTCCGTTTCTCCCCGAAACATCCGGCATCGGTATTGCAGACAAGCACCATGGACCTGGCGCTTAGCGATACGCAGACCCGCTTCTATTCGCTCGACATGCGTAACGTGGAAAAGACGTTCTCCATGGATGACGGTTTCAACCTGATGAAACTCCCCATTTCCGAGGCCGAGAAGGACGGCTCGCTTTACGGTATGGTTTCCACTTTCGATTATGCCGACCAGGTAATACGCGACGGGTACTACGAGGGCGGGCGCAAGGTCGTAACCTTTGCAAATATCCTGCAGCACGGGATGTTCCCGTTGGCCGACCTTCTGAATAAGATGCTGGCGTACGGAAAGCAGGAAATGGGCCGTCCGGTCGAGATAGAGTTTGCCTGCAATCTCCCGTCGGGCAAAACACCCGGGGCTATGTACTGGTTGCAGATAAGGCCGATAGTCGATTCAAAGGAGATGCGCGAGGACGAGATAGACGAGGTGTCCGAGGACGAGCTCCTTATAAAAAGCACCTCTGCGTTGGGTCATGGGGTGCTCGACGACGTAACGCATGTGGTATATGTAAAAGACGGCGTTTTCGGATATACCAACAATTCGTTCATAGCGCGCGAGATAGAAAAAGCGAACAAGAACTTCCTCCTGCACAAGCAGTCCTATATACTGATAGGCCCGGGCAGGTGGGGTTCGAGCGATGCCGCGCTCGGCATACCGGTAAAGTGGCCCCACATTTCGGCGTCGAAACTGATAGTGGAGACCGCCTTGAACAACTATTGGATAGAGCCGAGCCAGGGAACGCACTTCTTCCAGAACCTGACATCGTTCGGGGTTGGGTACTTTACGATAGACCAAGGTGCTGAAGGCGGGTATTTCGACAAGTCTTACCTCGATGCCATCCCCTCCGAATACGAGACGGACAATATCCGCGTGGTGCAGTTGCCGCATCCGGCTGTAATAAAGATAAACGGAAAGAAAAACGTGGGGATAGTAATGAAACCGGTAACAGACGATACAACCGACAAGGAATAAAAATAGCAGCAGATGAAATTGAACATAAAAAAATCCATAGCATCCATATTCTCTCCCGGACAGCAATACGAAGAAAACGGTTACGGCGACGATGATTCGGAAGACGAATCCGTGGCGGTGAAAGCCGATTACGAGCGCGCATACAATACTTCCAATATTCCCGATGCACTGTTGGAAAAAATAATAGAGATTATCAACCGTGCCCTTCCCGAGGTAATACAGCGGAGCATAGACAAGGAGGCCGAGAAGCAGGAAGTGTACCGGTACATACGTCCGGCATTTATGGAGTATATAAACTATGTGGCGAAAAGAGTGAACTCCGGGGAGGGGGTCGCGGTCTCGGGCGAAGCGGAAAACCAGCCCGACCGTGCAGATTCGCATAAGTCGGAACTCACGGCGCTGCTCCAGAGCAAAAACGAGTACAAGGAGCGGTTCTTAAGTGCGGAGAGGCAGCGCAGGGCGTTGGCCGACAAGGTGCACGAACTGGAGCAGCGGTTGGAAAAGACCGATGCAGAGTGCCGGAAACTGAAAGAGGAAAGGGCGGAAGGCAACAACAGGTACCGTATTGCCGTACAGCAGAAGAAGCAGGCGGACGAAGAGGTAGAGAAGATGCGCCTTGAACTGGAACAGTACCGCCAGATGCAGGACAACAACAACCTGATGCAGGTAGGGACATCCATGCCGGCCGATGATTATGTGGAGACTCTTAAAAAGGAAATAGTAAAACTCCAGACCCAGAACGGCGAACTTGAGCAGCAGAACGAGGCGGCGCAGGCCAAAATAGAAGAGATAACCGCATCGTTTGAAACGGCGCTGCACGTAAAGGACGAAACGGTCAGACAGGCTGTCGAGCGCGAAACGGTATTGCAGGCGCGGATTGATGCGCTCCAGCAACAGAATGCCGGGGTGGACCCCGAGGGAAAGGACGGGGAGATAACGCGCCGGTTGATAGATGTTACCCGGAAATATCAGGCCCTGCAATTGCAGATGTCGGAATATAAGGCCAAAATGCCCGATGAGACTGAGGTGGAGGACCTGAAAAGGCAGGTCGAAGAACTCACAATGCAGTTGAACAGGGTAAAGAATGCCGATATCGCCGCAAAACTTCATGGCGAGGCAGACCCTGCGTACGAACAGAATACCGAACTGAGAGAAAAACTGGAGCAGCATGAAAAGCGCGAGCAGGAACTGAACGCCCTCCTTGACGCATCGAGGCATGAAGTGGCCGAACTGAACGTGCGTCTTTCGTGTTTGTCCGATGCGGTGGTAGAAGGAATGTCGATACAGGAGCAGGAGCAGATGAAGGCGACGCTGCTTGAAACGCAGGTGGCATTGAAGACACACGAGAACGATTTGGCAGAAGCAAAATCGGAGATAGAAAAATTGCGCGAGAAATCCCGGCGTCAGGCTGCTGCGGCAGAAAAGCGACGCGATGTGCGCCAGTTGGAGGAGTTAAGGGAAAAGTTGGCTGCTGCGAGCAAGGATGCGGAGAAGTTCAAAAAAGAGGCCGAGATTGCGAAAATGAACGTAAATGCATTGTCCAATGAAGTAGAGGCGTTGAAAAGCGAGTTGGGAAAATATGAATCCGATACGGCATCGATAGATATAGAAGGGGATGACTGGATGGTGGTAATGGAGCCTGAAACCCCCGAGGAGATACTCGACCGCAAGAACAGGGAGTTGGAGAAACTTCGGCAGGAGGAAGAAGAAAAGGAAAAGACGGAGCATTTTGAAGATCCGGCACAGATGAAGTTATGGTAAAATGGAAAAAGAGATGAAGGAGACAGATATATACGATATAAAAGACAATGTCGTAGAACTTATAGGAAAGGAGTGGATGCTGATAACGGCCGGCAGTATCGAAAATTTCAATACAATGACGGCAAGTTGGGGGAACATGGGCTTTTTGTGGGGCAAGCCTGTAGTAACGGTCTATGTCCGCCCGCAGCGGTATACGCTGGAATTCCTGGAGCGGGAAGAGTGCTTTACGTTGTCGTTTTTTTCAGGGAAATACCGCGAAGCATTGAATATATGCGGAACAAAATCTGGCCGGGATACCGATAAGGTGGCGGAATCGGGGCTGACCCCGTATTCTCCGGCCGACGGGACGGTTTCGTTTGAAGAGGCCCGGATGGTCATTAAGTGCCGCAAACTCTATAAGGGAAAGCTCGGCGAAGAAGAATTTATCGATAAGTCGCTGCTGCCGAAGTGGTATCCGCAAAGAGACCTGCACTATATGTATATTGCGGAGATAGAGAAAGTCTGGGTAGGGAGATAGGGCATCCGTTACCGGGCCTGAGCGAAGGCGCAAACCCAGTTTACCGGAGCGGTTTTCCGGATGCTGCCTGCCGGAGAGATTCTATGATAAGCGATATGTCATTGCGGTTCAGACCGGATGAAATCTTTTCCAGCAAGGAGATTATTTCCCCGAGCGACAGGTCTGCCCCGCCGCAGACTATTCCCGGAGATTCGATGAAAAATACGCCGTATCCCATGCCGGAAGCGTTGCAGAGTTTTATAAGTTCAAGGCACTTCCTGTGCAGCAGTTTCTCCGGAATAGAGTTTCTCGCAGTTCCCATGAAGGATCGATAAGATGAATAATACCCGGGTGTAAAACTATAAAAATAGTTTCAAACAACAAAATATTAGGATAAACAATCTTGAATATCGATATGGATACGAACAGACGTCTTGTGTATAGCGGCGAAAAATTCCGCGATTTTCTGGCTGCGAACCACATAACATATCAGGAGGCCTCAAATGTTTTGGGTATAGACAAGAATACTATCGGGAAAGCAGTTCGCGGAGGCAATCTCAATACATCCATATTGCTGAAGATCTGCAATGAATACAAACTCGATTTGAACGATTTTTTCGTTGCCGAGGACGGGTCGGAAATCGCATCGGAAAAAGGCGCGGGGACATATTGCGGGCAAGACAACGCCGCTCTCCCGGATGAAGGTGCATGGTGTGCTGCCGAAAAGGAAGAACCCTACGCAAGCGGTTCGGGAATAGCCCCGGGTGTTATGGAAGAGTTGCTGCGTTCAAAGGAGAAGGAGATAGCCCGCTTGAGAATGCTTGTAAAGCTCTATCAGGAGAGGGCGGACATGTTGCAGCAGAAACTTGTCAGGGGGTTGAAGGAGTGATACCCGTATACACGGCACATGCCCCGAAAGTCATGTAGCGGTACCTGCACCCGGCGAACCCTGCCGATTCCATAAGGGCCACCATTTTTTTCCCTTGCGGCATGGCATGAATCGACTCCCCCAAATATTCGTAAGCCATGAAGTCCTTGGCTATTATCCGTCCGAGCAGCGGGATTACGGTTTTTGTATAAATATCGTATCCCAGTCTGTAAAGCGGGTTCTCCGGAACGGTGAGTTCCAGAATGGAAACCATGCCTCCCGGTTTCAGGACACGCGATATTTCCGACAGCCCAAGTTTCAGGCCCTTGAAATTCCTGACGCCGAAAGCAACCGTTACGGCATCGAAAGCGGCATCTTTGAAAGGAAGGGCCGAACAGTCTCCGTTGCAGAAAGTGATTTTCTTGCCGAGGCCGGCCGCAGCGGCTTTTTTCCGTGCCATATCCAGCATCCCCTCCGATATATCGCACCCAGTTATGGCGTGCGGCAGAATCATGTCGTATATCATGAATGCCATATCGCCGGTTCCTGTGGCAATATCCAGGATATCCCCGTCCTTGCAGCCTGCTATTTCCTTTATGGCCGAACGTCTCCACCGCCTGTCCTGCCCCATGGAAATAATCCTGTTCATCAGATCGTATGCAGGTGATATAGTATCGAACATCCTGCTTATCTGTTTTCCCTTGTCCTCGTTTTCATTATAGGGCTTTATGCTCTCAACGCCGCGCTTTTGCATTTGAATGGGTGTATGGTAAAACTATCGGGCAACGGGAATCTGTTCCCATTGCCCCGATATGATTTTTTCAGTCTTTCCCGAAAGGGGATAATCTATCTCTTTGCGAGGAATTCGGTAACGTTCTTTTCTATCCTCTCCTTTATGTCCCCCTGTTCGGTGCGGACGAACTTGTCTCCGGTAATATTCTCGTAAAGCTCTATGTAGCGGTCGGAAACGCTCATTACGTACTCTTCGGTCATTTCGGGGACCTGCTGTCCGGCCTTGCCCATGAACCCGTTTTCAATAAGCCATTGCCTTACGAACTCCTTCGACAGCTGCTTCTGCGGTTCGCCTGCCTCGAAACGCTCCTGGTAACCGTCGGCATAAAAGTACCTGGACGAGTCGGGTGTGTGGATTTCGTCTATAAGGTAGATTTTCCCGTCGCGCTTCCCGAATTCGTATTTCGTGTCTACAAGGATAAGCCCTTTTTCCTCTGCCATTTTCGACCCGCGTTCAAAAAGTGCGTAGGTATATTTCTCCATAAGTTCGTAGTCCTCCTTGTCTACAATCCCGTTGGCTATAATCTCCTCGCGCGAGATGTTCTCGTCGTGTCCTTCATCGGCTTTTGTCGTGGGGGTTATTATCGGGGTGGGGAACTTCTGGTTCTCGCGCATCCCTTCGGGCAGCCTTACGCCGCACAATACGCGGTTGCCCTCTTTATATTCCCTCCATGCGCTGCCCGTAAGGTACCCCCTTATAATCATCTCTACCTTGAACCCTTCGCAGCGGAGGCCGGCAGTAACCATGGGATCGGGGGTCGCAATCTTCCAGTTTGGAACTATGTCGGCCGTTGCGTCGAGGAACTTGGCCGCTATCCTGTTCAGCACTTCCCCCTTGTAGGGAATCCCTTTGGGCAATATCACGTCGAAAGCCGAAATCCTGTCGGTTGCAATCATTACCAGAATATCATCGTTGATGTTGTATACATCGCGAACTTTTCCGTGGTAAACACTCTTTTGTCCCGGAAAGTTGAAATCCGTTTTTGTCAAAGCTTTTTCCATTATCGATATAAAATTACATGTTGATTTTGTCGTTATTCTCTTTCTCACTCTTCAGCCTTTTCTGTTCTGCATACTTTTCGTAAGCCTCCACTATTATCTGTACCAGCCTGTGCCGTACGATATCGTTCTTGTTGAAGCGGATTATTTCAATCCCCTTGATTCCCTTTAGTATATCCACAGCCTGTACCAGGCCTGAGGTCTGTGCCGGCGGCAGGTCAATCTGGCTCATGTCGCCGGTTATTATCATCTTTGCGTTTATGCCAAGCCGGGTAAGAAACATCTTTATCTGGTGGACCGATGTGTTCTGCGCCTCGTCGAGAATCACTACCGCATCGTTCAGCGTGCGGCCGCGCATAAAGGCGAGGGGGGCAATCTGTATGGTGCCGTTTTCCATCATCTCCTTCAATTTTACGGAAGGAATCATATCCTGCAGGGCATCATACAGGGGTTGCAGGTAGGGGTCTATCTTCTCCTTCATGTCTCCGGGAAGGAATCCGAGTTTCTCTCCGGCTTCAACGGCCGGCCTGCTTAATATTATTTTCTTGACCTCTTTATTCTTCAGGGCCTTTACGGCAAGGGCTATGGCAATATAGGTCTTCCCCGTTCCGGCCGGCCCCAGGGCAAAGACCAGGTCGTTGCGTTCAAAGGCCGATACCAGTCTCTGCTGATTTTCCGTCCTTGCAATTATCTGCCGCCCGTTAATGCCGTGGATAATCAGGTTCTCCTGTTTTATCTCAAGCGGAGTCCCCCCGTTTACAATCGCTCCTATTACCGTTCCGTCCAGCCTGTTGTATTCGGCGCAGTAATCTATTATCTGCCCGATGTGCTTTTCAAAACCGGCAATCTCCTTTTCCTCGCCTATAACCTTCATTACGTTGCCGCGGGCAATTATGTGCAGTTTCGGGAACAGCAGTTTGATGAATTGCAGGTTGTCGTTGTTTATACCATAAAACACTACGGGATCGACATCGTCGATAATAATAGTCTTTTCAATCATTCCGTATAGAAATCCGTTGAATATTCAGTATGCAGCCATCCGTCCGGCATTCCGAAAGCCGGACAACCGGCACTGGAGGGCCTTTGCCGCTCTGCGGCAAATATAAGCCAATAATATCAAATCCCGCTTAGCGGGAGGCATAAAATTTTCTGCCGTAAAAAGCAGGCGGAGAGCCGATGAAAACCCTCCGCCTGCTTTTTATGTATTGCAGTCATGCTTATCTTACTCTCAGAACGGTGCCTATGCGCAGTATCTTTTTGGACGATATGCCGTTAAGCCTGCAAAGCTGCGAAACCGAGGTGCCGTGTTTTGCTGCGATAGAAGAGAGCGTGTCGCCCGACTTGATTCTGTACGATGCATACGAACCGGAACTCTTCTGCTGCTTTTTCTTCGTGAAGACGTAAGTGTCGGTATGCGGGACCTTGTTTACAAAGTCGAAAATATCGTTGGGGTTGAGAGCCATGCCGAGGAACCGGGTCTCGAAGTGGAGGTGCGGTCCGGTTGAGCGTCCCGTACTTCCGCCCAGCGCAATGGGGTCGCCCACCTTTATTATCTGGTTCGGCTTTACGAGGATTTTCGAGAGGTGTCCGTATACCGTCTCCAGCCCGTTGGGGTGGCGCATTACGACATAGTACCCGTAACCTCTCGCTTCGTAGGCCGTTTTCCTGACTTTACCCGAGAATGCCGCTCTTACCGTATCTCCGGTTTGAAGTTTCAGGTCCACTCCTTTGTGCATGCGGTAGCGCCGCCACCCGTAGTCAGAGGTTTTGTATCCGGGTACGGGAATGCAGTAGTCCGAGACATCTATTGCAAAAGTGTCCGGTATGGCATTCTCCGAGAAAGTCTTTACCCATTTGTTGTCCCAGTCGTCGCTGTACAGTTCGGCTGCCGGGAACTCCGCCTCTATGGTTTTGAGCTGGTCGGCAATCAGCGACGAATCGACAACATTCATTATCTTGGGGATAACCTTGTTGTACGATATAAGGTCGTTTTGCATTACAGCATGGTGTTTCTGGGTGTTGAGCAATGACGATTGCCCGAAAGCCGTCCCGCTTTGCAGCATTGTTGCAAGTGCAAAGGCGGCGGTGGTCCTTAAAATGTTGAATTTCATTATCCGCATAAAAGTTGTTGAAGCATGCCGCCCGGCATGTCGCGATAATTTATGTGTGAGCGGGCGGTAAATTCCGAAAAGGAAAACGTAAAAAACAGCCTGCCGTTTTTTACAGGTTTACTGCCCTGATTTTCAGATTTTCGCAAAGATAGTCAAAATTTTCCGAGAAGCGAACATTTAAATATGTAAAATAATCTTTCCATTTCATGGGTTTTATTGGAACACACTGGTATTCAATATGTTGTATGCAAGGAAGTTTTATATGTGCGTTTTTTCCTTGACGGGTTCTCCCGCGGAAAGAGGCGGGGCTTGGGCGGGAGGGTGAGTGAAGCAGGCTTTGGGGTATGGCAGGAATGTTCGCAAAAGTGCCTGCTTTGCCGTCTTTAATAAAGCGGTTCAATAAATTTGGTAAAAATATGGTCGATATTACTGTTATTTGTCGGAATCTTGTTATCTTTGCACACGGTAAAAAAGACTGTCGGTTCTCTCGTTCGCAGTGAGGGCGAATATGTGAGGCCGGGAAGTTCGGAATCCGTTTCGGAAGTTCTCAGGAACAGGCATGCGGCAAAAGCGTGCCGTAATGTTCGCAAGTATAGCGATTGCAAGCCGACTGTCCTACCTCGGGCATCGGTATTTTTTTGTATATATGCGCCGGCACTGAACAGCGGACTGAAGTAAAAACCATAAACAATAAGATAAAATGCAAAAGAAAAAAGCAACTTTGGTACTCGACGACGGAAGCCGTTTTGAGGGCATTTCGTTCGGGTATGAAAAGCCCGTGAGCGGAGAGGTTGTATTCAATACCTCCATGACAGGGTATACGGAGAATATGACCGACCCTTCGTATGTAGGGCAGATAGTAGTATTCACCTATCCGTTGATAGGGAATTACGGGATACCCTCGGAAGAATTGTTTGAAAACGGGCTTTCCAAGTTTTTCGAGTCGGACAAGATACACGTGGAAGCTATCGTGGTAAGCGATTATTCCGAAGACTATTCGCACTGGAATGCCGTAGAGAGCCTTTCGAACTGGATGATACGCCATCAGGTATCGGGAATTACCAATATCGACACGCGCGCCCTCACCAAGTTGTTGAGGGAAAAAGGGAGCATGAAAGGAAAAATCGTATTCAACAGCGACGACGAAATAGAATTCAAGGACCCCAATATAGAGAACCAGGTAAAGAAAGTAAGTTGCAAGGAGGTTAAATCGTACGGCGAGGGCAAGAAGACCGTTGTGCTTGTCGACTGCGGGGCGAAGCACAATATCGTGCGTTGCCTGCTCAAGCGCGGCGTGAAGGTTGTATGCGTACCCTGGGACTACGATTTTACGACAATGGATTACGACGGGGTGTGTATCTCCAACGGGCCGGGCAACCCCAATACGTGCGACGAGGTTGTGGAGAATATCCGCAAGGCCATGCAGATAGGCAAGCCCATATTCGGGATATGCATGGGCAACCAGTTGCTGGCAAGGGCCGGAGGAGCAAAGGTATACAAACTCAAATACGGCCACCGCAGCGCGAACCAGCCGGTACGCAGGGTTGACTCCGACAGGTGTTTCGTAACCCCCCAGAACCACGGGTTTGCAGTAGACAACGATACCCTCGGTACGGAATGGGAGCCGTTCTTCATAAACATGAATGACGGGTCGAACGAAGGGATACGCCACAAGACAAAGCCGTTCTTCTCGGTACAGTTCCATCCCGAAGCATCGGGGGGGCCGACGGAAACAGGTTACTTATTCGATAAATTTGTAGAACTATTATAATACCCCGACATAGCCATGGAGATAAAATTAAAAAAAGTATTGTTGTTAGGCTCGGGCGCCTTGAAGATAGGAGAAGCCGGCGAATTCGACTATTCAGGTTCGCAGGCGCTTAAGGCGCTCAGGCAAGAAGGGTTGGAAACCATACTTATAAATCCCAATATCGCAACGGTACAGACGTCCGAAGGTGTGGCCGACAAGGTCTACTTCCTGCCGGTAACCCCGTTCTTCGTAGAAAAAGTGATAAAAAAGGAGCGTCCTGACGGAATCTTGCTGTCGTTCGGAGGACAGACGGCATTGAATTGCGGGGTGGCCCTTTACAAATCGGGAATCCTTGAGAAATACGGCGTACAGGTGCTCGGAACACCCGTACAGGCCATAATGGATACCGAAGACCGCGAACTCTTCGTAAAGAAACTGGACGAAATAAACGTAAAGACCATACAGAGCGAGGCAGTCGAAACAATAGAAGACGCACGCCGTGCGGCAAAAGAACTGGGTTATCCCGTAATTATCCGTTCGGCATATGCGCTGGGCGGCCTGGGCAGCGGTTTCTGCGACAATGAAGAGGAACTCAACCGCCTGGCTGAAAAAGCCTTCTCGTTCTCACCGCAGATACTTGTGGAGAAATCGCTCAAAGGGTGGAAGGAGATAGAGTACGAAGTGGTGCGAGACAGGTATGACAACTGTATAACCGTCTGCAACATGGAGAACTTCGACCCGCTGGGCATACACACCGGCGAGAGCATAGTGATAGCCCCCTCGCAGACGCTGAACAACAGCGAGTGGCAGAAGTTGAGGGCGTTGTCGTTGAAAATAATACGCCACATAGGAATAGTGGGCGAATGCAACGTGCAGTATGCTCTCGACCCCATGTCGGAAGACTACAGGGTTATAGAGGTAAACGCCCGTTTGAGCCGTTCCTCCGCACTGGCCTCCAAGGCAACAGGGTATCCCCTGGCTTTCGTAGCCGCAAAATTGGGGCTTGGGTACGGGCTTTTTGAGCTGAAAAACTCCGTTACGCAAACCACTCCGGCATTTTTCGAGCCTGCCATAGACTACGTAGTCTGCAAAATCCCGCGCTGGGACCTCGGCAAGTTCCACGGGGTGGACCGCGAGATAGGCAGCAGCATGAAGTCCGTTGGCGAGGTGATGGCAATAGGCCGTACCTTTGAAGAGTCAATACAGAAAGGCCTCCGAATGATAGGGCAAGGCATGCACGGCTTTGTGGAGAACAAGGAGATGAGCGTGGCCGACATAGACAAGGCCTTGAAGGAACCTACCGACAAGCGTATATTCGTTATAAGCCAGGCATTGCGCAAAGGGTATACTATCGACCAGATATACCAGCTTACTAAAATAGACAAGTGGTTCCTCGACAAACTTCAGAATATAATAAATACGGCCAAAGAGCTTGAAAAATACAATTCGCTCGAAGAACTTCCGGTTGACCTGCTGCGCCTTGCCAAACGCCGTGGGTTCTCCGATTTCCAGGTGTGCCGTGCCGTACTGAAAGGCGTAGATCCCGATGAAGGAGTACTTATGGTGCGCGAACACCGCAAGTCGCTCGGCATAGTTCCGGTAGTCAAGCAGATAGATACGCTGGCTGCCGAGTATCCGGCACAGACCAACTATCTGTATCTTACGTACAGCGGCATGGAAAACGATGTCAACTACCTCGGCGACCACCGCTCGATAGTTGTTCTCGGTTCGGGAGCCTACCGTATAGGTAGCTCGGTAGAGTTCGACTGGTGCGGAGTAAACGCGCTTCAGACAATCCGCAAGGAAGGGTGGCGAAGCGTAATGATAAATTACAACCCCGAAACCGTGTCGACCGACTACGATATGTGCGACCGTCTTTATTTCGACGAGCTCACGTTCGAGCGTGTAATGGATATACTTGAACTTGAACAGCCGCACGGGGTGATAGTTTCGACCGGAGGGCAGATACCCAATAACCTTGCCCTCAAACTGGACGCACAGGGGGTAAAGCTGTTGGGAACATCGGCACAGAGCATAGACAATGCCGAAGACCGCAACAAGTTCTCGGCAATGTGCGACCGTTTGGGCATAGACCAGCCGCGTTGGCGCGAACTTACATCGCTCGAAGATATAAACAAGTTCATCGACGAGGTAGGGTTCCCCGTACTCGTCCGTCCGTCGTACGTACTTTCGGGGGCGGCAATGAACGTATGCTCCAACAAGAACGAACTGGAACGCTTCCTGCAGCTCGCTGCAGAAGTTTCAAAGAAGCACCCCGTTGTTGTCAGCCAGTTCATAGAAGAGGCCAAAGAGGTTGAAATGGACGCCGTTGCCGACAAGGGCGAGATAATAGCTTATGCCATAAGCGAGCACATAGAGTTTGCCGGAGTACATTCGGGCGATGCCACCATACAGTTCCCGCCTCAAAAACTCTACGTCGAGACCCTGAGACAGGTAAAACGCATATCCCGCCTTATAGCCAAGGAGTTGCAGATATCTGGCCCGTTCAACATACAGTTCCTTGCAAAAGGGAACGCAATAAAGGTTATAGAGTGCAACCTCCGTGCCTCCCGCAGTTTCCCGTTCATATGCAAGGTGTTGAAGATAAACTTCATAGAACTGGCTACGAAGATAATGATGGGGCTTCCCGTGGAGAAACCGCACAAGAACTTGTTCGATATAGATTATGTCGGGATAAAGGCTTCGCAGTTCTCCTTCTCCCGTCTGCAGAAGGCCGACCCCGTACTTGGCGTGGATATGGTAAGTACCGGCGAGGTAGGGTGTTTGGGTAACGATACAGATGATGCAATACTGAAATCCATGCTTTCCGTAGGGTATAAGATTCCCGCAAAGAGCATCCTTCTCTCTACAGGCTCCGCACGTCAGAAAGTGGATATGCTCGATGCCGCGAAGATGTTGCAGAAAAAAGGGTACAAGCTCTATGCAACAGGCGGTACGCATATTATGCTGAAAGAGAACGGCGTTGAGTCCGAGCGCGTTGCCTGGCCCGATGAAACCGGTTTCCCGAGCGCATTGGAAATGCTTCACAACAAGGAGATTGATATGGTTGTGAACATCCCCAAGAACCTTACGGCCGGAGAGTTGGACAACGGGTATAAGATACGGCGTGCGGCAATAGACCTCAACGTCCCGTTGCTCACCAATTCCCGTCTGGCATCGGCCTTTATAACGGCATTCTGCCGCAAAGGCATAGACGACCTCGAAATAGAGTCGTGGGACGAATATAAGTAGTAGACAGCCTCCGGCGCATTGCCGCAGGAAACATAAACCGGAACAACCCGGCGGATAACCGAGAAAAAGGTGTCCGCCGGGTTTTATGTTTCAGGCGATAACGAGGGGAATTCTTCGCTGCTATTCCGCCATGCGGCAGGAAACGGCCGGGCAGCGTAACGGAGTATCGGCCGGTTTGCGGCGTGCCGGAGTTTCCGGGCGGGGTATATAGGGGGGCCGGCTTTCAAATGCCTTGTCGGGAGAAGGCAATACCCCATTCCCGTACGGCAGAGACATGATAGCTTGGGCAACAGAACAGGCAACGGTATGGAAAAAGCGAAGTGCGTTCCTTTGGAAACAGGGAACGCACTTCGCTTCTTGTGTGGAGTGCAGATGCCGGTTGCGTCAGACGAAAATCAGAATCAGCAACTGGGCGGTCAGGACGCGCATGAACATCGTGAGCGGGTAAACCGTCGAGTATGCAACCGACGGGGCATCGTTATTGGCGGTTTTGTTCGCATAGGCCAGGGCAGGGGGATCGGTAGTGCTGCCGGCAATCAGTCCTATAAGCGAGCAGTAGTTGATTTTGTAGTAACCGCGGGCAAAGATGCCTGTAATTATGAGCGGGATAATTGTTATCAGGAATCCCCAGAATACCCACCAAAGACCGTCTCCTCTTACTATCGTATCCACGAAGTTCTCTCCGGCCGAGATACCCACGCTTGCAAGGAACAGGCAGATGCCTATTTCCCTCAGCATAAGGCTTGCCCCGGTAGAGGTGTATGTAATCAGCTTGAATTTGTATCCGAAACGCCCTATCAATATGGCTACGATAAGCGGGCCGCCCGCCAGGCCGAGTTTCATGGCCGAACTCATTCCCGGGAAACTGAACGGTATGCTTCCGAATATTATACCGAGCAATATCCCCACAAACAGGGTTATCATGTTCGGTTCGTTCAATCGTTTCATCGAGTTACCCATTTTGTCCGCCAGGCGGTTTATGTCCTCCAGTTTTCCTACAACAGTGATGCGGTCTCCTATCTGCAGGCTGAGGTTGGGAGCTGCAACCAGGTCCACGCCGGCGCGGTTTACGCGGGTTGCGTTAAGGTCGTATCCGAGGTGAAGCCTCAACGACCCGATAGTCCTTCCGTTGTATTCCGGTTTGGTAATAAGGATTCTGCGGGAAACCACGGGGGTGTTTATCGCTTCAAGGTCCATGTCCACCTTGCTCCCTATTATCGTTTCAAGGGCCTCTTCGTCCTGTTGCGACAGGACTACGAGCAGATAATCGCCCTCCTCTATTACGGTAGTGGAGTGGGGGATTATTATCTCGTCCTTCTTTTTCATCCTCGATATGACAAAGTTCCTTCCGAGGAAATCCAACAGTTGCTTTATGGTTTTCCCGTATATCATTTTGTTCTCCGCATGGAAAGTAACCACGAGAGTTTTCGGGATGCTCGCTTCGGTCTCCTTTTCAATATCCTTGCTCTCCTTGTCGGTATTTATCTTGAATACAGCTTTTATGACATACATGGAGAGTATTATGCCGATAACGCCAAGCGGGTATGCAGCGGCATAACCCGACGCAATATCGGAAACCTCCTTTTCCATGCCGAGCTGTTCCAGGGCCTGCTGGGCCGCACCGAGCCCCGGCGTATTGGTAACTGCACCCGAAAGTACGCCCACAAGATCGGACATGCTGGCATCGGTGGTGTAATATATAACCAGCAGGACGCCGATATTCAGTGCTATAACCATCATGGCCAGCATATTGAGCGTCATTCCTCCCTTCTTGAACGATGAGAAGAAACCCGGGCCAACCTGCAAACCTATCGAGTACACGAACAGGATCAACCCGAATTCCCTTGCGAATTGCAGTATATCCTGATTTACCGAAAATCCCAGATGCCCGACCAGAAGCCCCACGAACAGAACAAACGTAACTCCGAGAGAGACTCCGAATATGTTTCTTTTCCCTAACCATACCCCGGCAGCGATAATGAAGGAGTACAGCAAAACGGTGTTGGCTATACCGGGGTTGGTAATCAAATCTTGTAACCAGTTCATATAATTTCAGATGTTAATTCTATTCCGGGCGTTGCTGTTTCTACGCCAAAGCAATGCAAACGGAGGCATGGAAAAACAGGAAAAGGTTCGGTTATGCCGAGTGCATCTTGTTTTTGCCGTTCTGCGGCAAAGATAAGAATAATTTCATAATCCGTTGAACCGGCAATATGAAAAATAATCCCTGTCCTACACCTGCGTGCCCTCCTGTTCCGTAAATGCGGTTTTGTCGGGAAGCATGTCGTGTACGGTTGCGGAAAAACTCGCTTTTCGTTTCAAAAATAAATTTCTGTTATATGCCTGTGAATAAAATTTTCTATCTTTGGTTTTTATCTAAGACAGGATTCGGCCCGGCATAGTGAGCTGAAAACAGCCGCTTTCGGTTATTTCGGTTTTTCTTCTGCCCGGAGGGCGGGTTGTCGGGAAGGTGAAACGGAGTAGAGGATCAGGCGGGGTTAGAATAATAGTTTACAGGAATAGCGTATGCGGGTATCATTGGTGGCAGTGTTTGTTTTGTTGCTGCTGAACGTGGCGGCCGACATTTATATAGTAAGGCGGTTGCCCGACAGGTTTCGCCAGGGTTGGCGGCGGGCGCTTATATGGACAATCAATACGGCGGTATATATACTCTTTACCGTATTGATGCTTTTCGTCTACAACAAGAAGTTCGATCTGTTGATGTATTATCTGGAAATGATAATACTGGCTTTTTTCATGTTGTCGGTCCCGAAAATCATTTTTCTGGCAATTTCCCCGTTGGATTATCTGCCGAAACTCTTCAAAGCGCGCCCTCTCAAGGTGTTCACCCCCGTCTCTGCAGTGGCTGCATGCATATTGCCGTTTATGTTGCTGTACAGTACGCTGTTCGTGAGAAAGCATTTCCGTGTAGCGGAGGTTGAAATAGTTTCCCCTAAAATACCGTCGGCATTCGACGGGTATAAGATAGTCCAGATATCCGATTTGCATTTGAAGACGCTGTACGGCGATACGGCCTTCATCAACCGGATGGTGGATACGGTAAATTCGTACAAGCCCGATATTGTCTGTTTTACCGGCGATCTGGTTTCCATACGCGCCGATGAAATGACGCCGTACATGAAAAACCTGTCGCGTTTCAGGGCAAAGAACGGGGTCTATTCCATACTCGGCAACCATGATTACGGCGACTATTACAGTTGGCCGTCGGCCGAAGCAAAAGAGCGGAACATGCAGCAGATGAAAAGCAACCAGGCGCGTATGGGGTGGGTTATGCTGAACAATGCCAGTGTCGAGATTACCGCCGCGGCCGATACGGTGGTGCTGATAGGGGTGGAGAATTGGGGCAAGCCTCCGTTCAAGCGGTACGGCGACCTTCCAGCGGCTTACCACGCACTGTATGATGACAAATACAAGATTCTCCTGACGCACGATCCCGGGCATTGGGATACGGTGCTTGCCACGAGCAATATAGACCTCACCATGTCCGGGCATGTACACGCAATGCAGTTCAAGATAAACCTCTTCGGGCACAGCATATCGCCGGCATCGCTGATGCATGAACGCTGGAGCGGGCTGTACGAGGAAGACGGCCGTTTCCTGTATGTGAATGACGGGATAGGGTGTACGCTGTTTCCCGCCCGTATAGGAGCATACCCCGAGATTACGGTCTTCACCCTCCGTTCGGGACAGGGGGAACGTTAGGCGTTGCGTCTCCCCGCACCGGTATATCCCGGACTGACGGGAGAGAGTGTTCAATAAAACAGTTAATTTTGCAGGCATAAATAATATCGGAAAAATATGAACCGCGCAGTAATAGGGATAGGGTCGAATATCCCTGAAAGTGAAAATATGGTTGTGGAGTGTTGCAAAAAGATACGGGGTATGGTCGATTCGGTGGAATTTTCGTCGTGTTATGAAACTGTACCGGTAAGCGTAATACCGCAGCCGAACTATCACAATTGCGTGGGTGTGGCCGAAACCGGTAAGTCCTTTGATGAACTTCGCGCAGCATTCAAGCGAATGGAAGCCGAAGCGGGACGGACAAAAGGCGACAAGCAACGCGGGGTCGTAATACTCGACATCGATATAGTGGAGTGGAATGGGGAGGTTGTCAGCCCCGAGGACTATTTGCAGGATTATGTGCAGTTGGGGCTACGGCAGTTGTCGCACTTTATATCGGGGGTTGGCCGAAAGGAAAAGGCGTAAAAAAACATTCCGTTAAGGGAAAGATGCCATTTATTTCAGTCGGGGCGTGTTGGTATGTGAAATATATTTAGTAATTCTGCAAAAAGGATATACCCCTTTGAAATCAAGAGAGTTAGAAGAATTACCTCGTTTTCGGGTAATGAGTTGGCAACCGTTCCAATTGCCGTGGTCTGCATCGCTTTGCTTGTTCAAGTAACTCTTCGGATGCAA
>CASFRS010000025.1 GCA_949297125.1 uncultured Bacteroidales bacterium
ATACTTGCGAACATAGTTGTTGAACTGAGTCCTGTTCAGAAAAGCGGTTAATTGAGAGAATACGTATTTGTCTTGGAACATAGCAGCCATTTGTATTAGACTGCAAAGTTGCAAAATCAAGTCCGTTTCATCTCAAGAAACCACGTAATTGACTATATTTCAATAATTTCAAAGAACTATTTATCAACTTTTACGGGACAGTAGTGAAAACCTTTAATCAACAAGTTGTTAATAATGTGTTTGTTTTCCAAATGTGAAATACGATTATCTGTCCGATAGGTTGTATTTGATGGAAGGCAATGCGAATTACATTTGTCAGCAAACCTATTCACGATAGTTGTAAGTGCGAGCATATGTAAATTCCAATAATATATACCCGGTTATATTTTTTTAGTTTATCATATTGCTGACTTTTATATATCAGATAATCAGATATATAGTATATATATGCTATACATATAATACATGTATGCACAGTATAATTGACCTCAAAAATGGCATTTTGTGGCTGTTTGTTATATACTAAATATCTATATATCATTATATTAGTATTGTAAATATAGATTAAAACTTTAATCTAAACAACTCTTCTTAGGCTTCTTTCCGGTTTGTGTTATACAAATGTAATCCATATTGTATGTATAAATGTGATTTGCAGGGAACAGACTTTTTGTTTACATTTGTATTGTAGAGCCGTAAATGTGAAATTCAGATTTGTAAACATGAATAACAGGATAAGAGAAATAATAACAGCCTTGAAACTCTCCGACGGGGAGTTTGCGGATATGGTAGGCATAAAAAGGTCTACCCTTTCGCATTGCCTTAGCGGGAGGAACGATGTAAGCAAAGAGATTATAGTAAAAATCCATAATGCTCTTCCCGATATTTCCGTAAACTGGCTTATGTTTGGCGAAGGTGAGTCGGGAATTCCAGTATCGTCGCATGCCGGGCCAGAAATAAACGGCGATCTTTTTAAATCTCTGCCTGATATTCCGGGCGAGGGTGAATCCGGTCCGGAATATTCAAAGGAAAACGGCTTGAATTTGCCGTATGGAACCGTGAAACTTCCTGACAATAAGCCGTTAGAAGGGCCAACAGAGGCAGACGGGATTTCAACGGAAACAGAATCAATAAAATCGGCTGTCAGAAAAATAGATAAAATAATACTGTTTTATAGCGACAATACGTTTGAAATATATAAACCCGATACCGATAGATAGCCTCATCCGCAAAGTCCCGCCACACTTTGCATAAACCCGCCTTGTGTGTTTATAAAACCGGACGGTAGCCGGAGGATATCGCATACAAGCCGCCGGTTGCACAAAAGTGCCTCTTCCCGGCTATACGCATCCTTCCTTTATCGAGTGCCGGAAGTGTGCGGATGCCTGTTCCGTTTTCTCCGTCCGTCATTCAAGGCTTTGGATTACCACAGTTCCTCCCGAACGGAGTTTTTGTTATTTTATAGCCGCCGCATATAGTTCTTTGCTCTTAATTTATTACTTTTGCTATTTCAGGAGGAGTTGGCGGAATGCCCGTTCCCCAGCGCGTATTTCCGGGTATGGAATACCGCTTTGACATGCAGTAAGCGATACAGAAAGAGATTATATGAAGAAGTATATCCTTGATATGCTTGTGAAGGAGAATGTCCGTATAAACACAAAGCATGCGTTGATGAAACTCTCCCCTTCGGACGGGACGCTGTTGCCCCCTGCCGAACCCGGACAGTTTGTGGAAGTAAGGATAGACGGCGAACCGAAAACATATCTGAGACGCCCGATATCCATTAATTATATTGACAGGGAAAGAAATGAACTGTGGCTGCTCGTCCAGCAGGTGGGCGCGGGAACCGTCCGTCTGTCGGAAATGCCTGCGGGAAGTATTGTGAATATAATCTACCCGTTGGGGAACGGGTTTTCGTTCCCGGAGGATAAAGGCGGAAAGCTCCTACTTGTCGGAGGAGGAGTTGGCGTGGCTCCTCTGCTTTATTTGGGCGCCGAATTGAAAAGGCTGGGGTATGAGCCGGAGTTCCTGTTGGGTGCAAGGAGTGAAAAGGATTTGCTTCAGAAAGCCGAATTCGAGGCCATATCCAAGACTTATTGTACAACAGAGGACGGTTCTGCCGGAGAAAAAGGGTTTGTAACCAACCATACGCTGTGGCAGAAGGAGACTTATGCCAAAGTGTATTGCTGCGGTCCTCGTCCCATGATGGTTGCGGTAGCGAAACTGGCTTCCCGCCTCTGTCTGGACTGCGAGGTGTCTCTCGAAAATGAAATGGCTTGCGGTTTGGGCGCGTGTCTCTGCTGTGTGGAAAATACCGTAAACGGTAATGTTTGTGTATGCAAGGAGGGTCCGGTATTTAATATAAACAAGTTGCAATGGTTAATTTAAATGTAAATATAAAGGGGCTTAAACTTAAGAACCCCGTCATGACAGCCTCGGGGACATTCGGATACGGGCTTGAGTTCGGGGATTTTGTCAACCTTTCGTCGCTCGGCGGCATAGTGGTAAAAGGAACGACGCTTTTGCCGAGGGAAGGCAACCCTTATCCACGAATGGCAGAGACCTCGTCGGGAATGCTGAATGCCGTAGGGTTGCAGAACAAGGGCGTGGATTATTTTATAAAAGAGATATATCCCAAGATAAAGGAGATAGATACGGCAATAGTTGTAAATGTATCGGGCTCGACCGTGGCCGATTACGTTGCCGTAGCGGAAAAGCTCTCTGTGCTCGACGCGATTCCGGCAATAGAACTTAATATATCCTGCCCCAACGTTAAAGAGGGCGGAATGGCTTTCGGGACATCCTCGCGAAGTGTAGAGGAGGTTGTCGGTGCGGTAAGGCGGGCATATGACAAAACGCTTATTGTAAAACTTTCGCCTAACGTAACGGATATAACCGAGATAGCGCGTGCCGCCGAAAGTGAAGGAGCCGATTCCGTATCGCTTATAAATACGCTGTTGGGTATGGCCATAGACGCCGAGAAAAGGCGGCCTCTCCTGTCTACGGTAACAGGGGGCCTGTCCGGTGCATGTGTGAAGCCGATAGCATTGCGCATGGTATGGCAGGTGGCGAAATCGGTCAAGATTCCGGTCATAGGACTGGGAGGAATATCATCGGCAACCGATGCCGTTGAATTTCTGTTGGCTGGTGCGACGGCCGTTGAAATAGGTACGGCGAATTTTATAGACCCGGCCATTTCGGAAAAAGTAGTAAAAGGCATAGAAGAATACCTCGTCCGCCAGGGATGCCATTCGGTGCAGGAAATCATTGGCGGTCTTGTAATATAAGCGGCGATATATGGCAGAGGCGATACAAAGGGTATTTTTGCTCGCAATATCGGCATTTATGATTGCGGCATGTACCGTCGATAGGGAACTGGACGGAAGGGAAGGCGCCGGGCCTATGTCCCGCATATCCGATTGGTGGTACGGCGACGAAGAGAGCAAATAAGCAAGGACGCATTTGGGCATGAAAGGGATGTGAGCATCAGTATTGTCCGGCACGTATGCCGTATTACGGCAGGTCAGGCAGGGTGTTTATCCGTATATGGAAGGATAGGCGCCCTGCCTTTCTTATATTGGAGGTATCAGCCTTGAAACTTCTGCGTGAAGTTGTGTTCAAGCCATATCCAAATATACCTGTGCGCAATTGATGCTGTGCCCGCTATTGTATGTCGCAAAGATGATGTGTACGTCCGTAGCCCCCGTTTCCTTATCTTTTCTCCTGCCGTCTATAACTGTGCTCATGTCTTATATTCCGATACATAATATCCGCAAATAATAATAAAATGGTAATATTTACGCTTTTTTTGCTTTAATCTTCGCAATCTGTACGATATATTTGTAATGCCCACATGCCAAAACATCGATACAGACAAAAACATAAAATACGAATCCTATGATAGCAAAGTTTACTCAACAGATCCCGACAAAGTTGATTTTCGGATGTGGAACCATAAATTCTCTGGCAACGGAGAAGTTGCCCGGCAGGAAGGCTCTTGTCGTAATTTCGTCCGGTACGTCCATGCGGAAGTACGGTTATTTGTCAATGGTGGAGAAAGCTCTTGAAGCACAGGGTATAGCATATGCGGTATTCGATAAAATACAGGCAAACCCGGTGAAAGAGCATGTAATGGAGGGCGCAGCATTGGCCCGCAAGGAGAGTTGCGATTTTGTTATAGGTCTCGGTGGCGGCAGTTCTATCGACAGCGCCAAGTCCATAGCCCTTATGGCTGTCAATGACGGGGATTACTGGGATTATGTCATCGGTGGCAGCGGTAAAGGGATGCCCCCCAAAGGGGCGTTGCCGGTTATCGCCATTCCTACTACTGCGGGGACAGGAACGGAAACAGACCCGTGGACAGTCATAACCTATAAGGATGAAAAGATAGGCTACGGAACTCTGGAACTCTTTCCGCAAATTGCGATAGTCGATCCCGAACTGATGGTATCCGTGCCGTCGAAATTTACCGCATTCCAGGGGTTCGATGCGTTTTTCCATGCGGCAGAAGGGTATATAGCCTCTATTGCAACCCCTGTAAGCGATTTATATGCCCTCAAAAGCATCTCGCTGTTGGCAAAGTCTTTGCCCAAAGCCGTCGCAGACGGCTCGGACATAGAGGCGCGTACGGATGTGGCACTGGCAAGCACCTTGTCCGGAATGGTAGAGGCTACATCGTGTTGCACGTCGGAACACTCCATGGAACATGCCATGAGTGCCGTATACGGGAATCTGCCTCACGGAGCGGGTCTGATATCAATATCGCTTGCATATTTCAGCCGTTTTGTCAACGACCACCCTGCAAAATATAAGAAAATGGCCGAAGCCATGACTGGCAGTAAGGCATCGTCTCCGAAAGACTTCCTGAAAGCGTTGGCTGCCATGCAGAAGCAGTGCGGGGTGGACGATATAAGATTGTCGGATTACGGAGTAAAGGAGGGTGATATCCCGCGTTTTTTGGAAATAGCCAGACGTACCGTAGGCAACCTTTTTGCCCTCGACCCCCATTTGCTGTCAGACGAAGAGGTGCTTTCCATATACAAAGAGTCGTACAGATAGGGAGGGGCAGGGGCTGCACGCTACAGATAGATGCCTGTGGCAATGGGCGGGCGTCGATGGCAGGAACACCGTTGGCGTCCGCACCTGTTTTATTGCGGTAACCGAAAGCCCCGGGGCGTTATCCCCCCAGGGGGACAAGAATGAATTTGTGTGTGCAGGGTGATTTCCGGTGTATATGTGTCCGGCAACGGCGTTACGGCCGGGCAACGGTTCAGCTACATGTTTCATCAAGCGGCTCCACATGTATCATTATGTGGGTATTGTTGCCGAACCGTTCACGTAACCTGTCCTCGATAATGCAGATTGTTTCGTGCGCCTCTTTAACCGATACTTTGGCATCCATGCATATCGCAAACTCTATTGCGTAATATTCGCCTATTTTCCGCGTATACAGGTTATGGAAGTTGTATACGCCGTTAAAGCCCTCTACGATTTTTCTTATCTCGAGTTCGGTGCTTTCGGGCAATGACCGCTCCATAAGCTCGTCCAACGACGGCTTTATAAGTTGCAGGGATGTTATTATTATGAAGATGCTTACCAGAACTCCTGCCACGGGGTCGAGGATTGTCCATTTGTCCCCAAGCAGAATAGCCCCGCCAATACCTGTCGCCGATGCAACCGACGACATGGCATCGCTTCTGTGGTGCCATGCATTCGCTATTACCGCATCCGACTTTAGCCTGCGTCCTTCCATTACCGTATACTGGTACAGCACCTCTTTCAGTACGATAGATGCCAATGCCCCTATAAGGGCTATCATGCCCGGAGCCTGAAGGGATTCTCCCCTTATTGCCGATATTATCGACGTAATGCCGCCGTATGCTATGCCGAGCCCTACAAGCAACAGTATTACGCCTATCAGAAGTGCAGCAAGGGTTTCGTATTTCCCGTGTCCGTACTCGTGGTCCTTGTCATTGGGCCTTCCAGATATTTTTACGAAAGCGATTACTATGACATCGGTTATGAAATCCGACAGCGAATGTACGGCATCGGCAATCATTGCCGAACTGCGCCCCAATATTCCGGCAGTGAACTTGAATACGATAAGAAGCAGGTTTACTATGCTCCCTATTACGGTAATCTTGTATATCCTTTTGTTCCGTTCAGTCTCTTTCATACTGCATGCCAGAGTTATGCCCGGGGGGCGGTATATAATATCGCGGCGCTTGTGTCTTTTACCGGAACCTGTCCAACAGGCGCATCGCCGCAATAGCCAATGCCGGCGAAGGCCCTGTTATATGGCGTTCCGCCACCGCTTCTATATCGGACCTCTCTTCCTCTGTTATTTCCCCGCCCATAGCCAGCCTGTTGAAGAGCGAGAGCGATATGTAGTTGTCCAGTTCCCTTCCCGAGGCGGAATACGCATATGCAAGCTCTTTCGCATACGGCAGTTTGCTCAACAGGAACATGACGCAAATATCGGCAACTTCGGTGTTGGGAATTTCGGATATCCAGCGTTTGGCAGTTTCCGTTCCCATATCTTCAGCGGGATACAACATCGGGGCCAACAGCCGGGACTCCCTTATATCTTCCCTCCATAGACTTTCCGCAATATCGGCATCTTTCGGGTAGTGCCCGGATATCTCCTTGAGAATTGGGAGCGTAAGCCCGAAGTTCAACTTGTAGCTGACCCCTTTTTCTCTCATGCTCGACGCTACCACCCCGTTCATCCCGCGCCGGAACTCGGCCTTTATCTTCTTTACCGTTTCTTCAGGTGTCATTTCAGTCAGTCGTTATAAGTCGGCAGGAAAGAGTACTCCCGGGCATAACGGAGCATCTGTTCGGCATACCCTTCATTGTACGATACCGTTACGTCCGTAACAGTGCCGTTTTCATCTTTTACAAGGGTGTATCGCGGGTTAACAAACCCTTTGTACGGAGCTATTCCCAGACTCCGGTATCTTTCCAGCACTTCATTGTGCAGGTCGGCATCGACCTTTACTGCATATTTTTCAACGAGGTTCTTGCCCGCTTCGTAATCCCCTTCCGATTTTATTCGCTGTATTTCTGCCAGAAGTTTCCCGAACAGGTTGCGCAACTCCTTGTAGTCGTTCACGACAACGTATCGCTTGCCGTTCATATTCTTTATTTCCACAACTTTGTCCGCCTCTCCCTGTTCCATTGCCCACCGGGCTATAAGCTGACGGTTGCGCATGTGGGCTTCTTCTATGTTGTCTCCGGGGCGTATCCTTGTAAGCTGCGTCATAAGCCCGTTCATCATGTACTTGTAGTATTCGGCCTTGTATGCATCCTTGTCGGGCAACAGGCCGAGTTCCATTATTTTCTTGTCGCCCATGTAGTAGAGGGCAAACAGGTCTGCGCGAGCCTCTTCAAGCGTGGAACTGTAAGCTTTCAATGCATCCGATTCTACACCGGGCAGCATTTTGCCCGACCCGTGCCCGAGGCATTCGTGCAGGTCTGTATGCAGGTTGTCGGCTACAAAACCGTATTCGGCAACAAGCCTGCGCGTATGTTCATCGGGGATGAACTCATCGTTGAACCCGGTCCCTTGCGATGCCGCGTCGTACGCCTCGGTTATGTTTTCTATCGTTACCGATTTTGAACCGTGGTCGCGCCTTATCCAGTCGGCATTGGGGAGGTTTATCCCTATCGGCGTGCTCGGGTAGCAGTCGCCTCCGAGCATAGCAACAGTTATTACTTTTGCCGAAACCCCTTTTACCTTCTCCTTCTTGAACCTGTCGTCAACAGGGGAGTGATCTTCAAACCACTGAGCATTCCTGCTTATTATGTCGGTACGCTCCGATGCGTCGTGGTTCTTGAAGTTTATGGAACTCTCCCAGCTCCCTTTAAGCCCGAGCGGGTCGCCGTATACTTCGGTAAACCCGCATATGAAATCGACGGTACCGCTCAGTTCTTCAACCCATTTTATGCAATATTCGTCGAAGGTCTTCAAATCGCCGCTGCGGTTGAATTCCACGAGGGTTTCTATTATCTCTTTCTGGGCATCGTTTTCTGCAAACTCTTTGGCTTTTTCAAGGTTTTCCACAATCTTTTCCAGGGCTTCGCCGTATCTGCCCCCTATTTTATAAGTCTCTTCGTATATTTTCCTGTCGCGTTTTACAAGACGGCTGTTCAGCCCGTACGATATCGGCTGGGTGTCCGTGGTATCGCGCATGGCATTGTAGAACTCTTCGGCTTCCTGTTGGGTTACTCCGTCGTAGTAGTTGCAGGCGGAGGTTTTTATAAGGTCGTCTCCGGCCGCAAGATTGACCCTCTTTTGCATGACCTCGGGGTTGAAGATTACGGGAAGTATTTCCGCCAGCAAATCGTCGGCCGTCTTACCGTCTCTCAGCGGCAATTCCCCGGCCGGCAGGGCTTTTACCTCTTTCACAAGGAATTCTTCCGAAAATGCAGGGGTAAATTTGTCGGTAGAGTAGTGGTGGTGTATCCCGTTGGCGAACCATACCTGTTTCAGATATACGACGAAAGCCTTGTAGTCTTCGCTTGCGGTATCGCCTTTGTAGTTCCTGTATATGCTCTCCAGTGTCCTGCGGATTGCAAGGTTGTATTTCCCGTTCTGGTCGAAAAGAATATCCCTTCCGCACTGTGCAGCTTCGGTAAGATAGTATATGTACATTTTCTGCCGTGTGGTAAGCTGCTCGAAGCCGGGGACCCTGTAGCGGAGAATCTGCAGGTCTGCGAACTTGTCAACGTTGTAGTTGAACGTTTCCGCTCCATGGCTCCTTTTGGCCATTAGGGGCGATGCCGATATTATTTGCAATGCGGTAGCTGCCATAAATATTATTTTTTTCATATTTCCTGATTTTTTGCCGTATGGTTTATTCAACATAAAGTACAAGCCCCTTCAGGTATTCGCCTTCGGGGTGGTAAATGTTTACCGGGTGGTCGGCGGGCTGCGACATCTGGTGCAGTATCCTCACTTTCCTGCCCGATATGGCTGCCGCGCTGAACACGGCAAGCCTGAATTGTTCTCTCGACACGGCCTGCGAGCACGAGAACGTAAATATTATGCCTCCGCTGCGGATTTTCTCAAATGCCTTTACATTGAGCCTCTTGTACCCTTGCAGCGCATTGTGCAGCGCATTGCGGTGTTTTGCGAAGGCCGGCGGGTCGAGTATGATTAGGTCGTATTCATCCCTGGAGGTGTCGTCGAGGAACTTGAAGGCATCCTTCACATACGCTTTGTGTCGGATATCGCCGGGAAAATTCAGTTCTACGTTCTTTTCCGTAAGGTCAATCGCTTTTGCCGAGCTGTCTACCGAATCGACTTTCAATGCTCCTCCGCGCATGGCATAGAACGAGAAACCTCCCGTGTAGCAGAACATGTTCAGGACATTGCGCCCTTTTGAGTAGCTTTCCAATAACGCCCTGTTGTCCCTTTGGTCCAGGAAGAAACCGGTTTTTTGCCCTTTCAACCAGTCTACATAAAACAGCAGACCGTTTTCCGTTGCCGTATTACCGGCATATTTTCCGCGGATATATTCGTTTTGCGGGTCCAGCTGGGCTTTGTAGGGAAGGGTGGTGTCGGATTTGTAATAGACGTTCTCTACTTTCCCTCCGGTTACTTCTGTTATGGCATCGGCTATCTTTTCTCGGGCGAAATGCATTCCGGCGGAATGCGCCTGCATTACGGCTGTTTTTCCGTATATGTCTATTACTAGGCCCGGAAGCCAGTCGCCTTCGCCGTGGACAAGCCGGAAACAGTCGCTTTTCCCGTTGAATGCTATTCCTGCATTTAGCCGCATTTCAAGGGCTTTTTGAATGCGGCTGCGATAGAATCCGTAATCGGGTTCCATATCGTTGAATGTCAGTATGCGTACCGCTATGCTGCCTATCTGGTAATGCCCTTTTGCGGCAAAACCGCCGTTGTTGTAGTATACGTTTACAGTGTCGCCTTCTTCCACTGCTCCGTCTATCCGTTCTATCGCCCCGGAGAATATCCATGGATGAAAGCGTTTGAGCGATTCTTCCTTTCCCCGTTTCAGTATTATGCTTTTATTGTCCACCTGTTTCTCCGTTTATTTGAACAGCCTTATTATATCGTTACCGTTTGCGAATATCAGCAGGGCCAGCAGCAGTATCATTCCCGTGGTCTGGGCATATTCCAGAAACCTGTCGCTCGGTTTGCGGCGCGTTATCACCTCGTAAAGCAGGAACATTACGTGGCCTCCGTCCAATGCGGGAATAGGCAGTATGTTCATGAATGCAAGTATTATGGAAAGGAATGCTGTCATGCTCCAGAATGCCTCCCAGTTCCAAACCGGAGGGAAGATGCTCCCTATCGTGCCGAAACCGCCCAGGCTTTCTGCTCCTTCTTTGGTGAATACGTATTTGAAATCACTGACATAGCCGCCCAATGTCTTGAAACCCTGTTTTATCCCTACCGGGAATGATTCCCAGAACGAATACTTTTCCGTAACGGGCGTATATACTTCGGTAAGGGATTTTAACATTATGCCGAGTTTCTTTTCCTGGTTCAATACGGCTTTTTTATACAGGTATCCGCTGTCTGACAGAACCACAAGGTCTATCGTGTCTCCGGGGTTGCACCTGTCCAGCTGTTCGTAAAATTGCGGAAGTTCTTTTGTGAGGTACATGTTGACGGACCATATTACGTCTCCGGCCTTCAATCCGGCCTTTTCCGCTCCGCTTCCGGGCATTACTTCCTTTATTACTGGCGAATAGCGGTATGTGGCGAACCGCTCCTGCGAGCCGACCAGTTTCAGCATGAAGTCTTCCGGCATTTTTATCGTAACAAGTTTCCCGTCTCTTTTTACGGTAACGGTTTTGGCTTCGGCTATGGCCCTTATGGCATCCCCGTCCATTGTCTTGATCTTAAAATCATCGGCATATACCGGTATGTCGCCCATTTCAAAACCGGCCTTTGTCGCTTCATGGCAATAGGAAAAACCGTTCTCCACGTTTTCCACCGGAATGTACGTATTGCCCCATTTGTATGTAATCATGGAGTATATGAGCAGCGCGAGTATGAAGTTGAACATTACTCCGCCAACCATTATCAGCAGTCTTTGCCATGCCGGTTTCGAGCGGAACTCCCACGGTTTGGCCGGCTGCTTCATCTGCTCTTTATCCATCGACTCGTCTATCATGCCCGAAATCTTTACATATCCGCCGAGCGGGAGCCAGCCTATCCCGTATTCCGTTTCGCTGTTTTTTGGCTTGAACTTGAACAGGGTGAACCATGGATTGAAGAAAAGGTAGAATTTCTCAACCCTTACTTTGAACATCCTTGCAAACAGAAAGTGCCCGAATTCATGTATTATTACAAGCAGCGAAAGGCTCACTATCAGTTGCAACGCTCTTATCCAGAATGCTTCCATATATGTGCGATTATTGTAATGTTAGTCTCTTTATGTTCTCTTCGGTCGATTTACGTACTTCCGTATCGGTCGCTACATAGTCTTCGTAGCCGGGAGCGGCGATATGCGTCCCTTTATCCAACGCCGTATATACGAGTTTCTCTATATCGGTAAACCTTATCCTGTCGCTGAGGAATGCCGCAACCGCTATTTCGTTGGCGGCGTTCATTATGCAGGGTGTGTTGCCCCCGCAGCGTATCGCTTCGTATGCGTAGCCGAGTAACGGGAACTTGTCGGTATCGGGGGCTTCAAAACGCATCGATGCAAAGTCTTCTACCGTAAGTCTCCTCCTGTCGGAGCATACTCTCGCAGGATAGGACAGGGCATAGGCTATAGGGAGTTTCATATCGGGGATTCCGAGTTGAGCCTTGACTGCCCCGTCTTCAAATTCGACCATTGAGTGGATTATGGACTGGGGGTGTATAACAACCTTTACGTCATCGGGGGCAACGCCGAAAAGCCATTTTGCCTCTATCATTTCAAACCCTTTGTTCATCATTGTGGCCGAATCGATAGTTATCTTGGCTCCCATATTCCATTTCGGGTGTTTCAGTGCTTCGGCTTTCGTAACATTTTGCAGTTCGGCTTTTGTGTATTTCAGAAAGGGCCCGCCCGATGCCGTAAGGAATATTTTGCTTATCCTGTTGTATTCTTCTCCTGCAAGGCATTGGAATATTGCGGAATGCTCCGAATCGACAGGTATTATTTCGCTGCGGTATTCCGAGGCCAGTGAGTTTATCAGCTCTCCGGCAACAACCAGAGTCTCTTTATTGGCCAGTGCGATACGCTTGCCGCTTTTTATGGCCTTGATTGTCGGGTACAGGCCCGAGTATCCCATCATTGCCGTAATTACGGTATCGACCGGTCCCGATTCGGCGACCTGGGCTATTGCATCGCTTCCGGCATACACTTTTACCGGATACTCTTTCAATGCATCCCTGACTTTCCCGTACAGGGACTCATTGGCTATTACAACAGATTCAGGAATATGCTTTTTGGCCTGTTCAATAAGCAGATCTGCATTGTTGTTGGCTGTAAGTGTATAGGCTTCAAACATTTCCGGATTCTCCGCTATTACTTCCAAAGCCTGTGTGCCTATAGATCCGGTAGAACCCAAAATGGCAATTTGTTTTTTCATGAGTAGTGCAGTATCGCTTTTGCTTAAAGAATATCGGGTTGCAAAGTTACTAAATTAATGGCAGAAATGGAAAGGCGCAGGCAATAATAAAGGGGTTATGGGCATGTATGAAAATTCGTCCGGCGGCTTCCGGTATTACCGGCCCATGTGCCGTTAAGTCATTTTGCATATATGTTTGGTGAAAATAACAGTATTTGGATGTAAATATTTAAATTTGCACGCTGAAAACAGTTGTTGTACAAATACAGATTGAAATTATGAAAAAGACCATTTGCTTTTTCCTCGTTTCCTTATTGCTCGTATCCGGCGGTTATGCGCAGGGGGTAGCCGATATGCTGGAGAACCAGGCGTCTACCGGCGATGCAGGAGAGGCCGTTTCAGTAATTCCCGCAGAAACCGTCAACTTGAGAAAGAAGTATTTCCGCTTGTCGTATTCTTCGACGAAAATGCAGCCTGACGGCAACTCCGGCAATGACCTTGAGATTAAAAGCAAGTACGGGGCAGCCCTGACGGTGGGTAAAAGTTTTTACCTGCATAAAAAACCGATAGCCAACATGCTCTATATCGGGCTCGATGCAACATGGCTCGATTTGAACTATACCTATTACAGCTACAATATGGGTACGCTGGTAGGCGACTTGTGGAATTACAGGATAGATGATTATTATGATTACGAGATGACCGACCATCAGGCCGACATAGCCATGCAGATAGGGCCGTCCTTTCATGTATATCCGGTAGGTAAAATGCACATAGAGGCATACTTCAGGTATGCGCCGACTTTTTCGCTGCTGGTCGAGGACGGTGAGTTTTACGGCAATTATGCTACCTATTTCGTAAGCGGGGGAGCCGTATCGTACCATTGCATAGGATTGGGTGTCGAAGCCCGTTTCGGTAACTGCAAGTACAAGACATTCGGCGGAGATGATGAATCCGATTCGCCTTCTAAAACCAAATTCCGCGGATACCGCGCATTCTTGAGTTTCCGCTTCTGAATATTCCGTTGTACGGAGTACAGGGATATTCTGCCGGTCCCGCCCGCCGTATCTTTGAAATACCGGATTAAAGAATAACTCTGGCCCCGAAAGCCGTCATACGCTTTCGGGGCTGTTTTTTTGCCCGAAAAAATTGCCCGGTTAACGTGTCCTCTCCGGTGTCCGGTATCTCCTCTTGCCGTTTTTCCTTTTTAAAATTCTGAACCAAAATATCCCGGCTCTGTTTAAATAGAAGAGTTTAAATTCTCTTGTTAATTGTAAAAGCTATGGATACCAGACGATTTGCGGTTTTCTTGTTTGCTGTTTCGGCAATATTTGCAGCAAATAAAACCAACGCTCAGAATGAGGCTGTTTTGGAGGAAGAGATTATGGTTGTTGATTTCGTCCCCAGCGGAAGGACGTATTATTATTCTCCGTATTTCCGCGATAATTGGTTTATGTCGGTAGGAGCGGGGACACAGACCCTGTTGTCGGAGCATAAGGGGAGGTTGCAGTTTTCCCTGGCTATGGCAGTGGATTTAGGAAAGTGGTTCTCTCCATACTGGGGGTTGCGCCTTGCGGCAACAGGCGGGGAGCTCCGTTCGCGATACCCTTCTGAAAAAGACATGGTATATTACAAGGATGTTGTGATTTCGGCCGATTTCCTGTGGGATATGACCAATACCATAGGCGGATATGACCCGTACCGCATAGTTTCTGTAATTCCGTTTGTCGGCGTTTCCACGGCATATGCTTTCAAGAACTCTCTGTCGGGAAAAACTTTCAGTATGGCCGGAACCGGAGGCATAAGGTTCGGTTTCAGGCTTTGCAGGTATGCGGACCTTTACGCAGAGGGGAGGGCCGATATTGTTTCGGACAACTTTAACGGCGTGATACGCAGCAAACGTGCAGAGGCAATCTTTTCCATCCTTGGGGGCCTTGCGATAAATTTCGGCGGGACGAAATTCAAGTCGTACAATCCGGTCGAGGAAGAGTTCGCACTGGAGGCCATGAATGCGAAAGTGAACAGGCTCAGGGCTTCGCTCGATTCCTGCCGGAAAGCCGCGGCCCGTATCAAAGCGCCGGCGCCGACCCCGGAAGTAGTGGTAAAGACCGTCAAGCCGTGCAGTGCGAGTCTGACGTCGGCGGTGCGTTTCTCCATAAACAGCGCCGAGATTACACCCCGCGAAATGGTGAATGTCTATAATATTGCGCAGTGGATGAAACAGAACCCCGGTTACAGGGTTGTTGTAACAGGGTATGCCGACAAAGATACCGGTACTCCCGAATTCAATGAAAAGCTGAGCCGCGACAGAGCCGGTGCAGTGGCCTCGGTTCTTGCCGACAAATACGGAATTCCCTCTGACAGGCTCAGCATAGAGGCCGGAGGCGGCAATACGCAGCCTTATCCCGACCATAACAACTGGAACAGGATTGTGATTTTCAGATGTGTTGCGGACGGAGACTGCTCCGAAGCTTCGCATTAACGCCATCTTTACCGTATTTTCCGGATGCCGGGGCATGTGAAGGCGGATTCGTGTGCCTGACTGCGCATACCGGCATGATAAGAGCGGCACGCTGCATGTCCCGGCCGGGCGCAACGTGCCGCTCTTTATTCGGCAGGGTGTATGCACATCATACTTTCATGGCATGGGTTATATGCCTTATTTCATAGATGTTCTTCATTTGCCTGATGCCGTCCTCCACTTTCTTCAGCTCATTTATGGAGTGTACGTATATTACTATCGTACAGTCTATTATCTCGTCTGTGGTGATGCTCTTGATTCGTTCTATGCTGAGTTTGTACTTTTTCGATATTTCGGTAATAAGGTCCAGCAGGAAGCCGTCGCGGTTTACGGCTTTTATTATAATGGTAACAGGGTATACGCAACGGGGAGTGGGCGTCAGTTCAACCGACTCTATTATGTCGCCCTGCTGTGCGGCTTCCGATATTGCGATTTCGCAGTTGCATTTGTGTATCATTATACGGTTGTCTTCCGTGTGGAAGCCTACGACTTCATCGCCGGGCAGAGGCTCGCAAATCTTGCACAGGCGGTATCTGAATTTTTCGGGACTTTCGTTCTTCAAAGCCCTCCGCAAATACTGCCTTACCCGCTGTAATGCCTTGTAACTGACGGCATGGTTCAACCATTCAGGGTTGGGGTGCGTCTCTTCCGATGTGCCTATCTTAACCCTGTCGCCGTGTTGCAGTTCCGTGAATATGGACGAGAGCTGGTCGTTTATTATGGCGTATTTTGCATGATTGCCTATCTTGGAGTGTATTTCATAAGCAAAGTCGAGAGCCGTCGCACCTTTGGGCATTGTTATGTGTTTCCCGTCCGGTGCGAATACCACTATGTCATCGCTGTAGAACGTGCGTTTCACGTTCTCTATGAAACCGCTGTCCTTCCCATGGTAGGCTATGTCTTTCAATACTTCGCGGAACTTCGAGATCCATCCTTCAACTCCTCCCTCGTGCCCAATAAGACAGCCGTAGTTCGACATCATCTGCATGGTGGACGACTGTATGTGTACTTCCATCCACCGGCCTTCGTTACCCATAAGCTTGCAGTGCAGGCTGTGATACCCGTTTTCTTTGGGCGTGTCGATATAGTTGGTAAGACTTCCGGGTTTTTCTACGTAAAGGTCGGTAAGGATGGAGTATATCCTCAGTGCCTGACGCTTTTCCGTTATCCCTATTTCCTGCCAGTTGTAGAAAGTTATGTGTACAATCCTTATATGTTCCACCTCCTTGAAAGAGATGTTTTTCTCTTTCATCTTGCTCCATATCGAATAGACGCTCCGCTTGTCGCACGTTACGGTGGCTTTTATATGGTTCTCTTCAAGTTTCCGCTTTATCGGCTCCATCCATTCATCGGCGGCTTCCGCATGCCTTACGGCGTATTCGTTGAGTTGTCTCTCTACATCTTCATATTCGTGGGGAGAGCGGTACTTGAGGCTTAGGTTCTCGAGTTCCGACTTTATCTTGTACAGCCCGAGCCTGTTTGCCAGAGGCGCATAAAAGTAGTCGGTCTCTCCGGCTATCTTTATCTGTTTTTCCGCAGCCATCGACTTTAGGGTGCGCATGTTGTGCAGCCTGTCCGACAGTTTTATGAGCAAGGCCCTTATGTCGTAGTGGATGGAATTGAGCATTTGCTGGAAGTTGTCCACCTGCTTTGACGTCTCGTATTTCTCCCGTTTCTTCTTTGTCAATACATCTACGAGGAATGCCACGTCGCTGCCGTAACGCTCTTTTATTTCTTCTATGGTATGGGGGGTATCCTCTACAACATCGTGAAGCAGGGCGGCAACAACGGGGTTTATCCCGAGAAGCAGTTCTTCCGATACGATTCTTGCCACTGCTATGGGGTGGGTTATGTACGGTTCTCCGCCCTTGCGCCATTGCCTCGAATGCGCTTCTTCTGCAAAATAGTATGCATCATGCAGTTTTTTCATCTCCTCGGGCGTAAACCTTTTGGCCGCGTTTTCAAACAGTTTGTCCCGTTCGCGGGCAACATGTTCCGAGTATCTGCTTTCCCCTTCCATATGAAATAGTCTTTATCTGTTATACATCTCGTCGGCGGTAAAATTGAAGAAATCGTTCATCGGTTTTGCGGGTCTGAAATATTCCGATACTTTTTCCACCCAGTTCTTGTCGTAAAAGAAACTGTCGTTCAGCCGGCATACGATACCGAAATTCTTGAGCCTGAGCAACTCGGGGTACGGAAAGTCTTTAGGGTATCCGTTCGGTACTCTTTTCAGTGAATTTTCAGTATCGAAACTGCCGTATATCTCCTTTATCCCGGGGTTATCCATTATTTCCATCAGTTCCTCGTAATTGTCGCAAATCTCTTTCCGGACGGCTTTCAGCAATGCCGGGTCGGGAAACCATAATCCGGCACACAGCATCGATTCTCCAGGCTCGACATGAAGATAGTATCCGGCCCTGTTGAGCTTTCTGCCGTACTTCGTCATCAATACCCCGAAATGGGTCTTGTACGGTGTCTTGTCTTCCGAAAAACGGATATCCCTGTAAATCCTGTATATGCAATCTTTCGGGGTGAGGTTTTTCAATTCCTCGTCGTATACGCTCATCAGTGCAAGCAGCCGGGATATGTCGTTCCCGAACTTTTCCCTCAATGCGGCATATTCCTGCTTGTGTTCGGCAAACCAGTCTCTGTTGTTGTTGAGCTTCAGGGCTTTCAGATATTTGAATAATTCTTTCATGGTACAATCCTCCTTTTGGATTATAACTTGCAGGCAGTCCGCATACCTCGTGCAGTTTTACCATGCAGGATATACGGTCTGTTTGCACCGAACAGCCTCGCCTCCTGCCGGGAGCGTCCCGGGATTATCGGAGGCCGGTAACTGCAATAAACCTCTTTTCCATTCCATGTCCCGGATTGCAGTTCCTGCCGCCCTTTGCGCCGGGAGGGAAATAGAGGATGGAGAATGCTGCGCGGTTGCGTTTGTCCGCCGGTTTCTTGCATCCTACCGCAGGCTTACAGCAAAGGTAGTAATAAAAATGAAATATTTTATATGTAATTTTATTTATGCAGATGCCGCATAAGTACCCTGCCATAGCGGGCCCGGTCCTGTACACGGTGAGTGTTCCGTGTTGAAAACGCAGTTGAATCTCAAGATGCGGGGTGGCTTATGGGCAGTTATTCTTTTCCGCTCTTTTGTCGCACGGCCCGATATATTTCCGTATCCGTCGATTAATGCGTTAAAAATAGCATAATTATTTTCGTTTTTATGCCCTTTTTGTGTAAATTTGCCGCGTTTTAATTGTGATGATGCGCAAAGTATTTTTCTTTTTGTCGTTGACGGTAATGCTCGCTTCCTGCAGCGAGTACAACAAGTTGTTGAAGAGTACCGATTATGACAAGCGCTTTGAATACGCGAAAGCCTATTTTGAACAGGGTAAATACTCCAGGTCATATAATTTGCTGAAAGATATCGTTACCCTTTTCAAAGGAACGGACAAGGCTGAAGAATCGTTGTATCTGCTGGCGCGCAGCGCATACATGCAGAAGGATTACCAGTCGTCGGGTGCGCTTTTCACAACTTATTACAAGAATTTCCCTAAAGGCGAATACACGGAACTTGCAAGATATTACTCCGGCATGGGTTATTACATGGCTTCGCCCGAACCCAAATTGGACCAGAGCGATACCTACCGGGCAATAGAAGAGTTGAACGGCTTTCTGGACTATTATCCGGCAAGCGACAAGTCGGACGAAGTAAGGGCCTTGATTTTTACGTTGCAGGAAAAACTGGCCGAAAAAGAGCTGTTGAGCGTAAAGCTCTATTACAATCTCGGGACATACAGGGGAAACAATTATGAGGCGGCCGTTGTTACAGCACGTAATGCATTGAGGGATTTCCCGTATACGGAATACAAGGAAGATTTTGAAATATTGATACTGCGGTCGAGATATCAGGAGGCCCTGCACAGTGTAGATGAAAAGAAACGCGAGCGTTTCCGCAACGTGATAGACGAATATTACGGATATACGAACGATTTCCCGGACGGGAAATACATAAAGGAAGCCAACAAGATATTCGATGTAGCCCAGAAATACGTAACAGATTAATAAAACAGAATAATGATGGACCATAAGAAGAGTAACATCCCGACAACCACAATCACCCGTGATGTAATGGCTTTGTGTAAAGATACCGACAATGTATATGAAACGGTGGCCATAATCGCAAAGCGTGCAAATCAGATTGCGGCCGACATGAAAGCCGATTTGGAGAAGAAGTTGCAGGATTATGCATCGTCCGCTACGGACAACAGCCTCGAGGAGGTTTTTGAAAACCGCGAGCAGATTGAGATATCCAAATACTACGAAAGGATGCCGAAACCGACAATCATAGCCACTGAAGAGTATGCGGCTGGCGACATATACTTCAGACATGCCGATGAAGACGGTTTCAGTACTAAGCAAAAAGAAGACTGATACGGAAGTGGATTTGGAAGTTCAGGGAATATGGGGTAAGGAACCGCACTATTCCCTCTCTTTTATTGTCCCTGTCGGATAATACTTTCGGCTGTCCCGTTATGGCGACAGCCTTGTTCTTTTAAAATATACATAGATGGAGAAGGAAATAGCAAGCAAATACAATCCTGCGGAGGTAGAAGGCAAATGGTACGAATACTGGCTTGAAAAAGGGTTCTTCAAGTCGAAACCCGACAATCGCGAACCCTACACTGTGGTTATTCCGCCGCCAAACGTAACGGGCGTGCTGCATATGGGGCACATGCTCAACAATACTATTCAGGACATACTCGTGCGCAGGGCAAGAATGACGGGAAAGAACGCCTGTTGGGTTCCCGGAACCGACCACGCCTCGATAGCGACAGAAGCCAAAGTCGTAGGCAAACTTGCAGCCGAGGGAATAAAGAAAAGCGACCTCACGCGCGAAGAGTTCCTGAAGCACGCATGGGATTGGACAAATACGCACGGAGGCATAATACTCAAGCAGTTGCGCCGTTTGGGGGCCTCGTGCGACTGGGACCGCACAGCCTTTACAATGGATGAAATACGGAGCCGCAGCGTCATCAAGGTATTTGTCGATTTGTACGAAAAAGGCCTGATATACCGCGGAGTGCGAATGGTAAACTGGGACCCCAAGGCCTTGACCGCGCTTTCCGACGAGGAGGTGGTGTACAAGGAAGAGCATAGCAAGCTCTATTATCTGCGTTACATGATAGAGGGTGAAGACGGATATGCCGTTGTTGCGACAACCCGCCCGGAGACGATAATGGGCGATACGGCCATGTGCATAAACCCGGCCGACCCGAAGAACGCACATCTGAAAGGAAAACGCGTGATTGTCCCTCTGGTGGGGCGTTCCATACCGGTAATTGAGGATGACTATGTCGATATAGAGTTCGGGACAGGGTGTCTGAAGGTAACCCCGGCACATGACGTGAACGACTACATGCTGGGAGAGAAGTACAATCTGGAGTCGATAGACATATTCAACGACAACGGTACGATAAGCGAAGCGGCGGGAATGTATGTGGGTATGGACCGTTTTGCCGTCCGCGAGCAGATTGAAAAGGACCTGGCGGCTGCCGGACTTCTGGAAAAGGTAGAGGATTATACCAACAAGGTGGGTTTCTCCGAACGGACCAACGTACCTATCGAGCCGAAACTCTCAATGCAGTGGTTTCTGAAAATGGAACACCTTGCCCAGGTGGCATTGAAGCCGGTAATGGACGGGGAACTTATGTTTTACCCGTCGAAATACAAAAACACGTACCGTTACTGGATGGAGAATATCAAGGACTGGTGCATATCGCGCCAGCTTTGGTGGGGGCACAGGATTCCGGCTTATTATCTTCCGCAGGGAGGGTTCGTGGTTGCAGAGACGGCAGAAGAGGCTTTGCGCAAAGCCAGGGAGAAGAGCGGGAACGAGACTCTTTCGATTGCCGACCTGCGACAGGACGAAGATTGCCTCGACACGTGGTTTTCGTCGTGGCTGTGGCCAATATCGCTGTTTGACGGAATAAACAACCCCGGTAACGAGGAGATAAAGTATTACTACCCCACAAGCGACCTGGTTACCGGCCCGGATATAATATTTTTCTGGGTGGCAAGGATGATAATGGCCGGATACGAATACCAGGGGGACATGCCTTTCCGAAAGGTGTACTTTACCGGTATAGTTCGCGACAAGATAGGTCGCAAGATGTCCAAGTCGCTCGGCAACTCGCCCGACCCGCTGGAACTTATCGACAAGTACGGGGCTGACGGCGTACGTATGGGAATGATGCTTTCGTCGCCTGCCGGCAACGATATTCTCTTCGATGACGCCCTTTGCGAGCAAGGCCGGAATTTCAACAACAAGATATGGAATGCGTTCCGTTTGGTCAAAGGGTGGAGCGTAGATGAGAACGCCGCTCCGTCCGAGAGCGCCGCAGTTGCAGTAAAGTGGTTCGATGCCGTATTGAAACAGGTAAATGCCGAAGTTGCCGACCTGTTCTCGAAATACCGCCTGTCGGAAGCCCTTATGACTGTATACAGGCTCTTCTGGGACGAATTCTCTTCGTGGTATCTTGAAATGATAAAACCGGCATACGGCTCACCCATAGATGCCGTAACCTATAACAGGACGTTGGAGTTCTTCGACATGCTGTTGCGTCTGTTGCATCCGTTCATGCCGTTCATAACGGAAGAGTTGTGGCAGCATCTAGTAGAGCGATGCGACGGGGAGTCGATAATGGTAGCCCAGTTGCCAGCCGTGGAGGAGTATGACAAGGATATTGTGGCTGTTGTAGAAAGGTGCAAGGAGATTGTTTCCGGCGTTCGTACCGTAAGGGCGCAGAAAGGCATTCCCAACAAGGAGACTCTGGAACTTCAGGTGATTGGCGAACATGACGGTGCGGCCGATTCGGTGATAAGGAAACTTGCCAACCTGTCGGCAATAGAGAGCGTTACCGAAAAGAGCCCTGCATCGGTAACGTTTATGGCCGGGACAACGCAGTATTGCGTGAATGTGGGCGACAACATGGATGTTGAAGCCGAACTGAAAAAACTGGCCGATGAACTGAAATATCAGCAAGGTTTCCTTAAAACCGTACTTGGCAAGTTGTCGAATGAGCGTTTCGTTGCCAATGCCCCTGCAAAAGTTGTCGAACTTGAACGCAAGAAACAGGCCGATGCCGAAAGCCGTATCAAGTCGATAGAGGAGAGAATGGCCGAACTTAAACAGTAACGAACCTGTTTTCTTGACATCCGGAATATGGCTACATGGTGGATATTGACCGACGGGAGCGATATGCTGTGGAATTATATCATAGTTCCGCTTATGGTTGTCTGCGCCTTGTGGTTTACATTCAGATTGCGCTTCGTGCAGTTCTCCATGTTCTCCGAGATGTTCCGGCTTGCGTTTCTCTCAAACAAGGGTGTACCCGGCAGCAACAGGCGCAGCATATCTTCGTTCGAGGCGTTTATCATTTCCCTCGCAAGCAGGGTAGGGGTAGGCAATCTGGCCGGGGTTGCGCTTGCCATAACCGTAGGCGGACCGGGCTCTATATTCTGGATGTGGGTAATGGCCATATTGAATGCGGCTACTGCATTTGTCGAGGCTACGTTGGCGCAGCTTTTCAAGAAGCGGGCCGGCGACGCCTTTATAGGCGGGCCTGCATATTATATATACAAAGGGCTCGGGAGCAGGACCTTTGCTGTCATAATAGCCGTCCTGTCGATTATTACGTTCAGCTTTACCATGTGTTCCGTCCAGGCCAATACCATAGCAATCTCCTTCCATGAAGCATTCGGCCTTGACCCGTGGGCATCGGCAGTCATGGTCGCCGTCCTTATGGTTGTTATAATATTCGGAGGGGTACAGTGGATTGCCAAGGCAAGTTCGGCAATAGTACCGCTCATGGCTGTTGCCTATCTGGTTATAGCCGTATATGTTGTTGCCCTGAATTACGACAAGATACCGCATATATTTTCCCTCATAATAGACAACGCATTCGGTGTAAGGCAGGTTGTTGGAGGCGGTGTAGGCATTGCCGTCCTGCAAGGGGTGAAACGCGGGCTGCTGAGCAATGAAGCCGGTATGGGATCGGCGCCCAATGCTGCGGCCGTCGCAACTACCGGACACCCTGTCAGCCAAGGCCTGATACAGGCTCTCGGAGTCTTTGTCGACACTCTTATAGTCTGTTCCTGCACTGCGTTTGTGGTCTTTACTTCCGATTTGTACTATTCCGGGACAGAGGCGACGGGGATTGAACTGACACAGTTGGCCTTAAGCGACTCGGTAGGGGCGTGGGCATATCAGTTTATAGCAGTGCTGATATTCTTTTTCGGGTTCAGCACGTGCATAAGCAACGCATATTACGGCGAATCGAACATGCGGTTTATTATAAACCGCAAATGGAGCGTAAACACATTCAGGGTGCTGATGGTTATATTTGTGGCGGCCGGATGTATCGTCTCCTTGAAGTTCATATGGGCTCTTGCCGATTTTCTGATGATATTCGTGGTTCTTATAAACCTTGTTTCCATTATGATTATGGGACGCTATGTTTATACGTTGCTCGCCGATTACAGGAAACAGAAGAAATCGGGAATTTGCACTCCGCTTTTCAGAAAAAAGGATATACCGGAATTGGACAACGAAAAGATAGAATGCTGGTAAGGCCGCCTTCTATAAATTTCTAATGCGGGTATATGGACAAACTTGCGGCTCTGAACGATTTTATCTGGAATTATATTATGGTTGCCCTTATGCTGGGCTCCGCCTTGTGGTTTACTTTCAGGTTGCGTTTCGTGCAGTTCTCCATGTTCCCCGAAATGCTGAGACTTATGAAAAACTCGGCCGCTTCGGGAAGGAAACCTGCAAGAAACGTTTCGTCGTTCGAGGCCCTTATGCTTTCACTGGCAAGCCGGGTAGGGGTAGGCAATCTGGCCGGAGTAACGCTCGCCATTACCGCAGGCGGGCCTGGCGCCGTATTCTGGATGTGGGTAATGGCGTTGCTTAACGCTGCTACTGCATTTGTAGAGGCAACCTTGGCCCAGTTGTATAAAACAAGGGAGAACGGGCTTTTCACCGGCGGGCCGGCGTATTACATTTATCGGGGACTGAAAAACCGTTACATGGCGGTTGCCGTCGTTTTCCTTACGGTTGTAACATTCAGCTATACGTTCTGCTCGGTACAGTCAAATACAATTGCAATTTCGGCCGACAAGGCTTTCGGTATCGACCCGTATGTGTCGGCTCTGCTTGTCGGCGGGCTTATGGTTGCAGTAGTGTTCGGAGGCGTGAAGCGCATAGTAAAGATAACCGGCATACTTGTGCCGGTAATGGCTGTAGCTTACATACTTATGGCGGTGTATGTCGTTGCTGCCAATATTGAAAGGCTGCCGGAGGTCCTGAGGCTTGTCGTGGATGATGCCTTCGGTATAAGGCAGATAGCCGGGGGCAGTGTGGCGGCGGCTTTCATGCAAGGGGCCAAACGGGGGCTTTTCAGTAACGAAGCGGGTATGGGGGCGGCTCCCAATGCGGCGGCTACCGCCGATGTGGCGCATCCTGTAAACCAGGGCCTGTTGCAGGCTTTGGGCGTATTTATCGATACCATATTGATATGTTCATGTACGGCGTTCATTATCCTGCTTTCCGCATCCGGCGCACCCGAAGGCCTTACGGGTATTGAAATGACCCAGTATGCCCTTAGCGGCAGTACGGGACTTTGGGCTTATCAGTTCGTTGCCGTCATAGTCTTTTTCTTCGGGTTCAGCACCTGCATAAGCAATACCTATTACGGCGAATCGAACGTAAGATTCTTCTCCGATAATCCTGCAGTGCTTTTTGTGTTCAGAATCGTAGCTGTCCTGCTGGTTATGGCCGGTGCGGTAGTGCCGTTGGATTTTATTTGGACTCTGGCCGACTTTTTTCTTATTTTTATCGTCATTATAAACCTTGTTTCTCTGCTCGGGCTCGGCAGGCATGTATTTGCCCTGCTGAACGATTATAGAGAACAGAAACGGAACGGAATACCCGAACCTGTTTTCAGGAAAAAGGATATACCCCCGTTGAATGTGCCTGATGTGGAGTGCTGGTAGAATTTCTGTTTTTAGTGCTATATTCTGTGTTTTATATGGGAAAGCCAATGAAATATTTTCATGTATTGCTGCTTGCTCTTGTCGCATGTGCCGCGAATGTCCGCGGAGAAATTTCCGCCCCAATGAAGATACCGTTTCTTATAACAGCCAATTTCGGAGAACTAAGGACAAACCATTTCCATACCGGTATAGATTTGAGGGCTGCCGTCGGAACGCCTGTCTACGCAGTGGATTCGGGATATGTGTCGAGAGTCTCCGTTTCGTCCGGAGGATACGGGAACGCTCTTTACATAGATCACCCGGCTTTGGGAATAACAACCGTATACGGGCATCTCGATTCGTTTTCTCCTTCCATTGAAAAGAGACTGTCGGAAGGTCAGCAGAAACTCGGTTTCTATGCTGTCGATTTGTATTTCGCACCCGGTGAGTTCCCTGTAAAAAGGGGGGAGCAGGTTGCCCGTTCCGGAAACCGCGGCAGCAGCGGAGGGCCGCATCTGCATTTTGAAGTGAGGGAAACGCGGAGCGAACGCCCGCTCGACCCGTTGAAATATTACAGGCACCTTCTTAAGGACAACCGCTCTCCGATTATACAATGTATAGCCGTAATGCCTTATCCCGGAGTGGCGGGGGAGAGCGTGATGACGCATTACAAGGCTTTCTCCCAGGGCGGAAATGCGCCGAAACACCTGAAAGAACCTGTAAGAGCCTGGGGGAAAATTATATTGGGAGTGAAGGCTTACGATTATGTTACGGGTATGTCCAACATATACGGGGTACGCAGCGTAAAACTGTATAAAGACGGAGAACTTGTCTATTTTTCGCAGATTGATACCCTCGATTTTGCATTGGGCAGGATGATAAATACGTACGTCGATTATCGCGACTGGGTGGAAAACCGCTCGTTCATCATGCGCAGTTATGTTTCTCCCGGCAACAGGCTCCCATTTTATAAATCGGCGGTAAATAACGGGGTGGTCGACATAAACGAAGAGAGGGATTACATGTTCAGGTATGAATTGAGCGATTTGTACGGAAATAAAGAGACATGCGTCTTTACCGTACGCGGGGACAAGAGTTGTAAAACGGAAGAACCCGTGCATCGCAGCATGGTGGGATACGATGCTCCGTTTGAGATAAAAGGCGAAGACTTTATCTTCGGTGTCCCGGCCAATGCAACATACGAAGACTGGTCGCCGTCGTATGCGGAACTGGAATGCGAAAAGGACGGAAGTTATTCTTCCCTGCATACCGTATCTCCCCAATATATTCCGTTGGACAAGGCTTGCCGCGTAAGCATAAAGGTCGATAATGATACGGTAGCCGAGAAATCGCAATATTACATAGCATATGTCGCAACGCGCCGCGGCAGGACAGGATATTATCATCTGAATACTTCTTATTCAGATGGTTGGGTAACGGCAAACACATCCAACACAGGAGGATATGTCGTATTGAGAGACTCGCTTCCTCCCGTAATTACGCCGCTGGCGACCCTGAAGGGTGAGCTCAGGTTCAAGGTTGTGGACAAGGAGAGCGGCGTTAAGTTCTTCAGAGGGGAGATTGACGGAAAGTTCGTAGTTTTCAGCAGCGACTGTAAGGACAACATAGCCCGCTACAGGATTGACGAATCGCTTTTTTCCCGCGGAAAAAGGCATCACGTCAAGTTTACGGCTATCGACAACTGCCTGAATGAAAGCTGCTATGAAGCATATCTGCTTTTTTGAAAATTGATGAAATTTTTGGTAATAGTTATAAAATAAATCGTTATATTTGTAGAATGTAGGATATGGCCCGGCATGGCAAACCGAAAAACTGCCGTTTTCGTCTGTATTTGCTCTCGCCTTCCGCTATATTTGATGTCAGGATTTTAAAGGTATTAAAAATAAATGCAATTATGGAAGATGATGCTTTATTGAAACAGGTAACGGCCAAAGCTGAAGTCTGGTTGGGAAACGGATACGATGAAGAAACCCGTGCAGAGGTTAAACGTATGATGGAGCAGGAGGACAAGACGGAACTTGTCGATGCTTTTTATAAGGACCTTGAGTTCGGTACAGGAGGGCTCAGGGGCATAATGGGCGTCGGTACCAACCGTATGAATATTTATACAGTAGGCGCTGCAACGCAAGGACTTTCCAACTACCTTAAAAAGGAGTTTGCCAATCTGGATCAGATAAAGGTGGTTATTGGCCATGACAGCCGGAACAACAGCCGCAAGTTCGCTGAAATATCGGCTGATATTTTCTCGGCCAACGGCATAAAGGTGTATCTGTTCGAGTCGCTTCGCCCTACACCCGAAATGTCGTTTACCATACGTCATCTGGGATGTCAGAGCGGTATTATAATAACGGCTTCGCACAACCCCAAGGAGTATAACGGCTACAAGGCGTATTGGAACGACGGAGCACAGATGATTCCGCCCCACGACAAGAATACTATTGCCGAAGTGAACAACGTGGCTTCGGTAAGCGATATAAAGTTCAAGGGAAATCCCGATCTTATAGAGATAATAGGGCAGGAGATAGACGATGTGTTTATAAACAATATTAAGGGTCTCTCCTTGTCGCCCGATATCGTTGCCCGCCATAAGGATATGAAAATAGTGTATACCCCTATTCACGGAACCGGGGTGAAACTTATTCCGGCTGCCCTAAGGGCATACGGCTTTACCAACATAATAAATGTTCCCGAACAGGATATCTCCGACGGAAACTTCCCGACGGTAGTTTCCCCCAACCCTGAAGAACCCGCAGCCCTTACAATGGCGATAGAAAAAGGAAAACAGGTGGATGCCGATATAATAATGGCTTCCGACCCCGATGCCGACCGTTTGGGTGTTGCAGTAAGGAATGACAAGAACGAGTTCATCCTCCTTAACGGGAATCAGATAGCCATCATACTGCTCAACTATATTATTACCCGTTACCGTGAACTCGGCAAGATGACAGGAAATGAGTATATCGTCAAGACAATAGTTACCAGCGAACTTATAAAAACGATAGCCGAGAAAAACAACATAACCTGTTATGACTGCTATACGGGATTCAAGTGGATTGCAGCCATTATAAGGGAACTTGAAGGGAAGAAGAAGTATATAGGAGGAGGCGAGGAGAGTTACGGTTTCCTTGTAGAGGACTTTACCAGAGATAAAGATGCCGTATCGGCCATACCCATGTTTGCCGAGGCTGCCGCATGGGCAATAGATAACGGCAAGAGCGTATATGAGATGCTTTTGGATATTTATGTAAAATACGGCTATTCAAAGGAAAAAGGCATATCGGTTGTCCGCAAGGGCAAGAGCGGAGCTGAGGAAATAGAGGCCATGATGAAGAGTTTCCGTGCTAATCCGCTGAAAGAACTGGGCGGTTCAAAAGTGGTATTGATAAAGGATTTCTCGACTCTTGTGGCTCAGGATCTTGTAGAGAATGAAAAATATACCCTCGACATGCCTACAACCGCAAATGTAATACAGTACTTTACCGAGGACGGCACAAAAGTTTCTATCCGTCCGTCCGGTACAGAACCCAAGATAAAGTTCTATATAGAGGTACGTGGCAAAATTGCATCGAGGGAAGATTACGATGCCGCTAATGCATCTGCCGAAGCCAAGATAAAGGCAATCGCCGAATCGCTCGGGAACTGAACCATGCAGTAAGGAGGAAGGGTCAACAATCTGTTGGCGTCCCTCTCCCTTGGAATAAGACCGGCAGTATCGGGAGAGAATAATCCCGATACTGCCTTTTTTGTCGGCAAGGCAAAACTTTCCCTATATGCGGGTTCCCGAACCGGAAGAGACCCCAAAACCGGTCATGAAAAGCCTGTGTCCTGTATGTAAGGCGATTCCGGCAGGGGCATATACTAAATTTATATTATGTTTAACGCCATTATGATATATATGTTTTAAATTTGCATAAGCCTTATGGCCCTAAAAAAGGGCACGAAAGGGTTTGTTGCTGCCGCCATATCTCCCTGTCCGATAAAGAGAGCATATGCGGGTATATGCAACGGACAAGATTTGGTAAACTTAAAAAACGGCACTTATGAAGAGAATTTGCACGTTAATATCGGTGCTGCTTTTGTTGTCTGTATCTTTTGCATCGGCAAAAGGCAGAACGGACACGGACGGGAGAGTCCAGAGCAGGAAAAGCGAGAAGGCCATGCGTAAGTCGGAACAGGCGTCAAGGGATTCCGTCTCGCACATATTGGCTGTTGACGCCATAGAGCGTTCGGATTATATCTTTAAAATTACGAGTATAAACACTCAAAGGGGGCGCATAGAATATGTGAATGCCAATGTCAACTTCTTCCTTGTCGAAGAAGACCTGTTTACGTTCCAGACTTCTACCGGTTTTGGCGGCGGGCCCAACAATATGGGAGGAATAACGACAAAAGGACTGGTAAAGGATGTTGAAAGGAGTACCGACAAGCACGGCAATGTAACATATACGTTCCGTCTTGTCTCCAGCCTGCTCAATGCCAACGCCACGCTGAACGTATCGGGAAGTTCAAACTCGGCCGATTTATACCTGAACTTCGACAGAGGGTCGGGGAGCGCAACCATGTTCGGTTCGATATACCCCAAGGAGTCGGCTAAATTGTACGAGGGTGGTTATATGTAATTCTTTAGCATAGAGCCCTATACCATGTCAAACTGCCGGAGCGGACCTGTTCGCCCCGGCAGTTTCTTTCTTTTCCGAGCCTTTTATTCTATAATTTATCTTGTTTTGAGAAAATCGGGATAAAAACATATGGTGTTTGAACAAAACTGTGTTTATGGCGGTTGTTTAATAACCGATATTATATATTGGCGTTCAGATATATGATATATTTTAAAACTATAATCGGTTAATAATAAGGTGAATATGAAAAGAGTCTTGTCGGCGGTGCTTTTAGCGGCCATACTGCCGGTATTTTGTGCAACCGCTTTTGGGAAAAAAAGCGATAAAAAAAACAGTGTCAGCAAAAAAGAACTGCGGGAAGAGCGCAGAAAGGAACAGATCAGCCGCGACTCGGTAAGTCATGTGATGGCCGTAAGGGGGCTGATGGCCGGTTCGTGGGTTTTCTCCGCCACATCCATTACCGCAACGGGCGGGCCCGATGTGGTGGTTCAGCCCGGTGTCAATTTTATAAAGGTTGAAGGAGGGAATATGATATTCCAGACTTCTACCGGTTTTGGCGGCGGGCCCAACAATATGGGAGGAATAACGTTCCGCGCAACCGTGAGGGACAAAAAAATGGAAACCGATAAACATGGCGATACCGTATGTACGTTCCGTTTTAACGGAACAGCAATTAACGGTAAGGTTTCCGTTACCCTCCCCGACAAGTCGCCATCGGCATATGCGTATGTAAATTTCGATAACGGACGTACCCTTTCAATGGACGGGCAGATTCTCCCTGTATCTAAGGCAAGGGTATCGGTCGGATCATTTGTGAATTAAGTACGGATTCTCAACAATGATACTCTTAAATAACATATTTATGAAAAAAAACATATTGCTGCTTTTATTGCCGTTTGTCATACCGGTAATGTCGTTTGCCCGAATGCAGGACGGCGATAGCCGAGAAATCAGGAAGATAGAGATGCTGCATGCCGATTCGCTTGCCCGTCAGGCGGCTCAAAGAGGCATAGAGCAGCATGGCTGGGTGTTGGAGGCAAACCAGATTTCGCGAGCAGGAGGGGAGGAGATTATGACCTCGCCCGATATGACGTTCCTTTCGGTAAACGGACTGGATGTAACATTGCAGATTGTTGACGGCAGTAACGGAAACAGCATAAATGACAACGGGCTTGGCGGGAAAACCGTTACAGGGAAATTACAGAGCGATTCACAGTCTCTTCAGAAAGACGGGACATTGACATACATGTTTGTTGTTATGGGTGCCGGACTGCAGGCTTCCGTACAGGTATCCCTTTATCCCGGGACGAACAGTGCCGATGCCTATATCGATTATGACGACGGGGCACTTCCTGTTTCCTTGTCGGGGGTTATAGTGCCGTATGCAGATTCGGGGATAGTTGAAGGTGAAGCAGAATACTGACCCCGTTTTTAGTATCTAACCCTAAAGTCCTGCACGGAATAAAGTCAGCCGGCAGAGAATAAGTGCGTAATGCAGGGTGGGGTATGTGGGCCGCGGAAGTACGGCAAGTTGCTTCCGCAGTTCGCTTTATCCCCGTGTCGCTCTTTTTCCCGGTATCCTATCCTTATTCTGTATAATATTGCCCTGCTTGGAGAAAGGCATAAAAATATGCAATAAGCCCCGCCTTTTTATTCGTTTGTTGTAAAAACGACTTATCTTTGTATAAGCGGAAACAAAAATAAGCGGCACCCGGCAAAGATAACATGCACCGGGCAGAACGTCTGTTGCAGGTGTCCGCCTGGCCCGCTCTGAGCAGAATATTTCGAGGAAATAAAATAAATATAGCATGTATTTACATAAGGAGATGGAATTGCTGACCCGCCCGGAAATAGAAGCCTTGCAGTTGGAGCGGTTGCAGCAGACCTTGAAAAGGTGCATGAATTCGCCTTTCTACAAGAAACGTTTTGACGACCTGCATTTGACTCCGTCCGATATCCGGACTTTGGACGATTTGCATAAGATTCCCTTTACCACCAAACAGGATTTACGCGACAATTACCCGTTCGGCCTTGCGGCAGTTCCTTTGGATGATGTGGTACGGTTGCACTCTTCCAGCGGAACTACCGGTACGCCTACGGTAATATTGCATACGCAGAAGGATTTGGACGAATGGGCGAATGCCGTGGCCCGCTGTTTGTATATGGTAGGCCTCAGACGCGGCGATGTGTTTCAGAATTCCTCCGGTTACGGCATGTTTACGGGCGGGCTTGGTTTCCAGTACGGTGCTGAGCGTTTGGGAATGCTCACCGTACCGGCTGCGGCCGGCAATACCAAACGCCAGATAAAGTTCATAACCGATTTCGGCACTACTGCGCTGCATGCCATACCCAGTTATGCAAGCCGGTTGCGTGAAGTGATGCAGGAAATGGGGATAGACCCGCAGCGCGATACGAAACTGCGTACATTGATTATAGGGGCGGAACCGCATTCCGAAGAGCAACGGCGTAAAATAGAGAGGATGCTGGGCGTTAAGGCGTACAACTCGTTCGGCATGTCCGAAATGTGCGGGCCTGGTGTGGCTTTTGAGTGCAAGGAGCAGAACGGAATGCATATATGGGAGGACTATTATATAGTCGAGATTATCGACCCCGTTACGTTGGAGCCTGTTCCGGAAGGGGAAGTCGGGGAGTTGGTGCTGACAACTATCAATCGGGAAGCGATGCCGTTGCTGCGTTACCGCACGCGCGACCTTACACGAATCTTGCCCGGCGAGTGTCCGTGCGGACGTCATCATAAAAGACTTGACCGCATGAAGGGCAGGAGCGATGATATGATTATACTCAAAGGTGTAAATATTTTCCCGATTCAGATTGAAACCGTACTTATGCAGTTTGAGGAACTGGGTACGGAGTACCTTATTACACTGACCAACGAGGAGGCCAATGACTTGATGACAGTAGAGGTGGAACTGAAAGACTTCAGCGATGATTATTCTCGCCTCCAGGCCCTGACGCGCGAAATTACCCGACAGTTGAAGGATGAGATACTCCTGACCCCCGTTGTCAAACTCATGCCAAAAGGGTATATGGTTAAGCAGGAAGGCAAGGCCGTAAGGGTTAGGGATTTACGTAAAACTTTAATATAAAAGCAGTATGGCAGTACATCAGATATCCGTTTTTGTTGAAAACAAGTCGGGGACTCTTCTCCGCGTGTTGGATTTGTTCAAGGATGCCGGCATACAGTTGATTGCATCCATGATTTCCGATACGGTGGAATACGGCATTTACCGTATTATATGTTCCGAACCTTTACGGGCATACGATATGTTGCAGAATGCCGGCATTTCGGCCAGTATGTCGGAAGTCTTCGCCATTACGCTCGACAATACCCCCGGGCGTGCTGCGGATGCTGTCCGCGTGCTGACAGGCGAAGGTATCGGCATATCGTACTTGTATTCATTCCTCCTGGCGGAAAAAGGCATTCTCGTATTCCGTACGGATGATGCGGAGAAGACAAACAGGGTGATTGTCGAAAAGAAACTCGGTTCGCTCGATGACGAGGCTTTGCAGGCCCTTGTTTAAAGAGAGGCAAGGCATCTGCCGATTTTTTCCTTAACGGAGCATGAATGCAGAGGCATATGGAAAAAAGAAGCCGACCCAAAAGCCATAAGGCATTGGAGTCACTCTCTTTTTTTATTTGATAGAACCATATTGTCGGGATGACACCGGAAAACTGAATCCCTCCCACCAGAGGTGGGCCCCTCCCGTTCACGAAGCCACGGGCGGCTACGGTTTTCCTCATGCCATCCCGACACGAGTCCCACACAAGATCCTGCTTTTTTTTTGGGGGGGGGAGAAAAATGAACGGTTATTTCTTTGAAATCCAAGGAAATAACCGTTGTTTTTATGGTAAATATTTGCTATATTTAAAGTGGAAACAAAAATAAGGTCAAGCATTTACCATGAACGCAAAGATAGTATATAAAGATTACAA
>CASFRS010000026.1 GCA_949297125.1 uncultured Bacteroidales bacterium
GAAATTATGGGAAAAGATTAACAGAAAATGCAATCTGTAACTTCACATTCTGCAATTATGTCGGCGCACTTTTTTATACACACATACTTATTGTGCTGATACTTAGATATATCCACTTCATGTGTTTCTCTTAACAGGAGACGCACAAACATATAATTTGTTTTAAGAACCTAATTTTTTCTACAGGAAACGCAGGACTGCCCTTTTGCAACGAGTTCGGAGAGACAGGTCAAAAACGGGCGGGAAAACATTGTCCGGGACAGAATACTGGCATTTGCCCTTATGCCGCGGCTTCCGCTCTCCTGTATTTGTCCGGAACCGACACGGTTGCTGTTAAAACCGCAGTACCTCGAACGCCGCGTTTCCTATTGTCGTTTCAAATCCGCACCGGCGTTTGGCGGAACAACTTATCTATTCTATTATGAAAAAATTTTATTTTATCGCTGCCGTATTTGCTGTAAGCGCAGCAATGATTTCGTGTTCTCCCGCAAGAAGGACAACCCAAAACTCGCCTATCGTGGAGATGAGCCCGGTAATCGCCCCCGTCCCCACAATGGCTACGCTGGAGGTAACAAAAGAGAGGGTATCGGCCGTAAAGGTTTTCAACGGCAAGAGCGCACAGCGGTTCAACAAGATTATCAATTCAAACACCAACACGTACCTGCATGAACTTTTCTGCGATGTGGCTGAGGAAAACGGAGCAGACCTGCTTTTGTCGGCCCGCTATAAAGTAGAGACAATAAAGGCCATATTGCCGAGAAAGAACAAAATAACCTTCCGCATATCGGGGTATCCCGCAAAATATATCGATTTCCGCCCCATGACTGTTGCCGATACCGCATTAATCGACAAGTCTATCGAAAGCCGCATAATGGACAGTGCAATGGATAACGGCCATATATCAGTACGTTTAAGAAAATAAACATGAAAAGGTTTATTTTGATTGTTGCGGGCGTTCTGACAATACTGCCGGGAATCTCGCAGGAATTTATCATAAAAGGCTCAAGATACAGCAAATACGGGATTGAAGAGATATCCATAAACACGTCCGCGAAAAAGGCATTCACTTTCAGTGCAGGGTTTGTAGCGGACAACAGCTATACGTTCCAACCGGAAGGGTCAGGAGGACTCCCCCCGGGCGGAGGAGCAGGGTTTATCTTCGATATGAATTTCGCCCGCTATTTCGGACTGCAGACGCAACTCATATTAGGCAAAAGGACTCTAAAAGAAATAAACGGATTCACGGCAGAACTGCCCATTATGCTTTCGGGGCGCATGCCTTTAGGCGACAAGAGCAGAGTGCAGTTTGATATGGGTTATGAATTTATGTCGGTGGACGGCCGGGGTTATCACGGGCTTGTTTTGGGTGTTGCATATACATACAAAAGCCTGTATGCAGGATTGCACAGTTTCATACAACCACACGATAAAGTCTATGACCTCGGCATAAGTCTGGGCATGCTGTTTGAATGCAGGAAGAAGGGGAATGCCTCTGTCAGGTAGTTCCCCGGCCTGCAAAATAAATACTTGAAAACATATGGTAAAACGGATATTTTTGTTGGCTGCCATAGGTGTAACGGTACAAGCCTTTTGCTGGAAAGCATCGGCGGCTTCGGTTACGGTAAGGAACATAACCTATACCGTTACGGACAACGGCTCGGCCCGGGCCGAAGCTGCGCTGACCTCGGCCGAAAATATAGAGATTCCCGGTTACGTGGAGATAAAGGGACGGCAGTATCCCGTTACAGAGATAGGGGAAAGCCTCTTTTCTTTCAGCACGAGCCTCGTAAGCATAAAACTGCCCGAAGGGATAAAGGTCATTCACAAATATGCATTTGCCGATTGCAAGATGCTGGCCTCGGTTTCGATGCCCGGGAGCGTAGAGATTATCGCCGCCGAGGCATTCCGGAACTGCAAAAGCCTTACGGAGATTACTATCCCTGCAAATACGGTACTGATAGGCGAAAAGGCCTTTCATAACTGTACAGCCCTGGCAACAGTCAATTTCAATGCCGAAGGGAGGGTTGTGGCCGGATCGCCCGGTCAGACGGCCTTCAGCAAATGCACGGCTTTGGGCAACGTGATTTTCAGCGGGAACACCACCTGCATACCGGACAACGCCTTTAAAGGGTGCGGCGCAATAGCATCGGTAACAATCCCCGACAAGGTAACGTCGGTAGGGAAAGATGCTTTCGGCAAATGTTCCGGCATCGAGTCGCTGACAATAGGCCGGTCGGTTGCAGAAATAGGGAGCGGCGCTTTTGCCGACTGCGTGAAGCTGAAATCGGTAATTCTTCCCGAAGGGGTAAAGGTTGTCCCGGCCAACGCCTTTAAAAACTGCCGGGCTCTTGAATCGGTGGAGTTTTCGGGAGCTACGGAGGTTATAGGCGAAGGGGCTTTTGCTAACTGTACGTCGCTGAAAGGGATAGTTCTTCCCAATACGGTAAGGAGTATCGGGGCACGGGCTTTCTCGGGATGCAGGGGGATACAGGGTATCACTATACTCTCCCCGAGACCGGTTGCAATAGAGAAATCGTGTTTCAGTTCCGTAAACAAGGAGATTCCGGTAAAAGTTCCGCAAGGGAGCGAAAACCTGTATCGCGAAACTCCCGTCTGGTGCGATTTCAAGAACCTGAAAGGGAATGGCTGAGCCTGGCAACAGAGTGTTTCCAGGCAAGGAGAAAACACAATAAACAACGGGGAGGGGTGCAGGATACGGACCTGCACCCCTCCCCGCTTATTACTGCGGCATCATATACCTGTCAGAACTTGTAGCAGCCGCCTACCGACCATACGAAACGCGAGCCGCCCCGGCTTACGCACTGCCCTTTAACTTCGGTATAAACGCCCCAGGCATCGTTTATATCGTACTGGAAGCCCCCACCGATATTCATACCCACACAGGTAGTGTTTACCGAGTGGGCTTTCATGCCTAAAAGGCTGTAAAGCGTTTGCACCGATTTGGGGGCGGTAGCATGATACCCTACAATCGTGAAACCGAGCAACGGGTATACGCGGAATCCCTGACCGAAAAAGAACTGGTAGTGGGCATCGATGTTGATATCCCATACGCTGGTATTCTTTACCTTGAAGTCATAATCGACCGATGCCGCAAGACGCCACGGGTCGGTTATGCTGTACGAAAACTTCGCTCCCAATCCTGGATTTGCCAGCCCTTTTCCTGCACCTACCTGGAACTGTACTCCGGCAGTCATCTCTCCCTTCTGTGCATACCCGGCCCCGATAGCCATAACGCATACTACAATAACAGCTAATACCTTTTTCATAACCTACAGGTTTTGTCCTGTGCGGAACTTACACAGGATTAAAAAAACGAACCGGATAAAAGTTCCATGGAAAATTTCCGTCCCGGACATCGCTTTTGAAGCGACTGCGGCGGAAGTTCTCTCTCCGGTTTCTACTATATACTTCATGCAAAGTAAGGCTATTTTTTCAATAAGGACAAATAAAAATTGTACCAAAACAAAGCTTGTAAGGAAATTATTTTACATGCCCGTTCGGAAATTATAGTTTTTACATCTATCTTTATCGGCATAAACCGATAAACAAAAGTGTATTATGAAAGAGTTGAAAGGAACAAAAACCGAAAAGAATCTGATGACGGCATTTGCCGGCGAATCGCAGGCGCATACCAAATATCAGTATTACGCATCGAAAGCGAAGAAAGACGGCTATGTACAGATAGCCGAACTGTTTGAAGCAACGGCGCACAACGAAAAGGAACATGCGAAAATATGGTTCAAGCTTCTGCACGACGGCATGCCCGACACGCTGACGAACCTTGCCGATGCCGCATCGGGCGAGAACTACGAGTGGACCGACATGTATGCCACGTTTGCAAAAGAGGCCGAAGAGGAAGGTTTCGCGCACATAGCATACCTCTTTTCGGAAGTGGCCAAAATTGAAAAGGAACACGAAGAGCGTTACCGCAAACTGATAGACAACATAGAGAAAAAGATTGTCTTCTCGCGCGACGGCGATGCGATATGGGAATGCGGGAACTGCGGACATATTGTAATAGGCAAGGACGCCCCGGAGGTTTGCCCCGTATGCGAACACCCGAAGAGCTACTTCCGCCTGCGTGCCACAAACTATTGATTTGCCGTAAGAGGAGATAACTCCGCATATTGAAAGCCGGCCCCTGCCTGTTTGTGATTTTATACTGTTCACAACGGCAGGGGCCGGTCTTTTCCAAAGTGCGGGAAATATCCGCTTTTGTGGGGAAGACGGCGGACGGATACCGCCGCCCGGGGTCATTTAACCTCTATCTCCTCCTTGAGGTCAATCTCATTCCGCTTGTCGTCGAATATCCTGTACTCCAACAGGGCAAGCGACTGGTTGGGAACAAGCTTGAACCCGAGCGAATATTTCATTTTCCATTTCCATTTCAATGACGGCGATCCGCTGTTTATAAACGCAGCCACATACGGGTGTACGTGCAGGGAGAATTTCTTTACGCGGAATTTCCTGACAAGGTACGCTATCTTGTCCTCCAGCTTGTCGGTAAACAGTATCGAGGGGCTTATCTTCCCTTTTCCGTAACATACGGGACAATCTTCGGCAACTGCAATATCGAGTACCGGCCTTACCCTGTGGCGGGTTATCTGCATCAGCCCGAACTTGCTTAACGGCAATATGTTGTGGCGGGCCCTGTCTTCGGCCATTGCCTCGCGCATGAAATCGTACAGCTTCTGACGGTTGTCGGCATTGTCCATGTCGATAAAGTCGATAACGATTATTCCTCCCATATCCCTCAACCGGAGCTGGCGCGCTATCTCCTTGGCGGCCGCAAGGTTCACCTCTATGGCGTTCTCCTCCTGCCCCGTACCGTTCTTGGAACGGTTGCCGCTGTTCACGTCTATGACGTGCATGGCCTCGGTATGCTCTATTATAAGGTACGCCCCGTTCTTGAACGATACGGTCTTGCCGAACGACGACTTGATCTGCTTGGTTATGGCAAAGTGGTCGAATATGGGCAGGTCTCCCTCGTAGAGTTTTACAATGTCCTTCTTTTCCGGCGCGATAAGGCTTACGTAATTTACTATCTCAAGATAGGTCTCCTTGTCGTTTACGTAGATATTCTCGAACGACGGGCTGAAAATGTCCCTTATAACCCCTACCGTTCGGGAGGTCTCCGCCGCTATGAGCGATGGGGTCTTGGCCCGCTGCAGCTTCTGCATCGCCTCTTCCCAGCATTTTACAAGGGTTTTGAGTTCATTGTCGAGCTCGGCAACTTTCTTGTTCTCGGCAACGGTGCGTACTATTACGCCGAACCCTTTGGGCTTTATGCTTTGGATAAGCTGCTTGAGCCTTGTCCTTTCGGCCTGCGACTTTATTTTCTGCGACAGCGACACTTTGTCGCTGAACGGGACGAGCACAAGGAACCGTCCGGCCAGAGTTATTTCGGCCGTAAGCCTGGGCCCTTTTGTGGATATAGGCTCCTTGGTTATCTGTACCAGTATCTCGTCGCCCTGCTTTATCGTTTCATCTATGGTGCCTTCCTTGGGAATGTCAGGCAACAGTTTGAACTTGGAAACCGATACGGGGGCTTTTTTCCTGTCGGAGATTATCTGCTTTATGTACTTCTGGGTGCTGTTGAACTGCTGCCCCAAATCGAGATAGTGCAGAAAGGCCTCCTTGCTGTACCCTACGTCTATAAACGCGGCATTCAGTCCCGGCATAATCTTCTTCACCCGCCCCAAATAGATATCGCCCACGGAAAACGATACTCCGCGCGACTCCTTCTGCAACTCTACAAGACGCTTGTCGTCGAGCAGGGCTATGGATATCTCTTTGGGTTGAACATCAACAATTAATTCGGTTGTAGCCACGTTATGATTTTTGGTAGTTAATACACTTGTTCGGCCGATTATGTTGCAGTATAAACGGCCGAAATAAAAAAATCAAAGAACTTCTTATTTGAATAATAAGATTGTTCTTTGATTTTGTTTCCGATTTTCAGAGAAGAGCGGTTCGGAAACCGCGCTAAGAAAACTCTAAAACTAATCTGCCTGAGGCATATTATAAGAGCAATCCCGGTTTTTTACTTCTTCTTGTGTCTGTTTTTACGCAATCTTTTTTTGCGCTTGTGAGTGGCCATCTTGTGGCCTTTTCTTTTCTTACCGCTTGGCATCTTGTGTTATATTTTAATTAATGATTTATTTAACCTTGTTCACGAACGATTGGGACGGCTTGAATGCCGGTATGTTGTGTTCCGGTATTATTATAGTGGTATTTTTCGATATATTGCGTGCAGTCTTTTTTGCCCTTTTCTTTATAATGAAGCTTCCGAACCCTCTCAAATAAACATTCTCCCCATTTTCCAGCGAGTTTTTAACCGATGACATAAACCTCTCAACAGTAGTCAACACAATTGCCTTTTCTATACCGGTGCTCTTTGCGATTTCCGATACAATCTCTGCTTTTGTCATTTCTGTAAAAATTTTATTGGTAATAAAATAAATAATATAATTTCAATTTCACTCTAAAGCGTCCGCAAATATACCCCTTTTTATCATTTTGTCCAAATTAAACCTTAATAATAAACAAGTGTACAGCAAAAAATATCCGAAAGTATTCTGTCGGAATTTGTTTGCCTGACAGGCTTCTGCCAATGGGAACGGTACGGGGACACCCGCGTATGAGAGGGGAGACGGCAGCACCTATTCACAGACAAACCGCTTGCCGTTCCACACGTATAGTCGGGGCGCGGCGGTTATGTGCTGCGTTACGGACGCCTTTATCTCGTCGGGCAGATAATCGGCGGACAACTCGGCGGCAATCGCTCCGTCGGGGGTAAAACCCAACCGGAAAAAGGCGAAGGGAATAGCCTCAAGCGCCTGCCGCGCAGACTTGTCTTTGGGGTTTACGGCAAAATCGCATACCCGGGGAGAGGTAAAGAATGCATCGTCCTCCAGAGGATTCCAGTCAGAATCGAAGAATCTGACGGAACTGTCGGGCGACGGCACGGAAACGGTTGCTATAACGGCATACAGCGTATCGCCTTTTGCCGTCTGGTATCTCCTTGCCGACAGCGTGGATTTGTCCGATGAAAGGCTTACAAAAAAAGAGGTGTCGGTTATTTCATCTATGGACGACTGCCCCATCAGCAGGTTCGTAACCCCTTTCTTGCTCCCTACGGCATAAAAATCCACCATATCTCTCCGCATGGATGCGTCGATATACGGGGTAAGCGACCCGGGCATTGCAATAAAGGAGTGCGCCATTGCACTCTGCCCCGAGGTCAGTGTAGGCCACGGGCCGACACCCCCGTCCGCCATTGACGTCAAAGCAAAGCAGAGAAAAAATACAGACAGGAACTTTCTCATTGCCCGTGCGGAAAAATATTTGCCGGAATCCATAAACAGCGCGAATATAAGCAAATCCGTCCGATATGTATGCAAACAGATAATAAATATTATTGCCGTTATTTGTAAAATATCTAATTTCGCGCACCGAAAAACGGACGGTACCATGTGGTTGATATTCGCCTTTATCTCCGCAGCCATGCTCGGAGTGTACGATGTTTTCAAAAAGCAGGCGTTGAAGGATAATGCCGTAATTCCGGTGCTTTTCCTTAATACGCTCTTCTGCAGCCTGCTGTTTCTGCCGCTGATTGCGGCATCGCGGATTGCGCCGGACGAAATGTCAGGGACGCTGTTCTATGTTCCGCAGGTGGGGTTTGACCAGCACCTGTACATAATGCTGAAAGCCGTAATTGTGCTGACCTCGTGGATATTCGCATACTTCGCCCTGAAACACCTGCCCATTACCATAGTCGGCCCGATTAAGGCCACGCAACCGGTATTGACGTTGCTCGGCGCAATGGCCGTGTTCGGCGAACGGCTGAACGCCTATCAGTGGACCGGCGTCGCCTTTGCCGTAATATCGTTCTTCATGATGTCATGGAGCGGGAAAAGCGAAGGTATCAATTTCCGGCACAACAAATGGATTTTCTTCATGGTACTGGCAACAGTAGCCGGAGCGGCAAGCGGGCTGTACGACAAATACCTGCTCAGCCACGGGTTCGACCGGATGACCGTACAGGTATGGTACACCTACTATCAGGCCGCCATGATGGGACTGGTGCTGGTATTCCTATGGTATCCCGCACGCAAAAAGACGACACCGTTCCGGTTTACCCCGTCGATATTCCTGGTATCGCTCTTTCTCGTGGTGGCAGACTTCATCTATTTTTATGCACTGTCGTATCCCGAGTCGATGATTTCCATTGTTTCCATGAGCCGCCGCAGCGGGGTGATAGTCTCCTTTATAGGAGGCGCACTATTCTTCAAGGAAAAGAATCTGAAGAAAAAAAGCGTCGACCTGCTGCTGGTACTGACAGGAATGTATTTCCTGTATCTCGGCAGCCGTTAAACCCGTAAGACAAAATCCTGCATAACAAAAAAAGACGGCAAAACAGCATAAAACAGACAAAAAATAAAAAAGAAGCGATAAAATTAGGTCAGAATAAAAAAAAAGTCATATCTTTGCCCCCGCAAACCTGAAAGGGGTGGCATGGTGCCATAGCTCAGTTGGTAGAGCAAAGGACTGAAAATCCTTGTGTCCCCGGTTCGATTCCTGGTGGCACCACTTTCAAAACAGTAATTATCAAGCAGCTATCTAAATCAGATAGCTGCTTTTTTCTTTATACGCCCTTTGTTTTCCCTATGATTTGACACGATTTCAGCCGCAGAGGCAAACCGGGAGGCAAACCGGACAAACCGTATGAATGTTACAGCTAACATCGTGTGTTACAAATCAAAGGCTCTCTCCGTCGGAGTATATCCGGAAAGGGCTACTACCCAATAAAAGCAAGGCGCGGCGCAAACGGTAACCCGAAACCGACCAAAAGAGGCAAGGAAACACCATTCTTGAACTAATAAAAGGGAATCTTTGTGTACAAGGGAAAGATATGCCTGCCTTTCAAGTTTGGCTTTTACAGGGGAAGGATACATGGTTATCTGCTGCGCCCGGTTTGGGGATTCTCTACGTTATCCGGCCAAACGCGGAAAATATGCAATAGAGGCGTTCCGGTTTATGTTGGATACCGGAACGCCTCTATTGTCTGTTTGTCCGACCTTTTCTATTTTACTCTTGCGCGGCGGACGTCAGGGGTTGTCCCTGGTACTCGCCTGTAAGCGTATTGAGGAATGCCGTAATCTGCCGTATCTCCTGTGCGTCAAGTTCCTCTCCCACTTCGTATTTGGCCATGGCCGATACGGCCTCTTCAAGCGTCTTTTGCGTCCCGTCGTGGAAATACGGGGCGGTCAATGCTATGTTGCGCAAACCGGGAACTTTGAAGCGATGGCGGTCGCGTTCGTTTCCGGTCTCTTTGTATCGCCCGTTATCCTCAATGGTAAGTTCGGTGCCGCGGTCGGCAAAATAGTCGTACTTTATTCCCATAAGTTCGTACGTCTGCCCTCCCATGTTTTCCCCGGCATGGCATGTTGCGCAGCCATATTCCTTGAACAGGGCGTATCCTGCTATCTCCTCGGCATTCATGGCCGTTTCGTCTCCTTTCAGGTATTTGTCGAAACGGGAATTGGGGGTGAGCAGCGTCATTTCAAACTCCTGTATGGCATCGGTTATGTTTGCCTGGTTGATGCCGTCGGGGTAAACCTGCCTGAAGGCTCTGGCGAATGCCGCATCGGCTTTCAGTTTTTTGCATATGTCGTCGAACGACACGCTTGCCATTTCCACCGGGTTCAACGGAGGTCCTGCCGCCTGGTCGGCCAGGGAGACCGCACGTCCGTCCCAGAACTGTACGAAGTTATAGTAGGCATTGTATACGGTAGGGGCATTCACTCCTCCAAGTTGGCCGCCTACACCCTCGGAATACTGCTTGTTGTCCACGCCTCCGGTGTTGAGCCCGTGGCACGAGGCGCAGGATATCGTGTTGTCGGCCGACAGACGCACATCGTGGAACAGTTTGTTACCCAACGCCACCTTGCGCATGTCCACTTCCACCGAGTCTTGTACGGGGCGGACCGTCTCGTTGCTCCATTTTTCGGCGGCAAGGGGATTGGGATAGTTCGCGGCACGGTATTCCTTCGCCCAGTCCAACGCCATTTCCTTTTCGGTGCTGCTGACAGAGGTGCCCCAATGCACCAAATAATACTTGGGTTCGGGCATCGTACCGTCCTGTATCACCTTCTCCACTTTGGCCAAATCTACCTCATTTACCTTTTCTCCTTTTTTAAGAGCTTCGGTCATCGGCGTTATATCGAACGACCTGTAGGCCAGCCGGGCATCTTCCTTTACCAATTTGCCCGCTACGGGGAACTCGGCATAGAACGGCAGCGACGGATTTCCGGTATGGCACGCCAGACAGCCGTTGTTTTCTATAATCTCAACCATTCGGGCATTGCTGTCCAACTGGTCGGATGGGGCCGTGTTCATCATCCGATATACTCCGAAAAGAACCGCGGCGGCTATCAATACCGCCAAAACGATTTTAGAACTTTTCTTCATGATAATCCGGTTTGAATTAAACAACTTGTTTTTTATATATTTCTCTCCTTGTCATTCTTCTTTTCACGTCCTGTTGTACGAGTGTACGCTCTGCCGGGCCGACGGCAGATAGTTTACCCCGTACCAGCATATTTGCAGCGACACGAACGACGCCACGAGTATTCCGTACAGTACGCGCGGGCGCGCCCGCCGCAAAATACGCAGGTGCATATACAGCAGGTATCCTGCCCATGTAACGGCCGCCCACGTTTCTTTCGGGTCCCAGCTCCAGTAGTGCCCCCATGCTGCTTTTGCCCATATGGCCCCGGTCAGCATTCCGGCGGTAAGGAACGCCATGCCCGTATATACCAGTTTGTCGGCAGCCTCAAGATAATTCTCCCGGTGGCGGAACATCCCCATACAGGCAATTATAAAGGCGCAACCCAATACCGAATACGAGAACATGTATACCGTTACGTGCGGGACGAACCAGAAACTTTGCAGGGCAGGCATCAGCGTCCGGTCATGGATTTCGGGCTCAAGGATGTTGAGCAGCGCGAATACCCCTCCTGCCACGGCCGAGAACGCCAGTATCCAGCGATATTTCCAGAACAGGTACGTAACAAGCCCCGATATACCCATAAAAAACGAGTACCAGAGACGGGTTTCGCCCATGGTCCGTAACGGGGGGCGTTGCAGGCTTATCCAAAAGCCCGCTATATAAGCGGCAAAGAGCAGTATTCCGGATAACGTCAGGAGTATGGCTGCATTGCTGCGTTTCCTGCTTGTCAGCGCAACTACCGCGCCCGCGCACCAAAGGGCAACGGCCGGTAAGGCAAACATGTAAAAGTTATCCCACGTAATCATCTAAAATAAAGTATCGGTTTTTCCCTTATCCCCCACTCCCGGCCTGTTCATATTCCCCGCTGCGGCCCGCCGCCTTTGCAGGACCTTTCAAAAATAACAAAATTCCGCCACATATCATCATCGCTATTCCTGCAAGCATTGCATATTTCATGGGTTCGCGCACAATCTGCACCACACAGTAGCGCGGCGAAACCGCTTCTGTATCGTACGACACCAGATAATAATCCTCGCCGGGCCGCCCGCTGTACGGGGCATTTACCTCAAGACGCACCGGTTCGTTGCCGAGCAGCACTTCGGCCATAAAACTGCGCGGAACTCCGTTGGGGTAATACTCTGTCCTGAAATCGGCAAGTTGCAGCGGTTTGTCGAGATACCGGACCTTTCCCTGCATGGTGTAGGCCTCGCTGTTCGGCCTGTCCCTGAAAACCTGTACCCGCACGGTCTGTTCGCTTGCGCTGCCGACAAACCCTGCAAACAGGGCAATCCACAGCCCCGCATGGTTCAGTACGAACCGCCAGCGGTTTTTACCCGGCCTGAAGCCGCGGCGGACGGTAACAAGCCCCAAATTTGTAAGCAACAGAGCCATGCCGGCAACAAATATCCACGATGATGTGAAATTGTAACACCCCAAAGCGGCGAATACCCCCTTGCGGGCCGCCGCCTCGTTTGCAGGGAGTTGCGGGAAAAGCCCTGTTACCAGACACCCCGCCACGAACCATCCCAATGCCCACCACGTGGCAGATGCCGACAACAGCATGGCTACTACCGGGGATGTGCCGTATTCCTTCACGCCGTACCATATCAGGGCAATCCAGAGCAGGGCCGTTATCAAATCCATGGGAAAAGCGAAGAAGCCTGTCGGGAAATTCCCGAAGGCCAGCTGCGCCGCTACGGAGAGTATCAGCAACAAGAGATATGTTTTGCCCGGTGCAAGTTTCATGGTGCTGCTATTTCGCAGCGAAGATAACGAAAGGTACGGAATATCAGGCAATCTGCTGTGCTGTTTTCAAAACCCGCCACGGGGCGCACACACCGGCAGATTCCCGTATGGCAAGCGGGCATGAAGACCGGTGCGAGGGTCTGGACGCCGCGCGTTTCCCTTGCCGCGCTATCCGTAATGGGCGAAAAAGAAGAAGATGTTTTTTTGAATTATTTGCCGCGGACGGCTTGTTTTTATCCCGTCATAAACCTATATTTGTATTGAACACATTTTTAGCGTCGTTTTATGAGCAACAGATATTGCGTTATCATGGCCGGAGGCATCGGCAGCCGGTTCTGGCCCGTAAGCAGACCCGAAAAGCCCAAACAGTTCCTCAACTTCTTCGGCACCGGCGTTTCGCTGCTGCAGATGACCTACGAAAGATTTGCACGGTTCTTCCCGGAAAAGAACATTTTCATTTCAACCAATATCGCCTATCGGGAACTGGTGATGAAACAGATACCCGGGATAGATGCCTCGCAGATACTGTGCGAGCCGCGCCGCAAGAACACTGCGCCGTGCATTGCTTATGCCGTATACCGGATTATGGCTATGGACAGCGATGCCGTTATCGTAGTCTCCCCGTCCGACCACCTTATACTTAAGGAGGATGTATTCAGGGACGTCCTCGACAAGGGGTTGGCGTTTGCCGAAAAGAACGATGCGCTGCTTACCCTGGGGCTGAAGCCCACCCGCCCCGAGACGGGGTACGGCTATATCCAGATTGACGACTACTGCGAAAACGGCATAAACAAGGTAAAGACCTTTACCGAGAAACCCAACCGCGAACTGGCGGAAGTATTCGTTGAGAGCGGGGAATTTTTCTGGAACTCCGGTATTTTCATATGGAGCGGCAAAAGCATAACCGAAGCCATGGGGCGTTACCTGCCGGACATAATTTCGAGAATGGAGGCCGAGAAGGGAAAGTTCGCAACCGAAGCCGAACAGGAGTTCATAAACGAAATATTCCCTACGTTCCCCAATATCTCAATCGATTTCGGGCTGATGGAAAAGGCATCGAACGTATATGTCCTCTGCGCCGATCTGGGATGGGCCGATGTGGGGTCGTGGGATTCGCTTTACGAGATAGCCCCGAAAGACCACAACGGCAATGTAACGCAAAGGCGTTCGCTGATATACGAAAGTTCGGACAACATAGTTTCCGTACCGACGGAAAAACTGGCTGTCATAGACGGGCTGGACGGGTATATCATAGCCGATTCCAAAAACGTGCTGATGATATGCCGCCGCGGCGACGAAAACAGGATAAGGCAGATTGTAAACGACGTGAAGGACCGTTTTGACGGCGAATATCTCTGATTCGCCCCGAGAGCGGGTTGTACAAAAAACAAAGGCCGCCGATGCTTGCCGGCGACCTTTTTCATTTTATTGAAAAAAACTGGGGATATTATCCGTTATACTCGTCAGATACGGTGAGTTTGGCCCTGCCTTTGGCGCGACGCGATGCAAGTACTCTTCTGCCATTGGCCGTTGCCATGCGGGAACGGAATCCGTGTTTGTTTTTTCTCTTCCTGTTAGAGGGTTGGAATGTTCTTTTCATCTCCGTAATATGTTTATGTTTATAATTTCGCGAATCAGAGCGCAAAAATAGATACTTTTTTTCAATAAACCAAGAAAGAGTCCATTTTTGGGATTTTCTTTTTGAGATTTTTCCCATTTCAATTACTTTTGCCGCAGAAATGAAATTATAAATCAAATAATAACGACCTGACATGATCAATTCGCAAGACATTAAGAACGGAACCTGCATCCGTTTGGACGGCAAACTCTATTTTTGCATAGAATTTTTACACGTTAAACCGGGAAAAGGCAATACCATAATGCGTACCAAACTGAAAGACGTAGTTTCGGGCCGCGTACTGGAACGCCGTTTCAACATAGGCGAAAAGCTCGAAGACGTCCGCGTTGAGCGTCGCCCCTACCAGTACTCCTACAACGAGGGAGACCAGTACCACTTCCTCAATCAGGAAACATGGGAGGACATAATCATAAACAAGGAACTCATTACCGGCGTGGACTTCCTCAAGGAGGGCATGATAGTAGAGGTTGTTTCGGACGCATCGACCGAAACCGTTCTCTTCGCCGAACTCCCCATAAAAGTACAGCTCGCCGTAACCTATACCGAGCCGGGACTCAAGGGCGACACCGCTACCAACACCACCAAACCGGCCACCGTAGAAACCGGGGCTACCGTTCGCGTACCGCTGTTCATTGAAACGGGCGAGACGATAGTTGTCGATTCGCGCGACGGTTCATACATTGAACGCGTAAAATAACATAGGGAAGGATACGGGAGATGCGGCAATGCAGAGGCAGAAGCCCGCAAGGAACTGACTGCCGCACACTCCAGTTCCCGCTCCCGCGGCACAGTCTTTCCGCAAGACCCACGAAGTCCGGCAAACACCGTAACGGCAGCCGGACTTCGCTTTTTAGACTGTCGCCGCACCTGCCTGTAAAAAAGAGAAGTGGCGCACGGCCAGAGTCCTGCCCCGCAGGAGGCAAGACATGCCGGGCTTGCAGGCTGCAGCCGTTTTTGCTATATTTACACCCGGCGTATTTTTTTCAAGGAGAAATGAAACTTCTGTTTTTCGACATAGAGACAACCGGAACGATGTTCTGGAAAAACGGCATCCACCAGTTGAGCGGCGCAGTGGTAATAGACGGGACACTGAAGGAGACGTTCGACTTGCGCGTACGCCCCAACCCGAAAGCAGCGGTCGACGATGCCGCCCTCGCCGTTTCGGGCGTTACAAGGGAACAGATAAACGCATACCCTCAGATGGAGGAAGTTTACAGGGAGTTCGTCGCCATGCTGGGGAAATATGTCGACCGGTATGACCGCAAGGACAAGTTCTTTCTCGCCGGCTACAACAATACACCGTTCGACAACCAGTTCCTCCGGGCGTGGTTCAGACAGAACGGCGACGAGTATTTCGGCAGCTGGTTCTGGAGCAATTCAATAGACGTAATGGTCCTTGCCTCGCAGTTCCTTGCACAGAGGCGTTGCGACATGAAAGACTTCAAACTGGCCACGGTAGCGGAAGAGTGCGGAATTGCCGTAGAGCAGGAAGCCCTGCACGACGCACTGTACGACATAAGGCTCACAATGGAACTGTACAACCGTATTACCGACACAAAACTGACGTAACATGCCGTTCTTTTCAATAATAATACCTGTCTACAACCGTCCCGACGAAACAGGAGAACTTCTGGAGAGCCTGTCGCGCCAGAGCGAGAAGGATTTCGAGACCATAATAATAGAGGACGGTTCTGCCCTGCCTTGCCGCGAAGCGGCCGAACGGTATGCCGGCCCGGCCAACGTCCGGTACTTCTTTAAGGAGAACGGGGGGAGAAGCGAAGCACGCAACTACGGAATGGAAAGGGCCACGGGCGAATGGCTGGTATTTTTCGACTCGGACTGCATAATCCCCCCCGACTATTTCAAGACCGTAAAAAGACACGTGGAACAGGGCGGATTCGACTGCTACGGAGGGCCCGATGCCGCCGACAAGACATTCTCCACGCTGCAAAAGGCAATAAACTACTCCATGACCTCGTTTTTCACTACAGGGGGGATACGCGGGCGTAAAAACGGAATGGAAAAGTTCCTCCCGCGCACTTTCAACATGGGGTTCAGAAGAGGGGTATACGAAAAGACGGGAGGATTCCGCGACATGTTCGGAGAAGATATCGACATGAGCCTTAGGATCAGGGAAAACGGATTCCGCACCGTTTTGATTACCGATGCGTTCGTCTTTCACAAGCGGCGCAATACGCTGGGGAGTTTTTCCCGCCAGATGATAATTTTCGGGCGTTCGCGCATAGAGCTCTACCTGCTTCACCCCGATTCGCTGAAAACGGTTCACCTGCTGCCGGCAGTATTCATGTGCGGTTCCATACTGCTTTTGCTGCTGGCCCTGTTGTCGCCGTGGTTCCTGCTGCCCCTTGCCTTATACTATTCCGCCCTGATATGCGAGGCTGCCGTCAAGAACCGCTCGGCAAAAGTGGCACTGCTTGCCCCGGTTACCGCAACCATACAGTTATGGGGCTACGCCTGCGGATTCATAAGGGCTTTTGCAATGGAAGTGGTACTAAAGCGCAAAGGGGACAAGGAGGCCGAAATGAAAAGGCTCAAGTTCAAATAGCCCCGCCCGCGCGGACTAAAGAAACTTTTTATTTATTTACTGCTATATGAAACGATTTGTTACTGGGGGAATCCCCGCATTGCTTTTACTGGCCGGACTAACGCTTGCACTGCCGTCATGCCAGGATGACGGAGACAACAGCAAGGACGGCAGCAACCCGGCCTTGTCAAGGACTTTCTATGTTGCCGGAAGCGAAGATTCGGACGGTTTTGACAGACCTGTAGTATGGATAAACGGGATAGCCAGGGCTCAGGGAAATGACGGTTCGGGAGGCGTCTGCAACGCCGTTGCCATAGGAAGCGACAACTCGGTATATACCGGGGTAATAAGCGACAACCTCAGTTCCGGCATATACAAGGACGGCGAAAAGCTCTACAATCTGGAGAGGGCCGGCGCCCACTGCGGGGTTATGGACATAGCCCTGCTCAACGACATCGTATACAGCTGCGGGTATGATGAAACCACGATAAGCAGCACGTCGGCCTGCGTATGGAAAGGGCAGGAGAAATACATTTCGGTAGCCGGCTGCAAAGGGGTAAGGGCATTTCCCGTAAAAGACGATGAAATATACATGGTAGCAGACGAATCCGGCAGCGTAACGCAACCGGCAGTCTACAGGAACAGTTCCAGGCTGTACTCCCTGCCGTCGCCGGAAAACACCGATACGCATGCAAAAGACGCATACTACGTAAACGGCGATATATATACCGTGGGAGAATACCAGGTAAAGCCGGACGTGAACAGGATTATAGTATGGAAAAACGATATAAGGCTGTATGAAATCTCAGGTGCGGACGGAACCGGCTGCAATGCAGGAGCAATATACGTGAACCGGCAGGGGAATATTTTTGTTGGCGGACAGGAAACCGATGCTGACGGCGTGAAGGTTGCAAAAATATGGAAAGACGGCAACCCGTACCTCGAACTCGACGGAGGAGCGGATGTATCGGAAGTTACATCCGTTACGGAAGCGGACGGTCTGATATATGCCTGCGGCTCGCTCAGCGACTGGAATGGCGCAGCTGCCATAATATGGCAGGAAGCAGCCATTCTGTACAAGATGAAACCTGCCGGCAACAATCCGGTAACCAGACAGCTGATTATAAAATAACGGTACCGGACGCAAAAAGTCCCGATAAAAAACGCGCGGGATTTGGTTTTGATAAATTATATTTTTATCTTTGCCGTAGACGCGGCGTAGACACAAACCGCGTCGGCTTGCGCCGGAGTCGCTACCTTACGGCACATACCGGAGGGTTTGCCGCTTCAACAGACAAGAGACTATTTATTAATGATTAAAAAGGGTTCCAGCACCTGAACATCCGGTGCGGGAATTCTTTTTTATATTGAAACTGATATAAAAGGAGATTTTATTATGGCTGTTGTTTATATGACCGATGAGGGTTATCACAAAATGATGGACGAGATCAACTATCTTGAAAGTGTTAAACGTCCCGAAATTTCGCGTCAGATTGCCGAGGCGCGCGACAAGGGAGACCTGTCGGAGAATGCCGAGTACGATGCGGCCAAGGAAGCACAGGGCCTTCTGGAAATGAAAATTGCCCAACTGAAGGCGCAGGTTGCAAACGCCCGCATAATAAACGATGCAAACCTGAACACGCACACCGTTCAGATGCTCAACAAGGTAAAAATCAAGAACTGCTCCAACGGCGCAGTCATGGAGTACATGCTCGTTACGGAGAGCGAAGCCAACCTTGCAGAACACAAGATATCGGTAACCACGCCTATTGCAAAAGGGTTGCTCGGCAAGAAGGTCGGCGACATAGTAGAGATCAAGGTTCCGTCGGGACTGGTAAAATTCGAGATTGTGGATATAATGATTTAATTGCCATGCCTACGATTTTCACAAGGATAGTAAACGGCGAGATACCGTGCTATAAAGTTGCCGAAAGCGACAAGTTCTTTGCATTCCTCGACATAGCCCCTTTGGCCAAAGGGCACACGCTGGTGATACCCAAACACGAGGGAGACTACATATTCGCCCTCGGCGACGAAGAGTATGCAGAATACATGCTCTTTGCCAAACGGGTTGCAGCGGCGTTGGAAAAAGCCGTTCCCTGCAAGAGGATTGGCGTTGCCGTGCTCGGCATGGAAGTTCCCCATACGCACATACACCTTGTACCGATGAACAGCGAAGGGGACATGAATTTCGGAAAAGAAAAACTCAAGTTGCAGGATGAGGAGATGAAGCGGATTGCCGCTTCCATTGCCGCCGAATTCAAATAACGGAGAAACGGGTAAAGGTTACCGGCATTCCAGCAGAGCTATCGCATATGCCGAGACACCCTCTTCGCGGCCGGTAAACCCGAGTTTCTCGGTTGTGGTGGCTTTTATCGATACATCGTCGGACGGAATCTGCATCACTTCCGCCACGCACTCGCGCATTTCGGAGATATACGGGTTTATTTTAGGACGCTCGGCGCAGATTGTAATATCGACATTCCCTACCTCGTACCCCCTTTCACGGACCATGGCGACACAACGTTCCAACAGGAGCTTGCTGTCGATGCCCTTGTAGGCATCGTCCGACGGCGGGAAATGCTTTCCTATATCGCCCAATGCGGCAGCCCCGAGAAGCGCATCGCACAAGGCGTGGAGGGCTACGTCGGCGTCGGAATGCCCCAACAACCCTTTTTCATGCTGCAGCTTTACCCCGCAGAGCCACAGTTCGCGCCCTTCCACAAGACGGTGGACATCGTATCCCAATCCTGCCCTTATCTTCATCCGCTGCCGTTTTTATTTTATCTGACTATTTTCCATTATCTGCAAAACGCCGGAGGCTTACCTACGCCCGCGCTTATGCCCTATCATGTCCTTGAGCCCTGCCATATCGAATGCAAGCGAGAACCGGAGCGTCTGGTCGAGCGGGCTGCTCTGGGCCGTTGCAAGCACATATGCCGCATCAAGGCTGAAAACGTTGAGGGAGAACCCCGCCCCGAACGTAAGGTACTGACGGTTACCCTTGTATTTGTTTTCGTAATAATACCCCATACGGGCAAAGAACTGGCGGTTGAAGGAGTATTCCAATCCGGCCGATACCTGTATTTCGCGCAACTCCTCCTTGAACCCTCCGGGGGCATCGGAGAACGACTTGAAGATACCGCTTATGGACGACATGTTGTTGTAATCGTCCTTGGCCGCCTCGTATGCCTGCGTATCGTAATTCCCTTCGGCATCGAGATAGTCGGACTGGCGCGGCGCGGCAGGCACGAGAAGTTTGTTCAGATCGACGCTCAACGCTATCGTATGGTAGTCGGCCACGGGAAACTTGAACGATGTGCCGAGACGCAGGTTGGCAGGGAGAAACGCGCTGTTGGTCCCGCCGTCGTACGACACCTTGGTCCCTATATTGGAGATATTGAACCCCCACGACCACTGGCACTCGCTCCGTCCCACAATCGGGTAAAGCGTCTGATACCCCGCTATGTCGGCAGCAAAGGCCGGCGCACCTTTCACATCGGAAGCCCCGTCGGTGGAGTAACCCAAATCGGAGTAGATAAAACGGAAGACCACCGCCATTGAAAACGAGCGGGAGAGTTTGCGGGAATACCCGAGGTCAAAGGCCAGTTCGTACGGGTTTACCGAACTCAGCACGTTTCCGCCCTCATCGGTAGTCTGTATGGAACCCAGCGAAAAATAGCGCAGCGTTGCGCTTATGGCCTGAGGGTCCGTACCGTCGCGCCCGAACTTCCAGTATCCGGCCATATATGCAAGGTTTATGTCGTTCACCAGTTTGCGCAACCACGGCGTATACGAGATGCCAAGCCCTCCCTTGCTTTCGGTAAAGGCGTATTTTGCAGGATTCCAGTACTGCGAATTCACATCGGGATCGGTCGCCACGCCCAAATCGCCCATACCGCCGCCACGCGCATCGGGAGCTATACCCAACGACGTTACTCCGGTTGTTATGGGGTTGAACTGGTTGTTCACATAATCGTTCTTTCCGTCCGCATATGCCGGGCTCGTACCGCTTGCCAGCAATAACAGCATAAGGGTTATTATCTGCAGGTTTTTCATATTTCTCTCTTTCGCGTGCGTGTATATGTACATGTATTACTTAAACTGCCTGCGCGCCGTTTTATTGTGCCAGCACTACTATTTTTTTGGATTCGGACGCTACACGGCTTCCCTGGGTATTGGCCTCTGCCTTATAGATGTATATCCCGGGAGGGACACGCTTGCCCGACGTGTCGGTAAGGTCCCACGTTACCGGCTCGGTGGTCCACATTTCAGATACGCTCTCCACCTGCGTGCTCCACAGTTGCGTCCCGGTAAGGTCGTAAACGGTTATCTTCACATCCACCAGCATATCCGGCCTGTCGTGCCTGATATAGAAGTTGGCCTGTTCCTTTACCGGATTCTTGTCGGTATAAAGCATTATTATGTCGGGTTCCTGCCCTGCATCCACCGTGAATACGGTGCTCTTTTCGGACGAATTCCCTTCGGTATCCCATACCTTGAACGTAAGGGTGTGCTGACCGGCCGGCAACTCGGGGAGCTGGTACTGAACCGTCCCGCGCCCGAAATCGCCCGGCGATGACGTGAAATAGTCGTTTATTACATACTCCATGGCTGAGGAGCCGTCTATTTTCAACGTCATGTCGTGTCCCAGGCCTATGCCCGAAACGCTTATCCCCGACTTGTCGTACACCTGCGCAAAAAACACCGGCGTCTCGTTAATGGTTGCGCCGTAACTGAACGACGGGGTATTGAGATAGAAAGACTCTATTGTCGGGCCTTCGGTATCGGCCTCCGCGCCGGTATCCATCCCGTTAACCACAAAGTCCATTGTGGTCCCGTGGGCCTCTATCCCGCGCCCCGTATCGTAGGCATAGAGGTTGAGCAGCCCGGGTTCGTCGGTATAGTTCAGTTCCTTGGGCATCTTGAACGTAAATTCAAATTCGCCGTTTTCCACCTTGTCGCTTCCCGAATAGAGTTTGTTGGTCCGCCGTTTGAAAGTGTACGGTTCGCCCCCGTCGCCGTTGCCGCGGGTGGTTACCTCGGTCTCGGAGTCGTACAGCCGTTGCTCTATCGTACCGTTGAACGTCTCGTCCTTATTCCCTTTTTCATCGAGGATTATTCCTTTTACGGTTATTTCCGCCCGGGCCTGCATCTCTATATCCGCGGGGTTGCCGGTCAGGGGTTTGCCGTTTATCCCGGTTACCGCAACCTTGTACCGGGGAAATGCAAGCTGCATGGACGGGTCGCCCAACAGGATGAAGTTGAGTTTGTTCATGTCGCTGCCGTAGTAATCGGTTACGGAACATTTCGACAGGCGCATCGCATCGCCCAGCCTGTACCGCTCGCCGTTTTCGTTACGGTCGAATATATGGGTCATCAGCATCCTGTTGTAGACGGCATTCTTGCTTATGTACACCACGCGCGAGGTGGAAATCAGCGCAACCCCGCCCCCGCGGCTGTTGAGGAAGAGTTCCTCCCCCCCGGAGTTCGTGGGGGCATCGAAACGGCTGAAATCGCACGTGGCGGTTATGAACAGGGGCAGGCGCTTAAGGTAGAGTTTCTTTATATCCTGCATCGTAAACAGTTTCTCGTCGGTCCACCCGTTTGCAGAGCCATGCCCCACGTAGTTGAGTATCAATACGCCGTTATCGAGTTGCCGGAGCATCTCTTCCTTTGCTTCGGGGTATGTACCCCCGCTCGACGCTCCCTGCTTCGTATAGGCGTCGATATATATCTTGGAGGGCAGAAACTCGGGGTGTCCCGAGTTTATTATTTCGGCCAGGTCATCGCACTGCTTCATATGCTCGGAAGCGTTCCCGTCGTCGGCAACCAGGCATATGTCGTTTTTCCATATCCCGTAGTCGGCGCTTGTGCTGTAGCTTATCACCTTGTCTACGGCCGTGGTGGCCTCCGCCACTGTCCGCACCGGGAAACGCCCCACCCCTATCACGGGCTTGTCGGAAAGGAGGTCTTTCCCGTCGGTATCCTTCAAGAAGGAAAAATAGTCGTCGGTAACATACCCCGACCTTTCGTCGAGACTCTCTTCCGACTGGAATGTAAGCAGGAACGGATAGTTGTACCCCTGCCACTGTTCGGTAACATGCCGGTTGTCGCACGAGCCGTCGCCGAAAAGCAGGAGATACCGGGGGTACAGCGATTCGTCGCCGGCCGACTCGGCACGGTCGTAAAACATTTTCATAAAACGGCGGTAAGCCGTTGCATCGGGTTTGCCAGACGAAAACTCGTTGTATATCAGTTCGGGGTTCACTATCATGGAGGTTATGCCGTCATGTTCGAGCCTGAACTCGGCCAGACGCCTGGCCTGCGAATAGAACTGCGACGGACAGATTATTACGAGGTCGGCCCGCTCCAGCCCGTGCAGGTTCTGGTTGGGTATCTCCCCGACAAGGGTAGGTGCAGGGTATTGTAGATTCTCATCGAATGCCACGTATTCGCGGATGCCGGTCTCCTGCGGGGTGAACGACAGGGTGTTCCCGCTGCGGGCTGCATTTATCTCCACCGGGTTGTAATGCTCGCTTACATCCCATACGCGGACCGTTCCGTATCCGGTTACATCAACGTTGTAGCGGTTGTAGCCGTTTGCCGCGCTCAACGAACGGAACTGGACCATGCCTCCGTAAAGCTTAAGTTCGCGCTCCATTTGCAGGAGGATATAGTCGAGCCTTGCCACCACGGGGGATGAAGCCTTCAGTTGCAGTGTTATGATATCGGGGGCCGAAGGGTCCGGGGTAAAGTTCTTTTTTATCCTCGAGAGTTTGCCGGCGGTATAGTACCAGTCCTCGCTGCTGCCGAAAGCGGCGATATTATTGGCGTCGCCGGCCGTCAGGTCCGTTCCGTTATGCTTTACCGTAAGTTTGCCCGACGTGGCAAGTTTCGTTACGAAATCGACCTGCATCGACACGTCCCCGCGTATTCCTGGAATATCGAACTCGAAATCGCGCGACGTCGTATAGATGAAATCCTCTCCGTACAAATTGCGACCCATGTTGCCGATATTGTACAGTTCGCTTTCGTGAAGGGCATAGTCGTCAAAGGCCGAAACCGCCGATACCCCTTCCTGCCCTGCATTGTCCGCAACCGTCCGTATGGTTGCCGCCGGGGAGTCATTCTCCGTTATGAAATAGTACCCGGCCGAAGCATAGCAGTTGCGCGTATGGGTAAATCCGCCGTTGCCGGGCTTCCATGTTACTGTTCCCTGAGCGTAGAAGATTATGCGGTCGGAAGTCCGGAGAACCGGAATCTCGGGAAGGTCGTCGATATACGGGTCGCTGAATTTCTCGGAAAGCATGGCGCCCCCGTATCCGTATATCTTCACTTTCGACGGGTTGAAACCCCACGCCTGCAGGTCGGCGTTTGTTATCTGGTATATTCCGCTGTTTGCTATACCCACCTTTACCCACCGTCCTTCGGCAAGCACCGATTTGCCGGTATAGGCCGATGCCGGCAGTGCGAGCCCCCGCGGAGCAAGGAGCAACGCCGCCATAAGGAAGAAGAGTATGCGGTTCAATCGTCTTTTCATATTCTGCGCAAACTGAGCCGTCATGGCCCGGAAAACCTTTTTTTTTCAGAGACCCGACCGACCTTCCCCTGTCGTTTACCGGACGTAGAAATCGAGCAGCTTGCGGTTTCCGATATACCCTTCGAGGCGGTCGCCTATCTTTACCGGGCCTACCCCATGCGGCGTCCCGGTGTATATGAGGTCGCCGGTTTTTATCGTATAGAAACGGCTTACGTACGAGATTATTTCGTCTATGCCGAAAATCATGTCGGAGGTAACCCCCCGCTGTACTTCATCGCCATTTACGGAGAGGGAAAACTCCACCGCTTCCGGCAACCCCGCTTCCGCTACGGGGATAAACTCTCCCACTACGGCCGAAGAGTCGAATCCTTTGCTCAAATCCCACGGTCCGCCCTCGCTGCGCATCTTCTGCTGTATGTCGCGCGCCGTAAAGTCGATGCCAACGGTAACGGCATCGTAATAACGGGAGGCAAACCGGGTTGCGATATTCTTTCCCAACCTGCTTATCCTTACCACCAGTTCGGCCTCGTATTCTATACGGGAGGAGAAGTCTGGGAGGAAAAACGGCTTGCCGTCCTTCAACAGCGCCGAGTCGGGCTTGAGAAAAACAGTCGGTTCTTTGGGTAATAACGGATTGTCAAGTTCTTTATTGTGTGCCTGATAATTCCACCCTACTGCTATTATTTTCATTCAAAGTTGCGGTTTAGTTCGTTTAACCGGTTGAACATCACGGCAAGGTGCGCATATATGGAGGTGTTCTGCACTACTATGCCCTTTGCCACCCTGATACGGTACGGCGTGAAATTCCATATGGCCTTTATCCCGCCTTCGGTAAGGAGGTCGGCCGTCTCCTGAGCGCATTCCACGGGGACGGTCAGGATACCGATATTTATGTCCTTTTCTTTCCGCACCTCGGCGAAATCGGCCACATCGTATATCGGTATTCCGTTTATGCACTGCCCTGTCAGGTCCTTGCGCACATCGAACCCGGCCGTCAGTTTCAACCCGAACTGCTCCAGCCCGGTATCCTGGAGCAGGGCGCCGCCGAGGCTTCCCACCCCGAATATGCAGGCGTTATGGGTGCGCGTAAATCCGAGGAAATCCTCCAATGCCGCGGCAAGCGACTTCACTTCGTACCCCACCCGGGTTTTCCCGGATATTCCGATAAATGAAAGGTCCTTGGCTACCTGCGAGGCATCCACGTTCGTTGCATTGGCTATCTGTGTGGACGAAACGTATTCAGTTCCGTTGCCGCCCATCAGTTTCAGGTGGGCAAGATACCACGGCAGTCTTCTTAACGTAGGTTCCGGGAGTATCATCCTTTCAAATATATTTCGTTTACAACCTCTGTTTTAACTGTGCGAATATAGTAAAAAGTTTTTATATGCCGGAACGGGGTTGCGGGGGTTGCAGAGAAATAGTAACTTTGCTTTGCCGGACTCTTTTTTTAACATAATACCCCTGCATTATGAGCAACGATGACTGGAAAAGCCGCCTGAACATAGTCTATTCGACCAATCCCGATTTCAAGTACGACACAACTGAAGAAGAGGAGACTCCCGCCCCCCCGAAAGAGAAACAGCCGGTAAAAATACGTCTGGACAAACGCAACCGCGGAGGGAAAACGGTTACCCTCGTTACCGGAATTGAAGGTTCGGAAAACGATATGGCATCGCTGGCCGCAATGCTCAAATCGAAAATCGGGACAGGAGGCTCGGCAAAGGACGGAGAAATAATCATCCAGGGGGATTTCAGAAACAGGGTTCTGGAACTGCTCGTCAAGGAAGGGTATACTAAAAGCCGCATTATCTGACCCCTCTCCCTTTTTTGAAGAAACACCTGCATCAACCGCACCTTTCATGAACGGAGGAAAACCATTGGACATATATATGGCCTCGGCGGGGTCAGGCAAGACCTACACGCTTGCCCTCAACTACCTGAAACTGCTGCTTGCAAAAGACGACAGGGGGACCCTGCCGTCGGAACTGCACAAGGGATACCGCCGCATACTTGCCGTTACCTTTACAAACAAGGCCACCGAAGAGATGAAGCGGAGAATTGTGGAGACCCTCTTTTCGCTGTATGCCGAGAGGAAACCGGTATCCGTCGTCGAGTCGCTTGTCTCGGCCGGGTGCGCCGCCGATGCGGACGAACTTTCGCAAAAGGCCGGAGAGACCCTCTTTACCCTTCTGCACGACTACTCCAATTTCAATATCTCCACAATCGACGCCTTTTTCCAACGCACCATGCGAGCCTTTGCAAGGGATATCGGGTTGCAGGGGGGATATAACGTGGAGATAAACGCCTCGGGAATAACCGACGAGGCTATCGAGAGGATGTACTCCTCTCTCGATTCGGGCGAGAACAGACGCCTTACCAAATGGCTCCTCAAATACAACGAAGAGGCTATAGAGGAGGGGGAGAAATGGAATGCTCCCGAAAGCAGCATCAGCAAACTCTCCGAACAGTTGTTCAACGAAGAGTACAAGGAGTGGCGCAACGCCGTCGGCGACGACGAACTGCCGGACAAGGACGGGATTGAAACGTACAGCACCTCGCTGCGGAACACGATACGCGGGTTTGAGGCCGAAGTAAGGAAACTGCATGCCGAAGGGGCGGGAATCATGAAGGGGGTGGACAACACCGAACTGTACAAACGGAGCAACTCCCCGCTGAACTATTTCCTGAAACCGCTGTCCAAAATCGCGATGCCGGCGAAGACCTTCCTGTCCCTGCCGGAGATTGCCGACAAGTGGGCGCAAAAAGACGCTTCGCAGCATACCGTAAACGCTGTGGAGAAGTTGAAAGAGGCGAAAACTGTAGAGCGTATGGCTGCCCTGTTCGGAAGCGGGTACAAAAAATACGTTACGGCAAGGAAGACCTACCAGGACCTTTACTCCTTCGGCATTTTGAGCGATATAGACAAACACATAGGGGAAATAGAACGGGAGCGCAACATAATGCTGCTGTCGGATACCACAGAACTGCTCAACAAGATTATAGACGGAAACGATACGCCGTTCGTGTACGAGAAAACCGGAATCTTCATACGGCATTTCATGATTGACGAGTTTCAGGACACATCGCGGCTGCAATGGAAGAACTTCCTTCCCCTTATCGAGGAGAGCATCGCCTCCGGCGGCAGGAACCTTGTTGTCGGGGATATAAAACAGAGCATATACCGCTGGCGCAACTCCGACTGGAGGCTGCTCCGCTCGCTTGCTTCGGGCAGTTCGCCGATAAGGCGGGAAGATACCGACGTCCACGGGCTGGACACCAACTGGAGGAGTGCAGGCAACATTGTACGTTTCAACAACAGGTTTTTCCCGCTCGCAGTGAAAATGCTCCAGGACACCTTCGTCAAGGAAGAGATGAAAAGCGTTATAGGGGAGGCTTACGGAGATGTACGCCAGAAACTGCCCGGCGGGAAAAAAGCAGACGGCGGATATGTAAGCATCTCGCTCGTCCCGGCCGAAGAGAGCGTTACTTCGGAACAATTCATGGCAACCGCCACCGCAAAGCTGTTCTCCGACCTCTGTACCCTGACGGAAAAGGGAATCGCACCGTCGGGCATGGCTATACTGGTCAGGCAAAAAAAAGAAGCCGCATATATTGCCGAATACATACTGAAACGGATTGCGGAAGAGGGGAAAGAGAGGAAATTCCGGGTAATATCGGACGAGGCGCTGCTGCTCTGCAACTCGGCCGGGATACGTCTGATAATCGCCATCCTAAGGTTCATGGTCGCTCCCGAGAACGGGAACAACCGTTTTCTGGCCCGTTACGAAACCTCGCTGCTGCACGGTACGGGTTGCGAAGAGGCAATCCGCCGCGCCCTTTCCGGCAAGGATGAAAACGACAATTCCACCGACTGGATCAGGGAGCTTTGCGACATGCCCGTCTTCAACATCTGCGAAAAGATAATCTCCGCACTGGGCATAGGGAATGACGAAACGCAGATTCCGTATATCCAGGCTTTCCAGGATTGCGTTCTGGAATATTCGGGACGGCACGGTTCAAACCTTCCGGCATTCCTCGAGTGGTGGGACACCCAGTCGGACAAACTCTCCCTCTCCTCCCCTCCCGGGAACGATGCAGTAAGGATAATGACTATTCATAAATCGAAAGGACTGGAGTTCGATACGGTATTCATCCCGTTCTGCAAATGGGAAATGGGCGTGGACAACAGGAAAATAGTATGGTGCAAGGCAAGAACCCCCGAAGCGCCGGCATGGAGAGTGCCGGTAAAGGCGAAAAAGGACATGGGCGAGTCGGAATATGCCGACGTGTATGAAACCGAACAGATGCTCTCCTATACCGACAACCTCAACATTGCATACGTCGCCTTTACTCGCGCCAAAAAGAATCTTATAATATATACCCCCGAACTGACAGGGGCCAACAAAAACCCCGTAAGCAATATTTACCGGATTCTGTGCGGTGCGCTCGAATCCATGCAGGAAGAGACCCCCGATGAAATAAAAGCCGAAGAGAACAGCGGCAGGAGGGTCAGGTACATTATGGGGAGCGAACCGGAAAACAGCGGCAGCACGGCATGCAGCGATACTGCAGAGAGGCTTGAATACGATTCATTCCCACCCGGCGAAAGGCTAAGGATGAGACTGCGCGGGGCATCGTATTTCGATGCGGCATCGCCCAGGAATTACGGCTCGCTGATGCACGAGGTATTGAGCGGCATAATAACGACCGACGATATAGGGAAGCGGATAGCGGAATCCGTTTCAGCAGGGGAGATTTCGGACGCAGAAGGGGAAAAACTGAAAGCCGCATTAGAAGCGCACCTGAACGATATCCGCGTAAGGGAGTGGTTTGACAAAGACGCAGAAGTGCTGCGCGAAACATCCATACTGCAGCCGGGATCGCAATCCGCCCGGCCCGACAGGATTGTAATAAAGGCGGGGAAAGTATCCGTCATAGACTACAAGTTCGGGGAGGAAAGAGGAGAACACAAAAAACAGATGCAAAACTACATGTCGCTTGTAAAACGCATGGGGTATTTCAACGTAAAGGGATACTTGTGGTATCTGTCGGAAAGGCGCATAGTAGAAGTAGAGTAAACGACCGGGCACGAGACCCGAATGCAACGCCGCAGATTGCACATTATCACGCGCCGCTTCGGTTAATGCTGTGCCTTCAAAACCGACAGCCGCACAAGAGTACAGTCCGACAGACAAAAAACAGAAACGAAAGGGGCGCCTCCCCCAAAGGCGCGTCAGAATGCGTAAGATGCAAGGCGCAGAGGGCGAGGGCAATGCGAGTTTACTCCGGTAAACGACCGAGCACGAGACCCGAATGCAACGCCGCAGATTGCACATTATCACGCGCCGTTTTGGTTATACGGAGGCTTTGCACTACATTTGCAGCAACAAACGGCACAAAAACCGGGCCGGTACGTCAACGCAACCATACCCCGACAGATACCGTTGGTTATAAAACAGATTTCGACAGGCAGAGGGGGGGGCAAAGCCGTAAAACCGGAATTACCTGCCGCCCCGTACCACCTGCAATTTAAAAAAACCATTGCCAATTTCAGAAGATTATGAAGATAGCTCTTATCGGTTACGGAAAAATGGGCAGGGCCATTGAACAGATAGCCATTGCCAGAGGACATGAAATAAGCGTAAGAATAGACGTAGACAACCAGGAAGATTTCAACTCGCCCGAGTTTGCAGGCTCCGACATAGCCATCGAATTCACCACGCCCAAAACCGCGATGCAGAACTTCCGCAGGGCTTTTGCGGCCGGTGTAAAGGTAGTATCGGGCACAACCGGCTGGCTTGGAGAATTGCCCGAGGTGGAAGAGGCGTGCAAGAACGGGGCCACCCTTTTTTATGCCTCTAATTTCAGCCTCGGCGTAAACATCTTCTTTGCGCTGAACAGATACCTCGCAAGGATAATGAACGGGTTCGACGGATACGATGTTAGGATGGAAGAGGTTCACCATATCCACAAGCTCGACGCCCCGAGCGGTACGGCAATAACACTGGCCGAAGGGATAATAGCGGAACTCGACCGCAAATCGGGCTGGGTAGAAGGGAAAGAGCCTGCCGCCGACGAAATCGGCATTACGGCCGTCCGCAGGGGAGAAGTTCCCGGAATCCACACCGTAACATACGAGTCGGACGTAGACACGATAAGCATAACACACGATGCAAAGAGCCGTGCAGGGTTCGCCCTCGGGGCTGTGATTGCAGCAGAGTTCACGAAAGACAAAAGCGGATTGCTTACCATGAGCGACATGCTGCACTTCTAACACCCTTATTTACACGAAACCATGGAGAACAGTAAACGGAAGAACCCTTTTGCGGGGATAAAGGTTACGCGATGGATACGGTTCGGGATAGCCACGTCCCTTTACATCGCCTTCACGATATGGCTCGGCAACTACTACCTGCTGCTGGGTGTGCCCCTCCTTGTAGATATCTACCTTACGAAGTTCATTCCGTGGGGAGGGTGGAAGAAGACCGGAAACCCGACGTTGAAAAAAACGCTGGAATGGGTAGACGCCATACTGTATGCGCTCGTTGCCGTATACCTTATCAACAATTTCCTGTTCCAGAATTACAAGATTCCCACCTCGTCGCTGGAGAAATCGCTGCTGGTGGGGGACTATCTGTTTGTAAGCAAGGTAAGCTACGGGCCGCGAGTGCCCATGACCCCGCTCTCTTTCCCGCTGGCCCAGCACACCCTGCCGGTGCTGAACTGCAAGTCGTACTTTGAAAAGCCGCAGATTGCATACCGCCGTCTCAAGGGGCTGGGCAGCATACAGCGGAACGACATAGTGGTTTTCAACTTCCCCACGGGCGACAGCGTCCCTACGCGCATTTCCAACCCCGACTACTATACGCTCTGCTTTATGGAGGGGGCCGACAGGGTACGGAACAACAAGGCGCTATACGGCGACATCGTATACAGGCCCGTAGACAGGAGGGAGAACTATGTAAAACGGTGCGTAGGCCTGCCCGGCGACCTTTTCGAGATAAGGGACAACCAGATATACATCGACTCGGTAGCGGCCGAAAACCCGTCAAACCTGCAGTTCAACTATTACGTCATGTTGACGAGCCCCGAAGCGCGGCTCTCTAATACGCAGTTCGAGGAACTGGGTGTATCGGTCGAGGACAGGACGCTCGTCCCCAACGACTACAGATATTACGATATACTCGATTATCTGGGATTCGAGCGGAATGCCAACGGACGATACAACACCGTATACCGCATGCCGCTTACCGAAAAAGGGGTGAAAACGCTGTCATCGATGCCGATAGTCGCAAAAGCGGTACAGGAACCGGGAGGGGCTTTCGGCGGAGAGGTCTTCCCGCTCGGTTCGGGGTTCGGCTGGTCGCGCGACAATTTCGGCCCGCTCTATATCCCGCGCAAGGGGGATACCGTACCCCTTACTCCCGAGAACTGGAAAATTTACGGACGCGCCATAAAGAATTACGAGGGGAACGATGCCTATGCCTACGGCGGCAAGTATTTCATAAACGGCAAGGAGGCTGACAGCTATACGTTTAAGATGGACTATTACTTCATGATGGGCGACAACCGCGACAACTCGGCCGACAGCCGTTACTGGGGGCTGGTCCCGGAAGACCATATCGTAGGCAAACCCATATTCGTATGGCTGTCGCTAAATCCCGACAAGGGATGGTTCAACGGCCGCATCCGTTTCGACCGCGTATTCCGTTCGGTCGAATCGCTTGTAAAGTAACACATAGGCGGGGAGGATGGTTATCTTGTCGTCGGCATATCTTGCACCTGTTTCGTATTACAGGCAACTGTTCAACAACAGCGCGGTAATAGACGGGTTCGGCAATTACGTGAAACAGAGTTACCGGAACAGGTGCCGCATAGCTACGGAAGCGGGCGTAATGACGCTTACCGTTCCGGTGGAGAAGCCGCACTCGGGCAACGTGCCCATGCGCGACATGCTTTTATGCAACCACGGCAACTGGGCGCACCTGCACTGGACGGCCATTACGTCGGCATATAATTCGTCGCCGTTTTTCATGTATTACAGCGACGATATACGCCCGTTTTTCGAGAACCCGTTCAAATACAGGTACCTGTTCGACTTCAATGAGGCCCTGCGCGAAACGCTCTGCCGCCTGCTCGGCATCGGCCGTGCACCGGCTTACAGCAATGCGTACGTGGAGAATGCCGACGGGCTTGAAGACCTGCGGGAGGCAATACACCCTAAGAGGGTTTCGCCAGGAAGCGACCGGCTGATACGGTATTACCAGGTATTCGAGACACGCAACGGGTTTATTCCCGATTTGTCCGTCATAGACCTGCTCTTCAATATGGGGCCCGACTCCCTCTTCCTGCTGAAAGACGAGCCGGTTGCAGTATGACATGTAGTATTTTTCTGTTCGTAGACGGTTTAGAATAGTAGTGAAGTGGTCAAGGAGAAACTTTTGAATAGTAATTTTCTGGCGGTACTGGGAGGGAATTTCCTGCTGTTTTTCGCTTTCTTCACCCTGCTGCCCGTCCTGCCCATTTACATGCAGAACGAATTCGACGCATCGCATACGGAGATAGGCGTCGTCCTGTCGCTATACACAATCACCGCGCTTATTGTCCGCCCTTTCGCCGGATTCCTTATAGACACACTTCCGCGCCACCCCATGCAGATGCTTTTCTATGCAGCCTTTACGCTGCTGTTCTGCATGTACCTGCTTCCCGGCGGAATAGTGCTGTTTGCCGTTACGCGCGCACTGCACGGGCTGGTATTCGGCGTCATAACCGTGGCCAACAGTACGGTGGCGATAGACGTGCTTGCCCCTACTCGGCGCAACGAAGGGATAGGGTACTACGGCATAAGCAACAACCTCGGCATGGCATTGGGCCCGACAATATCGTTTACGGTGCTGAATCTGTTCGGGTCGTACAACGCACTCTTCCTGTGCGCATTCTCGGCCTGTATAATAGGGTTCATCCTCGTCTCGTCGGTAAAGATGCCCGCGCGGCACAGAGAGCCCAAAGCGCGGCCGGACGAACGGCAGCCGGTTTCGCTCGACCGTTTCTTCCTCGTGAAAGGGATACGCGAAAGCTTTACGCTGGCACTCCTCTCGTTCAGCTACGGCATCCTCTCTACCTATCTTGCCGTTTACGCCCGCGACGAGGTGCATATCGAAGGGAGTACCGGAGGGTTCTTCATGCTTATGGCCGCCGGTCTTATAGGCGCACGCATCACCACCGGCAAGCCGCTGCGTAACGGACTGCTTGTCCGGCTGATTACATGCGGCATATCGCTGCTGTTTATCGGCTACGGGATTTTCATATTCATAAAAATTCCCGCTGCATTCTACGCTTCGGCATTCGTCCTCGGGTACTCGTACGGGATGATATGCCCCCCCATGCAGACGATGTTCATAAACCTTGCGCGGAACGACCAGCGCGGGACGGCCAACTCCACCTACCTGACATCGTGGGATGTGGGCGTCGGACTGGGCGTGGTGATAGGCGGCGCCATAGCCGATGTGGAAAGCTATACGGCCGCCTATATCTTCGCAGTCGTCCTCGTTGCCGCAGGGCTGGCATTTTTCCGCAGGGTCTCTGCCCCCCACTATGCGGCCAACAAACTCAGGTAAACACATGCAAACCTGCCGGGATATAGCTATTTGCATGTAATTTTCACTATTTTTTCCGCCGAAATTTTATAAATATCCGCAAATAGATTAATTTTGTGGCTTCTAAAAAGGGAAAAACCGATAAACACTAACATAAAATGGCTAAAAACGAGAATAAAACACAGCAACAGGACGAGGTGGACAAAATGAACAATGTCCTCTCCGTTACGGAACAATGGATAGAGGACAACCAGAAGTGGATAATGTCGGTCATAGCCGTCATTATCGTACTGGTTGCAGGGTATCTGGCCCTGCGTCATTTTTACATTGAACCGCGCGGCGAACAGGCCCGTGCCGAAATGTTCAAAGGGGAAATTTTCCTCGAAAGGGATTCGTTCAACCTGGCTCTCAACGGAGACGGCGGCGACTATGCAGGATTCAAGGCCATCGCCGACAAATATTCGAGCACCGATGCCGGAAACCTTGCAAAAGCATATGCGGGCATCTGCTGCTACAATCTGGGCAACAACGAAGAGGCTCTCGAGTATTTCAAGGACTACAGCGGCAGCGACGACATCTTTGCAACCAACATCATAGGGATGATAGGGAACTGCCAGGCAAACCTCGGCAATTACGACGAGGCGATAAAGAGTTTCAGGAAAGCGGCAAGGAAAGCCGACAATGCGCTTACCTCCCCCATATTCCTCAAGAAAGCGGCAGTAGTTGCCGAAAAGAAAGGGGACTATGCCCAGGCAATAGATTTCTATGAAGAGATCAAAAACGATTACTCCGACTCCTACATAGGCCGCGATATAGACAAATATATTGAAAGAGCCAGACTTATGGCCGGCAAATAAGAGAGAGGAAAAAAACAGGAAAGAGTTTGTTTCTTAATTCATAAAAGGCTTCCCCCTGTCGAAAGAGAGGCGTGAAGCCTTAAATTTAACCAACCATAATACAATGGCAACGAAAGACCTTTCAAATTACGACAAGGATTCCCTTCCCGACGCTTCTTGCCTGAGGATTGCGATAATAAGCTCGGAGTGGAATTCGGAAATCACGGAAAACCTGCTGAAAGGCGCCCACTCCACGTTGGTAGAGAACGGCGTAAAACCCGAAAACATTTTTGTAGAACATGTTCCGGGGGCTTTTGAACTTACCTACGGCGCACGCAGGGCGGCTCTCCACTACAGACCCGATGCCGTTATCGTTCTCGGCAGCGTGGTACGCGGCGGGACCCCGCATTTTGAATATGTGTGCGAAGGGGTTACCTACGGTGTGGCATCGCTGAACGCTTCGCTGGATATTCCCGTAATCTTCGGCGTACTCACCACCGACGACATGAAACAGGCGCACGACCGCGCCGGAGGAATTCTCGGCAACAAAGGGGACGAAGCGGCCGTAACAGCCATAAAAATGGCGGTATTGGCGGCAAAACTCCGATAGAATTGTTTTTTCGCTTGTATTTTGTGTACAAATACGTAACTTTGCACCCGTATTAGTACTAATTTAAATTTTACACAAAATGGCTTACGTAATAACTGAAGACTGCGTTGCATGTGGAACATGTGCAGGAGAATGCCCGGTAGAGGCTATATCGGAAGGCGATATCTACAAGATAGACGCCGACAAGTGCATCAGCTGCGGCAGCTGCGCCGCTGCATGCCCCACAGGAGCAATCATCGAGGGATAACCTCGGCGCAGCCGGTTTCGACCGACAACACACATACAGGATGTGCAGAGTGCATGTCCTGTATTTTTTTGCTCTTGGACAAAGGCTTGCAACGGCAGTGAACAGTGCGGGCGGAAAGGTTGTTTTCCCTTCAAAAGAATAGTTATGGAAGTCTCGCATCCACTGGCGGAAAAACTCGAATCCTATATCGGCTTCATGCTCCGCCGGGCTGGGGTTGAATCGGGCAAGGCCGACAGGATGGAAGGGTGGCTCTATGTCCTGGCAATCATACTGCTGGCTTTTGCCGTTGCTTTTGTTCTTCGCCTTACGCTGCACTGCATGCTGGTATCGTATGCCGGGAAACGCGGCAACAGGACTGTCAGGACGCTGATAGAGCACAAAGTGTTCGCCCGCGCCACACACATGCTGCCGCCCCTTATAATGATACCCCTTATACCACTGGCCTACGGCAAATACCCGCAGTTCATAGAAAATGCGGAAAAGGCCTGCTGGCTCTATTTTGCCGTATCGGCAACGGTTTACGGAAATTTTTTCATCTCCTCCCTGTGGCGCATCCTGTCGGCAAGCGAAGCCGGCCGCACCCGCCCGCTACACGGCATACTGCAACTTTTACGCGGCATAATCACCGGTATGGGGACAATAGTAACGGCCTCCATTCTCCTGGACAAGTCGCCTATGAAGCTAATTACCGGCCTGGGGGCTTTTGCCGCAGTGCTGATGCTTGTTTTCAAGGACAGCATAACGGGATTCGTATCGGGGGTGCAGCTGTCGCAGAACGATATGATAAGGAAGGGCGACTGGATAAATACCGCCGACGGGAAAATAAACGGGCACGTACTGGATATTACGCTGAACACGGTAAAAATCCGGAATTTCGACAATACGCTCCTTACCCTCCCGCCCTATTCGCTCATATCGCAACCGGTACAGAACTGGCGCGGTATGGAAGAATCGGGCGGACGCAGGATAAAGTTCAGCGTGGACGTGGATACCGATTCCATAACGGCAATGACCCCGGAACTTTTCTCGTCGCTTGGGAATATAGGGCCTCTGAAACGGTTCATGGACGAAAACGGATTATCGCCGGACACGGCCTCGCCCGACTACGGCATGAAAGGGTGGGGTGCGGGCGGCATATACGGTTCTACGGCCACGAACCTCGGCCTGTTCAGGGCATACATTTCGCTTTACCTTACGGACAACCCGTACATAAACCGCGAACTTATGATAATGACACGGCTGCTGCACCCCTCCGACAACGGCGTTCCCCTGGAGATATACTGTTTCTCGGCCGACAAGGCATGGAAAGAGTACGAAGCCGTAAAGTCGGAGATTATGGAGAGGGTATTCTCGTCGGCGGCGCTCTTCAACCTGAGGCTTTACCAGAATGCTTCCGGCATAGATTATCTGGCCGCCGCATATATTACGGCAGGGAAAGAGGTTCCTGACTCGCTGAACTGCAACATATAAACGCCGCGGCAACGGGCAGTATGCCACGTCCGGGGCGGCAAGGCGGGAGACCCGGAAAACCCGGAAAACATACCGTCCTTAACGCGCCTCCTTGATGTCGGCAACAGGTATCGCTTCACCTGTCCCGCCCTCCGCCGGAGGGGCAGGGATGCGGTGCAAATAAAAACGGTACAGGAAACTGCCGTATCCTGTACCGCCCTTACGGATAATTTTATACTTGTCCTGTTTTCTGTTTTAACTGTACGAAAGATTCGAGGTTATGTATAAAAACGTTGCCGCCTGTTAGAAGTCGTATCCTACCGATATGGAGAACGACGAGTTGCGCATCGACTTGTCGAACTGCACGTCGCCCGGATTCCCTGCATTTATCTTGTTGAACATGTCTTCGTTGAGCATGTTTACGAACCCTACGTTGTATTTTGCCCCGAATACAATGTTCTTGTAGTTTACTGCCAGACCTATGTCCCAACCTACATCGAAACGGTTGAATTCAGAGTATTCCTCTATCTCTGTCAGGTAGCTACCGGTAGGATCGGAAGCATAATGATTCTGTTTACGCAGAGGGTCGTTGATTGTCTTATTAGTCTCCGACCATCCCGACAAAAGGGGCTGGGATGCATCAAAAGTATATGTTTCGGTATCTATCTGACGGGCTGCCAGGGCTACGGCCAGATAAGGTCCGGTATTTACCTGAAGCTGGCATTTGTCGAAGTTGATTCGGAACGATGCAAGGATAGGTATTCTCAAATAGTGCCCTCTGGCAATGGTCTTGAATTTCCATTCGGAGTATCCCTGCGAAGCGAGGTCGTTCTGGTCGGTAATATCAAGGGTCGCCTTGCTTGAAAGCATTGCATATTCCAAACCGGGCTGAATGTACAGCCAGTCGTTTATGCGGGTATTGAATACTACGCCGAAGCTTATACCGGCACCCGCCTTGGAATCGTACGGATTTAAGGGAGCTACACCCGAAGGATTGTAGTTCATAATGTCGGAAAGGCCGGTCAACCCGCCGATAGTTACTCCGGCACGAACTCCCACTGAAAGTTTCTTCTCGTTGATATCCTGCAACTGCGCCATTGCCGGCATTGCCATTGCAGCAACGAGAACTGCCAAAATAGTCTTTTTCATAAAATTCCTTTTTAATTAAACATATCTGTTTTTTTCGTACAGCCTCTACACTCGCGCCACGCCATATCTTGCCGGCCATATAAACGGCTGATGTAAAAGGCTTTCCCTTTGCCTTTTACCGCAGGCAAGAATCCGGGAAATGTATCTCTTATTAAGAGAAACATTATGGAGTACTAATATATGCAACAATTTAATAATGACAAACTTTTTTACGGATAAAATCCGATACAGATGCGCCGGATACCCCGACCTGCAAGGCATTTTCGGTTTCTACCGCAATTATCTTCCTGTATATCTTGGCAATACGGTTTACCTGTTTCTCTTAATAAGAGAAACACAACCGGGCCGGGAGAAGCAACCGGCGATATAATGCGTGGGCAAGCCGGTTGGCGATGCAGGCAGCTGCGGCAAAGGGGGGTACGGATACAGGCCAATATCCCGGCCCGGCATAAAGGGATACCCATACAATCTTCCCCCCCCCCGTTTCGGGATACGGATCTGGTTCCGTTCAGTTTTTTTCTTTTCCGGGCGGAGTTATTTAGTTATGTTTGCATCCCGTAACCAATTCACGAACGTATGCTCCCTTTCAGACCCGTAACACTCTCCGACAAACCCCTTTTTGAGAAATATGCGTACCGCTTCGGCGGAAAGAACTGCGATATGGCCTTTGCCAACATATTCTGCTGGGCTTCATTTTACGGTAACGAGATTTGCGAAACGGAAGGGTTTCTGCTTGTCCGCCTGCTGATTGACGGCAGGAGAAAGAGAGGATACCTCGAACCTCTCGGCGAAGGGGATACGGAGAAGGTCATAAGGTTGCTGGCAGCCGATGCGGCAGAGGCCGGAGAACCGCTGCGGCTCCAAAGCCTTTCGCAGAGTTTCGCCGATGCCCTGTCGCGAATGGGAACAGGCAATTCGCTTTTCATTTTCGAGAACAGGGATTTTTCCGATTACATCTACCCGGCTGAATCGCTGCGGAAACTGAGCGGGAAAAAACTGCAACCGAAACGGAACCATATAAACCAGTTCATCAGGACGTACGAATACCGGTACGAAGCCCTGTCATCGGGGCATCGGGAGGAAGTCTTCGCACTCCTCCGGAAATGGAGGGAGGGGAAGCATGCCGACAACCGCTCGCTGGATGTGGAAGAGGAGGTTATTCGGCTCGGCATGGAGAACTTCGACGCGCTCGGCCTGAGCGGCGGCGCACTCTATGTCGGGGGGAGAATGATTGCCTTTACCTACGGCTCGCCTGTCAGCGACGACACATTCTGTATCCATATAGAAAAGGCCGATACGGAGTTCGAGAGCGCGTTTCCGATGATAAACCGGCTTTTCGTCGGTTCGCTTCCGGAAAAATACACCTGGATAAACCGCGAGGAGGACCTCGGGCTGAAAGGGTTGAGAAATTCCAAACTGTCGTATCACCCGGAAGAACTGTATAAAAAGTTTTACGCCATAGACCGCAACAGCACCGAAATGGTTATCTGGCGTTTCCTTGAAAACGGGTTCAATGCCGATGCCTCGAACATAGCCTCCTACATATCGGCATTCTACGAAAAGGAGAATGTCTACATACGCAACGAGGGAGGGACGCCTGCCGCAGCCATTTTCATACACAGGCTGACGTATGAATACGGCTCTATACCGTATATCTGCGCAGTTACCGTAATGCCGCAGTTCAAGAAACGCGGGCTGGGGATAGGCATGGTGAAGCAGGCCTTGAAAGAGATGTTCCGTGCCGGGGAGGCGGTTGTCATGTCGAGGATAAACTGCAACCGCCTGAAAAACCTGGCTTCATCGCTGGGCTTCACCTGCGCGGGAGAGGTTTCGGAACAGGGGGAGATTTCGGTGGATTACCCTTTTATCTGGTGGGAGGGGAATGAAGATAAAGAGAGCATATTCAGGATTGTAAACGCAAAAGAATACCTGCAACGGTATGCAGGATATTTCCCCGATACCGAAGCGGAAATAGTGCTGCATGACGATATTGTAGAGGAAAACTGCGGACGCTATGCGGTTTCCGCCGGCAGCGTTGCTTTTACGCCGTGCAGCGGCGAAGGGGGTATGTCGCCTGACGCCCTTTTCAGACTGATGCCGCTTGCCGGGAAGGAGTTCGTTTTCGAAAAATAGGAGAGGTATGGAGCATTGCAGGGAAAATGGGACGGACGGCATGATGCGACTGTGGCGCGAATGTTTCGGCGATGACGAGGCGTACGTGCGCGAATATCTGCAAAAGTGGAGGCCGCTGGGAAAATCGTTTGTAAGAGAGGCGGACGGGGAGACAGTATCGGCGGCCGATGTCCACATGTTCAACAGCTGCGGAATAGATGTTGCCTATATCTTCGGGGTTATGACCGACAGGCGATACAGGGGCGCGGGGCTTGCCTCGTCGCTTGTTTCCGAGATACTGAGAAGTACCCGGAGGGACGGGTGTTGCCTGGCAATGCTCATTGCCGGGGACGACAACCTTGCGGAGTGGTACAGGGGGTTCGGCTTTTCTTCGCGGTTTGCCGAACCCGCAACGCTGGTATCGCCCGACGGCAGTTTCGACTTCGGGACGGGGTGCTCGGAAATGAACAAGTTGCAATACCGTATTACCGATGTGCCCCGCTACCTTGCCATATATTCCGCAAGGATTAACCCTGCGCCTTCCGGGTTTTGCGTTACCGACCCTGTGATAGAGGAGAACAACGGCGTGTTTTCCGTTGCCGGCGGAAAGGTTGTCCGCTGTACGCACAAGGGGGCGGGACAGCAGGTAACGGTATCGCAGCTCGCCGACCTATGCCCTCCCGGCTTGTCGCATTTTTCGTATGTCGGCAGGAGAGGCTGATTCCGCAATATACGGCAGTTTCTCGCCGCAGGCGTATCCATGCAAGGGAAGACGGCGGCAAACCGTTTATTTCAGGGTATGAACAGAAAACGGTCTGACCGGAACAAATCCGGTCAGACCGTTTTCCATTGGGGTTATCGCTTACTTGCAGTCGTACTGGTTGATAAGTATTGCGCGCGGCGAGATTCCCTTGCCGGGCTTGCCGTCGTTCGTTGCCTTCTTGAGGATGTTGGGGCTTACCCCGCAATCCTGGAGCACCTTTATGGCTGCATCGGCGCGCTGGTTGCGCAAACGGTCATTCAAGGCTTTCGAGCCGGTAGAGTTATCGGCATAGCCGCATATCTCGTACTGACAGTTGGGGCTTTGCTTTATCTGCTCTGCTATATCGACAAGTTTGTTCTTGTCGGAAGCGGATATTTTTGCCGACCCGTTGGCAAACTCCACATACCCGAGCATGGTACGCGGCATGTCCTTCAATTCGGTCTTGGTTACCACAACGGTATCGCGGACAAGTGTCGGGTTCTTCTTGAGGTATTCTATGCTGTCGCGCAGGGCCTCGTTCTCGTCGTCAACCTTGGCCTTGGCTGCCTGCAGTTCCTTGTACTTGGCGTAGCATGCCGCCGACTCGGCGGTATCCTTTATTATCCACGGGCGGTACTGGGTGCATTTGCGGGGTTTGAAATTGTAGGTGAACCCTATTCCCAACGATGCGGTAAAGTCGCCCGCACGGTATTGCATCCCGTTGTCGATAGTAGCCAACTGACCGTCGAAGTCGTTTCCTACCCAACCGCCTTTTATGTCGATATTGATGTCGCAGGCCTCGCTTACGCGGAATTTCTGTATTATGCCTATGTTAAGCGTGGGGGCATAGTATACATGCTTGCCATAGCCTATGTCGCCGTGCCAGTAGTCGGGCTTTACCTTGTTTCCGCTGTTTACCATGAAACCGCCGCCTACCTGGAATATTATGTCGTACAACCTGTCGGGCTTGACGTTACCCATAAGGTTCATCATGCTGAAAAAGATGTCTACGTTGGGATTGAACGCGAAGAACTTCTGGACGTACACCCCGTCAAGGTCGTACCTCAAGCGGCTCATGTCCCAGATATTTCCCCTTATGAAGTTCCCGCTGAGGTCATATGCGGCCCCTTTGTACTGCATAAAGTCCAACCCGAACTTGAAACCCATCCACGGCGTAATCCACTTACCCGCATATATCGCCCCGCCGGGAGCTATGCGATCCTTGAACTTGACCAGGTTGTCCTGCTGTCCCATATAAACGTTGCCGTTTATACTGAAGTCCATAAACCAATTGTTCTTGGCCCGCTCAACGATATAGCTCTTCTTCTCGCAGAATTTCTCCTGAGCGGTTGCTCCTGCCGCGAATACTGCGAGCAGGGCCAATAAAAACACCTTTCTCATAATTCCTGTTTTTTTCGTTTAACAATAACAGCTCTTCCACCCCTCTCGCCGGAAGGGTTTCAGTTCTTCATGCGCCTTATAATTACATATATGTTCGTAAAGATATGTTTTTTTACATAAATAAAAAAATACACATGTAAATTTTTAAAGGCATTTATTAAAATATTATTTAAAAACCATCCGGAAAGGGTGGAGACCCTGCCCCCTTATACCATATAGCTTGCATATCGCTCCTTTAGCATTGGACGGGGCCTGCAGCCGATAATGCGCTTGCGTCCCTTCTCCCTTTCGCGGGTATTTTATCAGGCATATCCGGTTGCAGCTGCACCGATTTTTCTTATATTGCACCCGGTTTAAACAGCCAGCATACGGCTGTACCGGTTGCCATTCCCTTACAAACAGACTGTTTATGTATATGAAACACACCTTTTTTATTGCAGCCGCTCTGTCGGTTCTGCCGTTTGCGGCATCGGGGGAGAGCTCCTGCCCTCTTGAAAACGTGTATGCCCCGGTAATTACCGGAACTCCGCCGAGCGATGCATTTATCGGGCTTGCTCTTATGGAGGACGGCGAAGTGCGGCACTACAACTACGGCTCCAACCCCGAACCGGAGCATCCCCTCTATTTGTCGAGCCGCGACGGCGGACTGACCTGGAAAAGCGTAACCCTCCCGTACGAGCTTCCGCATGCCGACAGCAAATCGCCTGTCAGCGGCGAATACATAAGGCTTTTCTGCACCTTCTCCGGGGTATATGCCATGCGTACCGAAGGCGGGCTGGAAGGGGGACGGAACATAGTGAAAATAGACGATACCCCCGGTATAATGAACAAACCCCCTCTCTTCATCAGGAACGGCAAACGGGTAATCTCGGGCGCTCACCGTACCGACCGCAGCGGCGCATTCGTCTATTACTCCGACGATGACGGACGGACGTGGAAAGCTTCACGGAAAGTGAACGCTCCCCTGCACGTAAAGGGCGGGTTTCATGAAGGGGTGAGGTGGAACCACGGTGCTGTGGAACCAACCGTGGCTGAATTGAAAGACGGCCGCCTGTGGATGATTATGCGGACATCGCAGGACAGGCATTACCAGTCGTTTTCGGAAGACGGCGGCGAAACGTGGAGCAAAGCAGAACCGTCGCCATTCTACGGAACCATAACAATGCCTACGCTGTTCAGGACTGGCGACGGCCGCCTGCTTTTCTTCTGGTGCAACACTACGCCCCTGCCGGAACTCCCGACGGCCGACGGGGTATGGGACGACGTCTTTACAAACCGCGACGTGCTTCATGTCGCCATATCGGACGATGACGGGAAGACTTGGACGGGATTCCGCGAACTGCTTCTGAACGGCGAACGGAACTCGGCGAACTTCGGCGATACCCGGCCGGGAGAGGACAAGAGCGTACATCAGGTTCAGGCCGTAGAAGTCGCTCCGGGCAAAATCCTGGTATCGGCAGGACAACACCCCCTCTGCCGCAAACTGGTGCTTTTCGACACGGCATGGCTGTACGAACCGCGCCGCACGTGCGATTTCGCCTCCGCCCTGGACGACTGGTCGGCTTTCAGGTACTACAAGGGGATAACCGGACACTGCTGCTACAACCGCCAGGAGATGCCGCTGATTGCGGCACACCCGGACAGGAAGGGGGCGAAAGTGCTGCATATCGGTTATACGCCGAACGACTCGCTGGTTCAGGACAACGACGGTGCGGTCTGGAACTTTCCCTCCGCTCCCGACGGGAGCGTAAACGTTTCGCTGAAAATCCCGGAAGGGTCGAAGGGGGCACAGCTGATTCTGAACGACAGGTGGTTCAACCCTACCGACACCGTTGCCCGCCATGAGTGCATGTACAGGCTCGACCTGAACCGTAAGACGCTGCGGATAAAGGATGACGGGTGGCACACTGTAACGGTAGAGTGGGCAAAGAACGCTCCCGCAACGCTGAAAGTAGACGGACGCAGGTGCGGGAGGCTTCCGGTGGTGGCGGGTACGGAGCACGGCATATCGTACATCCACTTCCTGGGAGGCATGGAACCCGACAGGATAGGAGTGCTAATAGAGTACGTGGACGGAGGGAAGCGGATAGAGTAACCCCCGCGTTTTTTGCCGGCAAAAAAAAATATTTTTCGCCCGACTGTTGCCCAATTGCAAATTATGGTTACATTTGCAGACGTAAAACAACGGAAAAAAGATGATTTCTGTATTGAATATATGGTGGTGGCGCTTGCAATTCTTCAATTGTGAGTAGCTTGTCGCGTTCATATATTTAATTCCAGAACAAATATCTCAACAGGGACTTGCCAGACTCACGGCAAGTCCCTGTTTTTTTATCAATATTCTAAAGTACCATGACAACAAAAACAAGATTCGGCATTGATGAAAACGGCTATTACGGCCGTTTCGGCGGGGCGTACATCCCCGAAATCCTTCACAGGTGCGTATCGGAGTTACAGGAGAACTATCTGAAGATAATGGAGAGCGCAGAGTTCAAACGGGAGTTTGCAAAACTGCTGGCCGACTATGCGGGACGCCCGTCGCCGCTATTCCTTGCCGAAAGGATGAGCCGCAAGTACGGGTGCAGGCTCTATCTGAAACGGGAAGACCTCAACCACACGGGAGCGCACAAGATAAACAACGCCATAGGGCAGGCGCTTATAGCCCGCAAAATGGGAAAGACAAGGATTATAGCCGAAACCGGTGCGGGCCAGCACGGCGTAGCCACGGCAACCGTATGCGCCCTTATGGGGATGCCCTGCACTGTATATATGGGCAAAACCGATGTCGGGAGACAGCAACCGAACGTAAAAAGGATGCAGATGCTGGGAGCGGAGGTCATACCTGTTACATCGGGGAACATGACACTGAAAGACGCCACTAACGAAGCGATACGCGACTGGTGCTGCCACCCGTCCGACACGCATTACATCATAGGGTCTACCGTAGGGCCCCACCCCTACCCCGACATGGTGGCCCGGCTGCAATCGGTAATAAGCAGCGAAATCAAGGCACAGCTTCTTGAAAAGGAGGGACGCGACTACCCCGACTGCCTGATTGCCTGCGTGGGGGGAGGCAGCAATGCCGCCGGTACCATATACCACTATATGGATGACGAACGGGTAAGAATCATCCTTGCCGAAGCGGGAGGAGAGGGGATTCTGACAGGACGCAGCGCGGCAACGATTCACCTCGGCAGGGCCGGTATAATTCACGGGGCGAGAACCCTTGTCATGCAGGACGGGAACGGGCAGATAACCGAGCCTTACTCCATATCGGCAGGGCTGGACTACCCGGGGATAGGGCCCATGCATGCCAATCTGGCCGTACAACGCCGTGCCGAGGTCCTCGCCGTTACCGACAGCGAGGCTCTGGAAGGGGCTTTTGAGCTGACACGCACCGAGGGGATTATCCCCGCGCTGGAGAGCGCGCACGCACTCGGCGCATTGAAAAAGGCGGGGCTGAAACCGGGAAGCGTCGCAGTGCTCACTGTATCGGGAAGGGGCGACAAGGATATGGATACTTATATACGGGAAATGAACAATTATTGAAACGTGTGCCATGAAATACAATTTTTACACTGCAAGCAAAGAGATGCTCGGGGACATGTACACCCCGGTATGCCTCTATCTGAAACTGAGGGATATTTATCCCGAATCGGCATTGCTGGAGAGTTCGGACTTCCACGGAGGGGAAAACAGCCTTTCGTACATTGCGCTCTGCCCTGCGGCAAGCATCGGGGTAAACAACCGCGAAATTACGTCGCGCTTCCCCGACGGCAGCCGCGAAATCGCCCCGGTACGCAACGGAAACGATATTGCGGAACGGATTACCGGTTTTCTGGAACGGCTGAACGTTACGGGCGACGACCGCAACGCCTGCGGGGTTTTCGGATACACGGCCTTCGACGCCGTGCGCTATTTCGAGAACATCCCGGTGCACGAATACCACCACGATGAGAACGACGCTCCGGACATGCTTTACGTCTTTTACCGTTTCATCCTCGTTTTCAACCATTTTACAAACCGCCTGAAAATAATAGAGGCTGTAGGGGAGGGTGAAAAGAGCCGGATAAACGAAATAGAAGAGATTATAAAGAACCGGAATTTCGCTTCGTACAATTTTGAACTTGCGGGCGGAACCACTTCGCCCGTTACCGACGAGGAGTACATGCAGATGGTACGGAAGGGGATAGAGCACTGCATGAGGGGGGACGTGTTCCAGGTGGTTCTGAGCCGCCGGTTCGAGCAGGGTTTCCGCGGGGACGACTTCAAGGTATACAGGGCCTTGAGGAGCATAAACCCGTCGCCGTACCTGTTCTATTTCGACTTCGGGGGGTTCAGGATTTTCGGGTCTTCGCCCGAAACGCACTGCAAGGTAACGGACGGGACTGCAAGCATAGACCCTATTGCAGGAACGGCATTCCGCACCGGGGATACCAGCATCGACCGGGAGCGGACGGAAGCCCTGCTCGCCGACCCGAAAGAGAATGCCGAACATGTGATGCTGGTTGACCTTGCCCGCAACGACTTGAGCCGGAACGCCGACGGGGTGAAGGTGGAGTTTTACAAGGAGGTGCAATACTACAGCCATGTAATTCATCTGGTTTCGCGCGTCAGCGGGAAGATCCGCCGGGGACACACTCCGGCAAAGACGTTTATCGACACGTTCCCGGCCGGCACGTTGAGCGGAGCCCCGAAAGTACGCGCCATGCAGATTATCACGGAACTTGAAAAGCACAACCGCGGGGCTTACGGCGGATGCATAGGATTCATAGGCCTGGACGGAGACCTGAACCAGGCGATAACTATCCGCTCGTTCGTAAGCCGCGGCAACAGGCTCTATTTCCAGGCTGGGGCTGGGATTGTGGCAAAAAGCGATGCGGAAAGGGAACTTCAGGAGGTGAACAACAAACTCGGCGCACTGTTCAAGGCCGTAAGGGAAGCCGGCAATTTAATTAACTGAAAACTTGTTACAGAGATATGGGACACAATAAAATACTTCTACTTGACAATTACGATTCGTTTACATACAACCTGCTGCATATCCTGAGGGAACTCGGGGCTGATACCGAGGTGTTCCGCAACGACAGGATTACGGTAGATGAAGCGGGGAGGTTCGACAAGATACTGCTGTCGCCCGGCCCGGGTATCCCTTCGGAAGCAGGGATACTGCTGCCGCTGATAAAACGGTATGCGGCAGATAAGAGTATCCTCGGCGTCTGCCTCGGCGAGCAGGCCATAGCCGAAGTGTTCGGCGCGAAATTAGAGAACCTGAGCCGCGTTTTCCACGGCGTAGAGTCGCAAATAGCGATTACGGCCGACGACCCGCTTTTTGAAGGGCTCGGCGACGAGATTACCGCGGGGCGATACCATTCGTGGGTAGTGTCGAAGGAGGGATTCCCGTCGGATGTGCTGGAGATAACGGCCGAAGACAAGGAGGAGAGGATGATTATGGGTATCCGCCACCGACAGTACGACGTGCGCGGGATACAGTTCCACCCCGAATCGCTGATGACCCCGTCGGGCAGCAGGATAATAGAGAACTGGCTGAGGGGATGACCCCCTCCCCCCCCGGCGCAGGCGGATAACGGGGGGAACAGGAAACCGGACACCATATTCAAATGAACACCATACAGAAATAAAATGAAACAGATACTTTACCGCCTCTTCGAGCATCAATACCTCGGACGCGAAGAGGCACGGAAAATACTCGGGGAGATAGCGGCAGGGAAGTACCCCGATACGCAGGTGGCAGCCCTTATTACCGTTTTCCTGATGCGCAGCATATCGGTAGAGGAGCTTTCGGGTTTTCGCGACGCCCTTATGGAGATGCGGCTGGACATCGATTTGTCGGAATACTCGCCCGTCGACATAGTCGGCACCGGGGGCGACGGGAAAAACACATTCAACATCAGCACCGCGGCATGTTTCGTCGTGGCCGGGGCGGGATACCCGGTGGTGAAGCACGGGAATTACGGGGCCACTTCTATAAGCGGGGCCAGCAACGTAATGGAGATGCACGGGGTGAAGTTTTCGTCGGACCGGGAAAAGCTCGCCCGCTCCATAGAGGAGTGCGGCATCGCCTACCTGCACGCCCCGCTGTTCAACCCGGCCCTTAAAAGCGTAGCGCCCGTAAGGAAAAGCCTTGCTGTAAGGAGTTTCTTCAATCTGCTCGGCCCGCTGGTGAACCCTGCCCGCCCGGCATATCAGCTGCTCGGGGTCTACAACCTGCCGCTGTTGCGCCTTTACAGCTATACGTACCAGCAGAGCGGCATCCGCTTCGGCGTTGTACACAGCATGGACGGTTACGACGAGATTTCCCTGACTTCGGAGTTCAAGGTTTCCACGGCCGACAGCGAAAAGGTGTATTCGCCAGAGATGCTCGGGCTTGAAAGGTGCAGCGAAGAGGAACTTTACGGCGGCGACAGCGTTGAGGAGGCAAGCCGCATATTCGACGATGTGCTGAACGCCGAAGCTTCGCAGGCGAAGATGAACTGCGTCGTTGCAAACGCCGCCTTCGCCATAAGGGTGATAAACCCGCAAAAGAGCATAGGGGAATGCCTCGACGAAGCCCGACGCTCGCTCTACGGGAAGAAGGCGCTGGAGGTTTTCAACAAGTTTTTGTCGCTAAATTCGTAGGTCATGAAAACAGACATTCTTGCTGAAATAGTAAAACACAAACGGGCGGAGGTGGAGATGCTGAAACGGGTGTCGCCCCTTTCTCCGGAGAGCCTGAACAGGAACGGACGGATGCCTGTTTCGATGAAAAGGAGTCTGGCCGCCGCCCCTGCCGGGATAATAGCCGAGTTTAAGCGCCGCTCGCCGTCGAAGGGGTGGATAAACCGCAATGCACAGCCGGAAAGGGTTTTGCCGCAATACGAGGAGGCGGGAGCATCGGCCTGCTCGGTGCTTGCCGACAGGGCGTTTTTCGGAGGCTCGCCCGACGACGTGCTGGCAGCCCGCAATGCTGTCGGCCTGCCCCTGCTTTTTAAGGAGTTCGTGATTGACGAATACCAGATAATGCAGGCTTTCCGGGCAGGGGCCGATGCAGTACTGCTGATTGCTTCGGTGCTTTCGCCGGCGGAGATTGCCGCATTTACCGGCCGTATCCACCATTTCGGCATGGAAGTTTTACTGGAGGTGCACACCGAAAAGGAACTTTCGGACATCCCCCCGGAAACGGACATGCTCGGGGTAAACAACCGCAACCTCGGCAGTTTTCATACCGATACCGGCAACTCGCTCCGCATGGCGGATGCGGCAAAAAGGGCTACGGCTGGATTCCCTTCCGCCCCGCTCCTGGTTTCGGAAAGCGGAATTACCTCGGGTATGGACATTGCCGGACTGAAACGGGCGGGATACGGAGGGTTCCTTGTGGGCGAAAGCCTGATGAAAGGGGACAACCCGGGAGACAACCTGCGCAGGTTGCTGAAGGAGGCAGGCATATGAAAGTGAAAGTCTGCGGAATGCGGGACGGGGAGAACATCCGACGGCTGTCGGCCTTGGAGATAGACTATATGGGGCTGATTTTTTACCCTGCATCGCCGCGCCATGTTGCGGAACGTCCGAAGTTTCTCCCCGACGCTGCGGACGGTATAAAGCTTACGGGGGTTTTCGTCGATGCACCGGTAGAGGTTATCATGGAGAAGGTGGCGGAATACTCCCTGTCGGCCGTACAGCTGCACGGCAGCGAAACACCGGGCTTTTGCCGGCATGTAATGGAGAGAACCGGGGCGGAGGTGATAAAGGCACTGCACATATCGGTACCCGGCGATATAGAGAAGGGGAAGGAATACGCAGGGTACTGCAATTTCCTGCTGCTCGATACCGCATGCAGCGGATACGGCGGGTCGGGGCGGCGTTTCGACTGGGGCGCGCTAGAGTCCTGCAACCTTGAAACGCCGTTTTTCCTGAGCGGAGGCATCGACCTGTCGTGCGCCGCCGGGATAGCCGCGATGAATTGCCCCGGAATGGCAGGAGTGGACATAAACAGCCGCTTTGAAATTTCGCCGGGAATAAAGGATATTGAACTGATAAAATCGTTTATGGACAAGTTAAAAGGAGAATAAAATGGAGACGAACAGAATAACGGAACTTTTCCGCAAGAAGAAGGGAAACATACTGTCAATCTACTTTTGCGCCGGGTATCCGAAAGCGGAGAATACGGCAGAGGTGATATCGGCGTTGGAAAGGAACGGGGTGGATATGGTTGAAGTGGGTATCCCGTTCAGCGACCCCATGGCCGACGGCGTTGTAATACAGGAGGCCTCGGCCGAAGCCATACGCAACGGGATGAACCTGAAAAGGCTTTTTGCCCAGCTCTCCGGGATTCGCCGCACTGTGAGGGTCCCGCTTGTTTTAATGGGGTATATGAACCCTATAATGCAATACGGTTTCGAGGAGTTTTTCAAACGCTGTTCGGAATGCGGCATAGACGGTTGCATAATTCCCGACCTTCCGTTCGAGGAGTACATGGCGGAAATAAAACCGCTTGCCGACAAATACTCGGTTTGCACGATAATGCTTGTTACGCCGGAGACCTCGGACGAAAGGATCAGGAAAATAGACGAGAATACCGACGGTTTCATCTATATGGTATCGGCAGCATCCACGACAGGAGCGAGAGATTCGTTCGACGGAGAGACACTGGCCTACTTCAAACGCATCGCCGCGATGCAACTGCGCAACCCGCGCATGATAGGGTTCGGCATCAGCAACCGCGCGACATTCTCGGCCGCATGCACATACGCTTCGGGGGGGATAATAGGAAGCCGCTTTATCGGCATAATGGGCGAATGCGGCAATGCCGGGGACGGAATCAGGCAACTGAAGGCGGATCTGTCGCGTTGAGGCTGGACAGGCCGCGGCCGTAACCTGTACAGGGAGGGTCGGAGAAAGGTGTTTCCGGTTTTTTCTGAAGCAGCTTGCCTTTGCCTTAGAACGGCAAAGAGGAGAAAAGCGTCCTATATTTAAAGCTTTTTTCTTATATTAGCGGTTAATGTCAGTTTTTGGAGGAGTTCAATATGGGACGGATACCTGAATCGGAATTGATTATAAACCCGGACGGGTCGGTATTTCACTTGCACCTGCTGCCGGAACAGCTGGCCGACAAGATTGTGATGATGGGCGACCCCGGACGGGTAGATATGGCGGCTTCGCTTTTCGACGAAATTTACTGTACGGTCCAGAACCGCGAGTTCAGAACCGTTACCGGACGCTGCAAAGGGAAACGCATTACTGCGCTGTCGCACGGGATAGGCGGAGACAATATAGATATTGTCATGAACGAACTGGACGCCCTTGCCAACATCGACCTTGAAAGCCGCACGGTAAAGGAGAAGAAAAAGAGCCTGGATATTGTGCGGGTAGGGACGTCGGGCAGCCTGCAACTGGACGTACCCACCGGGACTTACGTAATATCGGCAAGGTCGGTAGGTTTCGACGGCGTGGCCAATTTTTACGCCGGCCGCAATGCGGTTTGCGATACCGATTTCGAGAGGGCGTTCACCGAACATACCGGATGGTCGCCGCTTCATGCCGCACCTTACGCGGTATCGGCCGATGCGGCCCTGCTGCGCCGTATCAATGCCGGGGATATGGTGGAGGGGGTAACAATATCGGCCAACGGGTTTTACGGCCCGCAGGGGCGCGTATTGCGCCTGCCGCTTGCCGACCCCCTTCTGAATGCAAAGATAGAGAGTTTCCGATACGGCAATGAAAGGATTTTGAACTACGAAATGGAAGGCGCTGCACTCGCCGCCCTTGCAGCCATGCTCGGCCACCGCGCAGTTACCGTATGCAACATTATCGCCGGGAGAAGGGACGGTTCTGCCGATACCGGATATTCGGACGGGATGCTTCCGCTGCTTGAGAAAGTTATGGAGAGGATTTGAAAAAGACGGGGAGAGGCCTTCCGCAATACCCCGCGGCAGCAGCCGGGAAAGGCAGTCAGGGGCTGTGCGCCGCCTGTACGGCACCCTTTTCCGTCAACCGTTTTTATCTTTGCCGTTACGGTGCCGTTCCATTGCCCTCAGACTGAATTCGCATCCGCAATACTGCTGGTTGTAGAAATTCTCTTCTTTCAGCAGGTAGTTGCGCCGCTCGTACAACCCGCCCTTCCGCCAGTTCTGTTCCCAGAATACCACATCTCCTACGGCTGAGGCCGCAGCCCTCCCTGCCGTACATATCTGGTTTATGTCTTTCCAGCGCGATGATGCAAGAGTAGTCGTAAAAACCCCGTACCCCCTCTCACGGGTAAACCGTGCGGCCTGCAGCAGCCGGTAGGTGAAGCAGTCGAGGCAACGCGCCCCGCGTTCGGGTTCCTCCTCCCTGCCCTGCTGCGATACGGCGGCAGCGAGCCAACTGCCATGGTCATAGTCGCCGTCCGCTATCTCCAGGCCGAGACGCCCGGCGTAAGCCGTAATCTCGTCCTTGCGCCTGCGATATTCGTCGAAAGGGTATATGTTGGGATTGCAGTAATAGATAAGCGGCGTTATGCCGTTATAAAGCAGGGCCTCTATTATGGCCGACGAACAGGGTGCGCAGCAGGAGTGCAGCACTATGCGCGAAACGCCTGCGGGAGGCGTCAGCTTTACCTTGTTTTTTACGCTTTCCATTTTTTTCGCCGTTTGTTTTTATGCTTTTACGGAACGGTTCCCCGCCATCGGGACAAAGATACTCAAGTTCTTTTATCGGTGTTTGTCCGAAACGGATTTTGTTTTGCGGGACAATACGGGAACCTGCATGAAAAAGGAATCGCGGAGGGGAAACGGCACATTGCCTGTTCCGTTCCACTTCCGCGATTGCCTTTACAGTCCGATAATCCGGTTTATGCTGACGGACAATGGCATTCGTTATCAAACACTTTATACCGGTATCGGACTGCAAGGCTTTTCAAATAGCCGCAGAGTTTCTCTTCCCTCCCGCTATTTCCTTATTATGCGGGTTGTCTCACCTGCGCACTTTACTATATATATTCCGGCGGGGAGGTCGGTTATCTGTACCGTGTTGGGCCCTTCGGCTACCTGCACGGTACGGAGCTGCGTACCGTTCATGGAATAGATTGCCGCAACAGCCGCCTCGGGCGATTCTATATGGAGCATACCGCCTGCCGCATATACCCTGCATGAGGGCAACGCCTCTCCTGCCTCTTCCGCGCCGCTCAGACTGCCGGCCGATACTGTAAGGCGGTCGAGGCAGAAATACGCGGGCGTATTCATATAACCGTAGCTCTTGTCGGACGAATCCAGCGTAAAGACAATCTGTTCGGCTTTTCCGAGCGAAGAGAGGTCGAACCACTCCCATTTGTCGCTCTGCTCGAGTTTGCCGTTACGGAATTCGGCAAGGAACTTCGTTACGGACGTCTCATGCCCGTCCGCATCGGTAGCCGTGGCGGTGATGCTCAGGTAATCGCCTTCCTCCTGCATGGGTGATGCGGGCGACGCTCCGTTTATATTGGCATAATACGTGTACGGGCTGAGCGATATGTACACGCCCACCGGCGAATAACTGTTGCCGTCGTTGAAGAGTACGGAGCAGCACTCTTCGGGATACCCGCTCCAGTAGGCAAGTATATAGGGCCGGTCGGGACTTGCGGAGACTTCGCCCGTGGCTTCGTCCACATCGGTTATCCCCCCTCCGGCCATACAGCCCCACTGGTACGTCGGCCATGCGTCGCCGGTATGGTCGGCATTGTCGGCGTTGCGGCTTACGGTAAACCCGTCCCAGTACGTTCCGCCCCACGAACTTCCGCCGAGGATATGGGAAAACATGAATATCTGCGACTCCCAATACATGTAGTCCTCGCTGTACGTCCCGGTCCATACGCCATTATCGTCGAACTCGAACGATTCGGGGTTTGCCGGACGTGAAAGGTCCAGGACAATGTAATTCTCCGCTGCCGAAACTGTTTTTGCCGGCAATGCAAACATTGCCGCAACCAAACCCAGTACAATGTAGATTTTTTTCATACTCGTCTAATTTAAATCCTGTTTATATCGTTTTTATCTCTTCTGCCCTACAAATGCAGGTCCTCGGCCCCGGAAACCTCGGTAGAGGTCTCGCCCACCCAGCCGCACGACTGCATCACGCCCGTGGCCACCTTTATGAAATCTATTCCGGGAAGGGTTGCGCTGTTGCCGTCGGAATCTGTCGCCCATGCTATGTCGAAGCTGTTTTTGTCCTTGTCGCTGTTCGGATAACTGTCGGCATACCCCCACCCGTACGGCTTGAGGAGATAATTCGAGCCGTTGCCCGACACGTCCGTGCCGTTGCCCGGAAGGCGCGTTACAGTATACGTGCATTCGTCCGCATCTATCCACTGCGGGTAATAGTCCTGCCGGTGGAACGTGTTCTTCTCGACGTACCCGCTGCCTCCCGCGTTGTCGCTCCATGCTATATACTCGCAGTCGGTTACGCCTGCCGCACCGGGTATGGCGGGCTTGTTGCCGTCGGGACGCCTGTACGTTACAGTATAGCCGCGCACGGTCCCGCTCTTGCCGTGTTCGCTGCCGGCCAGTTCGTACCACGGGTCGTCGGGCAGGCCGTTCCCGTTCACGTCGAGCGATACGTACACTATTCCCGGTTCGGCGCTGCCGCCCGTTACTTCGCCCTGCGCATTGGTATTCAGCACGGCATTACCGTATATGGCAAAATCCTTTTCGCCGGGGATATCCACTACCGTATGGTCGAACCCGAATACGATATACCCGCCGCATGCCCCGAGCGTTACCAGGCTGCCCGACTGCAGCGAGGCAAGGGCCTTGCCGTTCATGACGGAACGGGTATCGCCCTCTTCATACCCGGGCATGGTATTCACGAACTGTCCCGGGGCGGGCATGTAGTCGTATACCGCCGCTACCGTACCGGAATATTCTATTTCTTCGGCAACGACAGCCACCCGGGTGGTCTCCTGCATCGTAGCGGCACCGTCGGTTATGTCGAGCCGTACGGTGTATGTCCCGACGGCGGCGGCCACGAATATGCAGCTCGCCGAGTCGGAAAGCACCGCGGACGTCCCGTCGGGCGATACCGCCGTCCACTTGTAGCTGTCGCCGGGAGCGCCGGTGGCAAGTTTAAGTTTCTGCATCCTTACAACGGAATAACTGTCGTCGAGCCCTACCGAGGTAACCTTGTCGTCATCGCCGTTGCACCCTGCCGCTGCGACAAGGGCGAGGGCGACTGCCGTGTTTCTGATAATCCTTTTCATGTTGTTCCTTTTCATTTATACAAGAATGCCGCGTGTGCGGGTATATCGCCCGTATATACGCTCCACTCCCTTATCCCTTGCGGGGAGTACGAGTTTACCGTACCGGACGACACGTAGTTTTTGGCATCGCAGATAAGGACGCTGCCCGTAGAGGGGTTTACGAAAATCCCGTAAGGGAGTTTTATCGACCCTTGCGTACCGTCGCGGATAAAGGCTTCGTCTATTACGGTTGCCGTACGGGTATCGACCGTCTTGTACTCCGCACCGCCTGCCTGCACGTTGTTGTTCCACGGGGCACTGTACAGATAGAGACGGTCTCCGTCTATCGCAAACCCCGATGCCTGTATGCCGGTATTCTCTGCGGCGGTTATCTTGCCGTCTTCTACGGTAAGGCGGTAGAGCAGCGACGGGACGCCCGAATAGTCGCCGCGCGACAGCACCCACAGTTTGCCGTACCCGTCCTTGCGGATTTGCGACAGATTGATTGCCACAGGGTATTTCTGCGTCTGTCGGAAATCGTAGAGACGGATTACCGACACCGTATTGTCGTAATCGGGCGCACGGTAACCTCCGGAATTGGCCACATAAAGGTATCCGTCGGAGATGACCGCCTCCTCGGGCTGGAACCCCACTTTTACCGTACCAGTTACGGCAAGCGTATTAATGTCGAACCTGTACACCGCACCCTCTTCCGCATCGGGCGAAATGCCTATCGGGGCGACATAGGAGGTAACGTAGGCATTATCCCCGTCGAACGTTATGTTGCGGCAGTTGGGAATATCCACCTGCCCTATACGCGTACAACCGGCAGCATCCATGACCTCCACCTTGTGCGAAGCGTTTATTACGGCATACATACGGCCGCGGTATATCTTCAGGTCGTTGCCCACATCGCCCAGTTCCTTTACCGCATCGGGATTTCTCTCCCCGTATATGTTGCGGCTGTAAACGGCCGTGCGGTAATCCATAAAGTCGATTGTGGCCTTGTTGCTTCCCATGTTCCCCTCGTTGAGCAGATAGAAGCCGTACGGGTTGGCAGCGGCATCGGGGGCAAGCCCTTCCACCCCCTCCTGTTCGGAGGGGATAACCACATCGTCGGTGCGGCACGATACCGCAACAAGCATTATTGCCGCTATTGTCAGGTATTTTGCCGCTTTCATATTTCAAACGTTATTTTGCCGGCGAAGTTGATGCCCGGCATCGGGTAATTCAGTATTACATCGTACGACTGGTTCAGGAAGTTGTTAACCTCCAGCGTTCCCCTGAACTTTCCGAACCGCGTGGAAAACTCTTTGGTGAGCGATATGTCGTGCGTATACCACGGCTGCATGTAGTTGGCCGGTATGTTCTGCTGCTGCGAATAGCGTTCGCCGGCATAGATGAAACTGTAGTTGAGCATCCACCCCTTATAGGCGGCCTGCACTATGGCCGAGCAGCTGTGGCGGGGTACGTACGGTATCTGGTCGCCGTAGTAGCTGTCGGACGGGTCGGTAACGTCAACTGCCTGCTGGTACGAGTACTGACCGCGCAGGGTTATGGACAGGTCTTTTGCAGGGGCAACCGTTACGTCGGCCGAGAAATCGGCGCCTTTTATATCGACCTTGCCGAGGTTGAGCATCGTCCAGCGGAACTGCTGTCCTTTGGGGTAGGCCACTATCTTGTCCGTTACGCGGTTGTAGTAACCGTCGGCCTTTATCCCCACGGCACGGACGAAATTGCCCGTCCATTCCTTACGGTATGTTATCCCTCCGTCGTACTGCACTGCATACTCCGGTTTGAGCGAGGCGTTGCCGAGGTCGGTATAATAAAGGTCGTTGAACGTTGGCATTATGAAACTCTTCTTTACAAAGGCGCGGAGGGTAAGGTCGCCGCTGCGGAGCGGTTTCATGGAAAAGAGTACCGACGGGGAGAAGGCATGCCGCTTCGACTGGTTCACCCCCGTTTCAGTGCGGTCGTCGATGAATGTGCCGAGGCAGCTCCCTTCGAGTTTTACCCGCCATATCTGGAACGACGTGGCGGCGGCAAGCATATGGGTATTCCGCCTTGGAAAGGCGAAGTTGTTCATGTCGGACCACATGCTGTTCCACTGGTAGTCATAGGCCAGCGCAACGTCCCAGAAGCGGAAGACGCTATAGGCGTGCGACGTGGAGATGTAGAACTCCTTCTGCCGGTAACGGTTGTCCACGCTCAGCAGCTTTTCGTCGTTGTTCTCGTAACGGGTGTTGTAATATGCGTACTTGGCATTCAGCATGGCCTTGTACCTGGGGGTGAAGTCTTTCCGGAACGTTCCCTGTACAAAGGTGTTGTTGTCGGCAAGACGTTCGCCGCGCCGCCATACGTTGTTCACTATCGCCCCGGGTATCCCGCGCTCGGAATCGTATGTGTAGAATTTTACGCGCCAATAGCCGTTGTTGATATAGCCGTATATGCCCCCTTCCACACGCAGGGAACGGATGTCGCCGTTCTCGCGGACGGCAGTGGTGTCGTATGCCACGTCGCCGGCAGGGGTAACCCTCCGATAGCGGAACTTGTATTTGCCGTCGGCCGTAAGGTACTCGGCCGAAACGGAAACCGATATGCTGTCCGTTATGCGGCTTTCAAGCAGGAAGGCGGGGTTTACCACGCCGAACGAACCTGCGCGCATGCTTGCCTTTACATGGTAGTTGCGGCCGCCGTCGAACCTTGGTCTGCGCGATTTTATATAGAGCGTCCCTGCCGAACCGAAATCCTTGGCCGACTGGAATATCTCTCCTTTCTGCCCGTTGTAGACGGCTATCTCATCGACATTGTCGAGCGAGTACATCCCGAGGTCTATCTGGCCGTTCTGCGCGTTGCCCAGCTGTATGCCGTCGTAGAATACCCCCACATGGTTCGCCCCCATGCTGCGTATGTCTATCGTCTTGACCCCGCCTACCCCGCCGTAGTCCTTCAACTGTACTCCGCTGAAATAGCGGAGGGCATCGGCTACGGAATAGCTGTTGAGGTTCTGGAGGGTCTTGCCGGTCAGCCGCTGTACGGGTACCATTTCGCGGAAGTTATCGCCGGTTATGGTTACTTCGCGCAGATTGAGCTGCAACAGTATGGAATCGACCTGACTGTCGCTGTATTCGGCCGCATGCAGGGCATGCAGCGACATTGCCGCTATTGCAATGAAGATTGCCTGTTGCCGTATTGTAGACTTCTTGAAAAGTTTCATCCGCGTTCCTTTATCAGAACCTGCGAGGGTACGGCGGATGAAAAACCGGGCGCGGGAAAGGGGTTCCCGTGTATGGAGAATCAAAACGCTTTTTCCTCGAAAGGTTTTGTCTATCAATGCACCGGCAGGTCTTCTGACTTGTTCCAGCTCTTTTTTGGGCGGCCTTCCCAACCCCCTTTGCGGGAGTCAGTGGCACTATTCGGCCCGAGCATTCAGTGTCGGAACTTACAGCAGCGGGACTGTCCGGGATTTTCACCCGATTCCCTTTTAATCTACTATCGAGAACCGATGCGGGGGCAAAGTTACAAAATCTTCCGGAATTGCGAAACCCCGCTTTTATTTTTTATACACGGCTGGTGTATGACAGCGGCGGTTCGCGGAGTCCGCGCCGGGTTAAACACCTGAAAGCCAGTCCCGGACCCGTACTGCGGGTCGGCGGGCACTCCGCCCCGACAGGGAAAGGGTGTGCGGAGGGAATAAAAAAGATACGGAGAAACCTGCTGGCGGTTTCTCCGTATCTTTTTTATCGCAATGACCGGGACAGGAACGCCGCACTTCCGCGTACGGCAACTCTCCCGCGTCCGATAAATCAGTCTTTCTTCTCCAGAACCCTCTTTTCCTTGATACGGGCTTTCTTTCCGGTAAGGGCGCGCAGGTAGTAAAGTTTTGCACGGCGCACTTTTCCGATTTTGTTTACAGTAACGCTTTCAATGAACGGGGAGTCCATCGGGAATATTCTCTCAACGCCCACATTGTCGGACATCTTGCGTACCGTAAAACGTTTCTTGTTGCCGTTTCCCGATATGCGGATCACTACTCCGCGGTACTGCTGGATACGCTCTTTGTTACCCTCTTTTATACGATACGCTACTGTAACGGTATCGCCGCTCTTGAACTCCGGCATCTCTATTCCGGAACGGAATGCATCTTCTGCAATCTTTATAAAATCCATCTCAACTATTGTTTAAAATGTTCATAAAACGCAATATAACAAGTCTCTACTTCTTGTCAGAGATTGCGAAAAGCGGCACAAAGTAACACTTTTTCCGGCAGACTGCCAAACATTTGACAAGAATTTTGACTTCCACGGCATTTTGCCGCTGATATTTCTGCTCAAAAAACATGGAAATCTCGCCGCCTTTTATTAACTTCGCAATATATATGTGCGCATTTTGCAATGCGCACATTACACTAATTTACTGCGTATGTTCAAAAAGAGTTGCATAATACTCCTTTCGGCTCTCTTCTTCTCGCTTCCGGCCCACGAGGGGAGCGTACAGCGCATAGTCCCGTGCAGGGAAGAACTGCACGATGCCGTGGCATGGAGCGACTCGGTCTACAACTCCCTGTCGCTTCGCGAAAGGGCCGGGCAACTCTTTATTGCGGGGGTGTACGCCACCGACAACGAGGCAAACCGCAACAGCGTTACCCGCTTTGTGGAGAAATACGGCGTGGGAGGGTTGCTTTTCTCGAAAGGGAGCGCGGCAGGACAGGCCGCCATTACCAATCTGGCCCAGAAAAAGTCGAAAGTCCCGCTGCTGATTACGGCCGACGGGGAATGGGGGCTGGCAATGCGCCTTTCCGATACGCCCAAGTTCCCGAGGAACATAACAGTCGGTGCGGCCGGCAACGACTCCCTTACATACGCCTACGGGCGCGAGGTGGGGCGGCAGTGCCGCAGGCTCGGAATCCATGTAAACTTCGCCCCCGACATCGATGTAAACAGCAACCCCGCCAACCCGGTAATAGGGACACGGGCTTTCGGCGACGATCCGCACGACGTGGCCCGGCTCGGCATACTTTACGCCCGCGGGCTGTCGGACGAGGGGGTGCTTCCGGTTGCAAAGCATTTTCCGGGACACGGCGATGTTGCGGCCGATTCGCACAAGACCCTCCCGGTAAACGGCAAGTCGCTGCAGGAAATAGCCGACGAGGAGCTTGTCCCTTTCAGGGAATACATAGAAGCCGGCATGAAAGGAATCATGACGGGACACCTGCATGTTCCGGCCATAGACCCTACCGAGGGGATTCCGTCGTCGCTGTCGCCGCTGACGGTTGATACGCTGCTGAAAAAGGGGCTGGGGTTCAACGGGCTTGTATTTACCGATGCATTGGAAATGAAAGGGGCAAATGCCGACAGGCAGGCTGTCAAGGCTTTACTGGCCGGGAACGACATACTGCTGAAACCGTTGGACCTTGCAAAGAGCATAGCCGAAATTGAAGAGGCCGTCGCCGACGGGACACTGCCGGAAGAACAGTTCGAGAAGGCCGTAAAAAAGGTGCTGCGCCACAAATACGTCCTTATGTGCGGGCAAGACAAGGTGGTGCAGACAGCATCGCTGCACAAGGACCTCAATTCGGCAAAGGCAGAGGAACTGATCTATTCGCTTTATGCCGGGGCGGTAACGCTGCTGAAAAACGACAGTTCGCTGGTCCCGTTCAAGGACCTTGAAGAAAAACGCTTTACGGTAATGAACTTCGGAGGAAGCGGCAACTCGCCGTTTACCGCCATGTGCCGCAACTACACCGACATAAACAAGGGGGGCGAAGGGGAGCGCATAATGATTGCCGCCATACATTCGGGCAACGCCAAATACCTGCATCAGGTAAAAGAAGCATGCCGCGGAAAACGGTACGTGGCGGTATTCTTTACATCGCCCTACGTGCTGGAACGGTATGCCGAGGTGATAAAGAACGCCGAAGCGGCAGTAATAGCTTATGAAAACGAAGCTGTTGCAGAGGAGTGTGCAGCCGAAGTACTGTTCGGCGGGCTGGGGGCGAACGGCACGCTGCCCGTAGAGGTACCGGGGGTGTTTGCCCGCGGTACGGGGCTGAAGAGCGAAGCCGTCCGCCTGGGATACGCGCCTGCGGGACTGGTGGGCATGAACCGCGACTCGCTGCTGATTATAGACCGGATTGTAAACGAGGGGCTGAAAGAGGGTGCATACCCGGGATGCCAGGTCCTCGTGGCCCGGCACGGGAAAATAATATACAACAAGGCATTCGGAACTCTGAACGGGGAGAAGAAGAACCCGGTAACGACGCACACCGTATACGACCTTGCGTCCGTTACCAAATGCACGGCAACGCTGCCCGCAATCATGCGGCTGTGCAGCGACGGCAAGTTCAACACGGAAGAGAAGCTCTCGGCCTCCCTGCCGGAACTGAAAGGGTATCCCGTAGGGGAGATTACCGGCATCGAGGCGCTTTACCACGAAAGCGGGCTGCCATCGGGAATTTCGTGGGCATCGCTGCTGATAGACACGGCCAGTTATGAAACGCCGCTCTTTTCGGGACGCAGGAAGGACGGATACAAAATACAGATAGAAGAGAGGGTGTACGCAAACGCCGACGCAAAGTTGCGCAGCGACCTGTTTTCAGGGAAATGCGGAAAGGATTTCACCCTGCGGATAACCGACAGCATTTACGCACTCGGGTCGATAAAGGACACCGTCCTTGCCGAAATAATGAAGATTACCCCCAAAACCCCGAAGAGGTACAGATACAGCGATATAAACTTCCTGCTGCTGCAACGCTGCGCCGAGAGGATAACGGGCGTCCCGCTCGACAGATATGTCGATTCGCTATTCTATGCCCCGCTCGGCATGACACATACCGGATTCAGCCCTCTTTCACGCTTCCGGCGCGACGAGATAGCCCCTACCGAAGACGACGGTTTCATGCGCAAGGAACTGTTGCAGGGGTATACGCACGATGAAACGGCGTGCTTTACGGGAGGCGTGAGCGGGAACGCCGGACTCTTCGGGACGGCAACCGACCTTGCCAAACTGCTGCAGATGTACCTGAACGACGGCACATACGGCGGCGAGCGTTTCATAGGAGAAGAGAGCATAAGGATGTTCACGCACGGCAAAAGCCCCAACAGCCGCAGGGGTCCGGGCTTCGACAAGCCCGATACGGAGAACCCCGACAAAAGCCCTACATCGGAAAACGCGCCGGCTTCGGTTTACGGACACACCGGCTACACCGGGACGGCTTTTTGGGTAGACCCCGACAATGAACTGATATATATCTTCATATCGAACAGAGTATTCCCGCACAGGTGGAACAAGAAACTGATGGAAATGAATATCCGCCCGCGGATACAAAGCGCCATATATTCGTCCATAACCGACACCGCCACGGCCGCAGAAGAAGAGCCGGCAAAGGAGACCGTTCAATGAAGCTCACAAATTAATTAGCAGCACTAATGGTACTGAACTACATTTGGTTAGGATTCTTTTTCGTGGCTTTTGCAGTAGCCGTAGCCGAGACTGTTACGGGCGGCAATGCAGGGATATGGTCGGATATAATGAACGCCTCTTTCTCCTCGGCCAAAACGGCCTTTGAAATATCGCTCGGCCTTACCGGCGTCCTTTCATTATGGCTGGGACTGATGAAAATAGGGGAACGCGGAGGGGTTATATCGGTTTTCGCGCGCATGACATCGCCGTTCTTCTCGCGCCTGTTTCCCGACATACCGAAAAACAGCCCCGTATTCGGGTCGATTTTCATGAACTTCTCGGCCAACATGCTGGGACTGGACAACGCCGCCACGCCTCTCGGGCTGAAAGCCATGCGCGAAATGCAGGAACTGAACCCCGACAAGGAGAAGGCCACGAACCCCATGATAATGTTCCTGGTACTCAACACCACGGGCCTGACCTTGGTGCCGATAAGCGTAATGGTATACAGGGCGCAGATGGGCGCAGCCAACCCGTCGGACATATTCCTGCCCATACTGATAGCCACTTATGTTTCAACCCTTACCGGTCTTGTCCTGACCTGCATAAAACAACGGATAAAACTTTACGACAAGGTTATCCTGTCGGTTCTGGTGGGACTGACGGCCATTATAGGCGGCATTCTCTATTTCTTCTCCGGACTGCCGCAGGAGAAAATCTCGCTTTACTCTACCGTTACGGCCAACTCGCTTCTGTTTACCATTATAATAGGATTCCTGGCGGCAGGGGTAAAAAGCCGCATAAACGTATACGACGCCTTTATAGACGGTGCAAAAGAGGGGTTTAAGACTGCCGTTACCATTATCCCCTACCTTGTGGCCATGCTGGTAGCCATTGCCGTGTTCCGGGCTTCGGGGGCGATGGATTTCCTTATTTCGGGCATCTCGTATGTTGTGGAGGCATGCGGTGCGGATACCGACTTCGTCGGCGCACTGCCCACGGCGTTGATGAAACCCTTGAGCGGAAGCGGTGCAAGGGGTATGATGGTAGACGCCATGGCCACATACGGGCCCGATTCGTTTGTAGCAAGGGTAGCCTCCACCATTCAGGGTTCGACCGATACCACCCTCTATATCATAGCGGTCTACTTCGGCAGCGTAGGGATAAAGAAAACGCGCTACGCCGCAGGTTACGGGCTGCTGGCCGACCTGGCCGGGATATTGGCAGCCATATTCGTAGCCTACATATTCTTCAAATAACAGAGCCGGTACAGCAAGCAGGAATACACCCCGATGCGAAACCGCATCCGCACCCTTTTCCGCCATTTCAGGAACAGGAGAAGCCGCGAAGCCGTAGAATGCCGCCCGTCTCCTGAGGAATACTCCTAACGGCAGCGGCCGGACAGGCATGGAAGTCCCCGACTGCGCAATGCCGGGTTAATGCTACACCCTACTGAAAGGAGCATGCTCCGGCTGCACTGTACCATACACGCAACCTGCGCCATAAGGCTTCTTCACCGCCCTCCCCTATCATCGGACCCTCTCCGGTTTGCACCGGCTAAAGAGGCTGACGCATTGTCCGAACGGCCATACACTTTCGCTGCAAAAAAGAAGAACACGTACAGGAGAAGCGCTAACATTGCTTTATCGTCCGGCATCGCAGACAGGCGTTGCAAACGGATACCGCGCCCGTGCCGGGCAAACAGAAAAGAAGCCGGCCGGAGAACAACTCCGGCCGGCCGCTATCTGGTATCGAAGGTTGCCTGGCTTTAGCCTACTTCTTTATAACCTTCATTGCCTTGAGCAGCGTATCGCCGCTGTAAACCTTCATGTAGTATATGCCCGAC
>CASFRS010000027.1 GCA_949297125.1 uncultured Bacteroidales bacterium
ACAATCCCTGTCGGGTTTGCTTCTGCCCTCGTTTGCATTACTTTGCTGTTCGTGGTAACAGCGAAGATAATCTGCACTCGGCATAAACAATCCCTGTCGGGTTTGCTTCTGCCCTCGTTTGCATTACTTTGCTGTTCGTGGTAACAGCGAAGATAATCTGCACTCGGCATAAACAATCCCTGTCGGGTTTGCTTCTGCCCTCGTTTGCATTATCTTTGCGCATTGGAGAAGTAGGTATGAATCTGACAACACGCGTGGAAATAAAAAAACCGGGCTTCGGAATATCGTATTCCGATACCATGGTATTTATGGGGTCCTGTTTTTCGCAGGAGATAGGGAGTCGCTTTTCGGAAGCCGGGTTCGATGCCGAAGTAAATCCGTTCGGTGTCGTATATAACCCGTTGTCGCTGCATACCGGGCTGGAGAGGTTGTTGTTCCGCCGCGAATATCTTCCTTCCGAGGTATTCCGTTACGGTGCGCTCTTCCATAGCTTTGAACATCATTCTTCTTTCTCCGGTACCGATGCCGAAAGCGTCCTGCAAAATATCAACAGTTCATTGCGCCATGCTTCCGCCAAGTTGTGCGGGGCATCGTTCCTTTTCATAACATTCGGGACGGCATGGGTGTATGAAAGGAAATCGACGGGGAAGGTAGTTTCCAACTGCCACAAACTCCCTGCATCGGAGTTCAGAAGGAGAAGGGTTCCAGCATCCGAGGCTGCGGAGATATGGCGTCCGTTGCTTGAAGACCTTTTTTCAAGGTTGCCCCATATAAAAGTAATACTTACCGTAAGCCCCGTAAGGCATTTGCGCGACGGGGCGCACGAGAACAATCTCAGTAAGGGTGAACTCCTCCTGCTGTGCGACCGCCTGCAGGCACTCTTCCCTGAGGGCATATATTATTTCCCGTCGTACGAGATATTGCTCGATGAACTGCGCGATTACCGTTTTTATGCCGAAGACATGGCACACCCTTCGCAACAGGCGGTCGAGTATGTATGGGAACGCCTCTCCGATACGTTCTTTACCCCCTCCACCGTACAGTGCATAGCCGAGCGGAAACGCCTAATGCGGGGCTTGGCGCACAGGCCGCTGACGCCCGACAGGGAAGGGTATGTGAAATTCCTCGACACCCTGGCGGCTTCGTTTGCCGCTCTGGCTGCAAAATACCCGTTTCTCGATGTTGCTCCGCAACTCCGGGAGATTGAAAAGAAAAAACAATCGGCCATATGAAATACAGTATAGATAAAATAGCTTCCATAATAGGCGCTCCGTACAGGAAGTCGGAATCGGATTACAGTGTGTCGGTACTGCTTACCGACAGCCGTTCTCTTACGTTCCCCGAAGAGACGCTTTTCTTTGCCGTTAAAACTGTCAGGACCGATGCTTCGCGCTTTGTCCGGGGCCTTTATTCGCAAGGGGTAAGGAATTTTGTCGTATCGTCGTACAATACGGCATGGGACACGCTTGCCGATGCCAACATATTCGTCGTTCCCGACGTCGTGGCGGCCCTGCAGCAGATTGCGGCTTGGCATCGCAACCGGTTTGCGGTTCCCGTTGTGGGGATTACGGGGAGCAACGGCAAGACGATAGTGAAAGAGTGGCTGTATCAGCTGTTGCGCAGCGATTGCTCGATAACCCGTTCTCCGCGCAGTTACAACTCCCAGACGGGTGTGCCGCTGTCGGTGTGGGGCATCGGACCCGATACGGAACTGGCAATTATAGAGGCAGGCATGTCGCAGCCCGGCGAAATGGAACGTATAGCAAAGGTTATAGCCCCCACAATAGGCATATTCACGCACTTCGGCGATGCGCATCAGGAGAATTTCGCAACACCCGGAGAGAAACTGCGCGAAAAACTGAAACTCTTCGAGACCGCCGGTACGGTAATATATAATGCCGATGAAAAGGACGTTGCGGAAGCCATGGCCGCGTACAGCGGGAAGAAGCGGCTGGCCGGGTGGTCGCGCAGCAATGCGGCTGCGCCGGTATATGTTTCCCGCGTAGAGAAAAAGAGCGATAGAACCGCCATAACGGTAGAGTATTCCGGTGAAAGCGTTTCATTCGAGATACCGTTTATAGAAGAGGCATCGGTAGTGAACGCCATACACTGCGCCGTACTGATGTTGCTTTTGCATATCCCCGCCGACAGGATTTCCGCACGCATGCCGCACCTCGAACCAGTGGCCATGCGGCTTGAGGTGAAAGAGGGAAAGAACGGGTGCACTATAATAAACGACACATACAATTCCGATATAAACTCGCTTGCAATCGCCCTCGATTTCCTCTCCCGCAGGGATACGTCGAAAGAGATGCCGCGGCGGGTGATACTCTCCGATATCCTGCAGTCCGCCTCCGACGATACGGCTCTCTATACGCAGGTTGCCGAAATGTTGTCGCGCAGCGGAGTCGCGCATTTTGTAGGGATAGGCGAAAGACTTTATGCCAACCGCAGGCTTTTCCCCGCGGGGAGCGAGTTCTATACATCCGCGCGCGACTATATGGCATCGGGAAGCACGGAACGGTACAGCGGCGAGTTGATACTTGTAAAAGGGGCGCGCAGCTTCATGTTCGATGAAATAAGCGATGCACTGTCGCTGAAGCGGCATGAAACAATACTTGAAATAGACCTCGATGCGCTTCTTGCCAACTACAACCATTACAGACAGAAACTTGAAAGCACAACCCGTATGATATGCATGGTGAAGGCTTTCGGGTACGGGGCCGGTTCGTACGAACTTGCCAAGACGCTGCAGGATGCAGGGTGCGACTACGTTGCGGTGGCTGTGGCCGATGAAGGCGCCGAACTGCGCAAGGCCGGTATAACCATGCCGATAATGGTGATGAATCCCGAAATGGGGGCGTTCGATACCCTTTTCCGTTACAACCTCGAACCCGAGGTGTACAGTTTCAGGCTGTTGCAGGCATTGTCGCGGGCAGCCGAAGCGCAAGGAATAACCCGTTTTCCCGTACACATAAAGATAGACAGCGGGATGCACCGTCTCGGGTTTACAAAGACCGACATCCCCGAACTTGCCCGGCGTCTTTCCGGCAACGCGGCATTGCTCCCGCGGTCGGTATTCTCGCATCTTGCCGGAAGCGACGACCCCATGCTCGATGACTTTACCATGCAGCAGATAGAACTGTTTGCCGATTGTGCGGCAGAATTGCAGAAGAGCGTTCCCGTACCGATATTCCGCCATATACTGAATACGGCGGGCATATCGCGCTTCACCCGCTACCAGTACGAAGGGGTGCGGCTCGGCATTGGCCTATACGGCGTAGCTCCCTGCGACGGCGAAACGGGGCTGAGGTGTGTCTCCTCGCTGAAAAGCACCATATTGCAGATAAAGGAACTCCCTGCCGATGAAACGGTAGGATACGGCAGGAAGGGAAAACTTTTCCGACCCTCCCGCATAGCTGCGGTTCCGATAGGATACGCCGACGGTCTCGACCGGCATCTTGGCAACCGCAAGGGGGAGATGTTCGTAAACGGGAAACGCGCCCCGATAGTAGGCAATATCTGTATGGATGTTACAATGATTGATGTTACCGGCATAGAATGCGCCGAAGGGGATACGGTCGAGATATTCGGGCGGAACATACCTGTCGGGGAGCTGGCCGGGAAACTCGGGACAATACCGTACGAAATACTCACATCGGTGTCATCGCGCGTAAAGCGCGTGTATTACCGCGAATAGCAGCAGGACATGGCGGAAGAGATTGCCGGTACAGACAACCTCCGGGCCCTTATGAATGAACTGGGGAAGAAATGCGAGCCGTTCCTGTTCCTTATAGACTATCGCATGGAGAAGGGGGTTGTGCTCCCCCTGGCCGACATGCCGGGCAGCGGGCTGGCATGCTGTATAGGTGAGAAGAGTTACGGGTCGCTCCCCGAATATGGCGCAATACGTACGGAGATAAATATCGAACCGGTCGCCATGGCCGAATATGCTGCGGCGTTCGGCAATGTGGCGGATAAAATAAGGCGGGGCGATTCGTATCTGGTAAACCTTACGTTCAGGACGCCGATAGGGCGGCATGTGGACATGGCACACGTTTTCAGGCACGCTTCTGCTCCGTACCGTTTCCTGTGGCCCGACAGGTTCGTCTTCTTCTCCCCCGAAAGTTTTGTAAGGATAGATGCCGGCGGCACCATAAGGTCGTACCCGATGAAAGGGACGGCCGACGCCTCGCTCCCTGACGCAGAGAACCGGTTGCTGTCGGATTACAAGGAGAGGTGCGAGCACAATACGATAGTGGACCTTATCAGGAACGACCTGTCGGCGGTGGCGGATAACGTAAGGGTCGGCCGTTTCCGGTATATTGAAAAGATAAGGACGCATAGAGGGGAACTGCTCCAGAGCAGTTCCGAAGTCTCCGGCCGCCTGCCGCACGGGTGGCGGAACAGGCTGGGCGACATAATCTTCGCCCTGCTGCCGGCCGGGAGCATAAGCGGCGCACCCAAACGGCGTACTGTTGAAATAATAGAGGAGAGCGAGACCGCCCCTCGCGGCTACTATACCGGAGTAATGGGCGTTTATGAAAACGGCGGGCTGGAGAGTTGCGTGGCGATACGCTTTATTGAAAAGGATGCCTCGGGGGAGTACTATTATCGCAGCGGCGGAGGGATAACTTCGTGCAGCATAATGGAGAACGAGTATGAAGAAATGCTTGGCAAGATATATGTGCCGATTGTTTGAAACCATACGCATAGAGAACGGCGGGGCCGTTTCGCTCTGTTGGCATCAGCGGAGGGTGGCGGAGGTTTCCGCGGTTGAACTGGCCCCGTATATATCGCGGCTGTTCCTGCCGGCAGAAGGGGTGTACAAGTTGCGTATCGATTACGATGCCCGGAACGGTATAACGGGAAGCACCCTGCGGGAATATGCGGCTAGGCCGGTAAGGACGCTGAAGAAGGTGCGCTGCGATACTGTATCGTATCCACGCAAGTATGCCGTGCGGGATGTGCTGGACGAACTTCGCGCCATGCGCGGCGGTTGCGACGACGTGCTGATAATAAAGGATGGCTGTGTTACGGACGTTTCGTATGCCAATATCCTGTTTTCGGAAAACGGGAAATGGTATACGCCCGATACCCCGCTGTTGCCGGGTACATGCAGGGCGCGGCTGTTGTCCGAAGGCGCGGTATGCGAGAGGAGGATAACAGAGGCGGATATATGCTTGTACGATATGGCGATGCTGGTAAATGCCATGCTCCCTTTCGATGAGGCGCGCGCCTTCCCCGTTTCGGGGATTATCTGAAAGTGGTCCTGCGCTTGAGGTAGTAGTCCGTTACTATATTCCGCCGCGATTCGGGCAGCATGTTCATTATATTCCTTTCCGGCTGGCAGGAATACCTGCCTTTCTCCCTTTCAAAATCGCGGTGGGCCTTCCATACGGCCTTTACTCCGGCAAAATCCAGTTTTGCGGCAAACATTGCGGCAGCAGCACCGTCCAGCAGTTTCCTCCGCCTTATTATGCAGCGCCCCTCCTTCAACGGCAGGTTTTTATAGAGCATGAAAAGGTTGTTCCTGAAATTCAGGTATGTTTTCCGGGGATTTCCGGCCGCGAGCGTGCCTCCCCCCACATGGTACACGGTACTTTGCGGCACGGTGCAGACCTTTTTCCCGAGCAGGTTGAGCCTCCAGCAGAGGTCTATTTCTTCCATGTGCGCAAAGAAACCGGTATCCAGGCCTCCCGCTTTTATATAGTCGGCCCGCCGTACGAGCATCGCAGCCCCCGATACCCAGAATACCTGCTTTACTTCTCCGTCGTACTGTCCGAAGTCCTGCTCAACCGTGCCGAATATCCTGCCCCGGCAGAACGGATATCCGTTGCGGTCGAGATATCCGCCCGCCGCCCCGGCATATTCAAAACGCCCTTTGTCGGCATAAGCCTTTATCTTCGGCTGGCATGCGGCAATGTCTTTGTCCTTCTCCATCGTTTCCAGCATTGGCGAAAGCCAGTTGCCGGTAACCTCAACGTCGGAGTTGAGCAGCAGTATGTATTCGTAGTCCCGCAACTTCTCTACGGCAAGGTTGTACCCCCCTGCATACCCGTAGTTCCTGTCGTAAAGGAGGCGTATGACGGAAGGGTATTCCTCTCCGAGCCATTCGGCCGAGCCGTCGGTCGAACCGTTGTCGGCGACAACCACGTCGGCCAGCCCGGCATCCGAATGCCTGACAACGGACGGCAGGAACTTCTGCATCAGTTCCCGTCCGTTCCAGTTCATGATTACAACGGCAATCTTTTTCATCGGTCGAGACGTTTGTGTTTCCACCTGTTATGTGTCCACAGCCAGTATTCCGGTGCCCGCTCAATGGTTTTTTCCATGCGGCGCACATATATTTCGGTCAGTTCAAAGTCCTTGTATTCGGCAGGATTCTTGGTGATAAGGTCGAAAACTATCTTGTAGTACCCCCTTTTCACTTTTATGACGTCCGTATAGATAAGCGTACATTTCAGTTTCTTGGCAATCCTTTCTATCCCTGTCAGGACGGGCGTGTCCTTGTGGTTCAGGAATTCGGTCCAGTAGTAGATGTTGGCGCGCGAAGGCGTCTGGTCGGCCATAAACCCTATCACCGCAGGGATATTGTCCCTTTTGTAGCGGATCATTTCGCGCAGGACATCCCGTTTTGGGATGTTTACCGTACCGAAGCGTGAGCGGAGTTTCAGGAAGAAAGCATCGAACCATTTGTTGTTAAGGGGCCGGTAAACTTCTCCCAATGCGGCATTTTCAGGAGCATCGAGCCAAATCTTTATGGACGGGATGTATTCCCAGTTTCCGAAGTGCCCGAGCATCAGGATAACCTGCTCGCGGTTGTCGACCGATTCCTGAAGCAATCCGATATTGACCATTTCAAACCGTTTCCTTACGCTTTTGTCCGAAACGTGCAGCAACTTGACCGTCTCTACCGCATAATCGCACAAGTGCCGGTAAAAAGCCTTCTCCATGCGCTTTATCTCGCTGTCGCTCTTGTCGGGAAACGATGCCCGCATGTTCTCGAATACCAGCTTGCGGCGGTACTTGACAATATAGAACAGCGGGAAAAACAGCAGGTCCGACAGAATGTAAAGGATTCTGAACGGGAGCATTGCCAGCAGCAGCAGAAGCGCATACAACGGAGCGTACAATATGTTTTCCTTGTTGGGTTTCATAATTCAGACAAGCAGTTCTCCTACGGTAAGGGCGGTGCGGTTTTCGTTGAAATCGCCGAGGCGGACCATTGCGGTACGGTTTACAAGCGATTTGTCATACGGAAGTTCCACGCGGATGTAATTGTCGGTAAATCCGTGCATCGGGGCCCCTTTTGCCGGTTTCTCGAACAGGACCTCCCGCGTTTTCCCGCGTTGCGAGGAGTAGAAACCGAGCCGCTTCGATTCGGAGAGTTTCAACATCAAATCGCATCTTTCGTTTTTTACATCGGGCGGTACAACCGGGCCGATATCGAGGGCTTTCGTCCCCGGACGTTCCGAATAGGTGAAAACATGGAGTTGCGATATGTCGAGCATCTCGGCCGTAGCGTAGCTTTCGGCAAAAAGCCTGTCCGTCTCGCCCCGCATGCCTACTATAATATCCACACCTATGAAGGCGTCGGGCATAACGCTCTTTATCTTCTCTATCTTGTCGCAGAAAAGAGCCTTGTCGTAATGCCTGCGCATGATTTTCAGCATCTCGTCGCTGCCCGATTGCAGCGGTATATGGAAATGGGGGGCTATCCGTTCCGATTTTGCGATGAATCCGATAAGTTCGTCCGAAAGCAGGTCGGGTTCTATCGATGAAATCCTGAACCTTTCTATGCCGGCTACAGCGTCGAGAGCCTTTATGAGGTCCGTGAAACTCTCCCCCGTACTTTTACCGAAGTCGCCAATGTTCACGCCGGTCAGGACAATCTCCTTCCCCCCTTCTGCTGCGACCCCCTCGGCCTGTTTTACGATTGAGCCGATAGAACCGTTGCGGCTTCGGCCCCTTGCCAGGGGAATTGTGCAGTATGAGCAGAAGTAGTCGCACCCGTCCTGCACTTTCAGAAAATACCTTGTCCGGTCGTCCCTTGAACAGGAAGGGACGAAGTTCCTTATATCCTTGAACTGCGATGTCTCGACATGAACCGACTCCCGATTGTTGAAGAACTCCTCTATCTTTTCTGCAACAGAGCCTTTCTCGGCAGTGCCGAGCACAAGGTTTACGCCGTCTATTTCCGTGATATCGCCCGGTTTGAGCTGGGCATAGCATCCTGTAACCACGATATATGCGCCGGGATTCTGCCGGATGATGCGGCGGATTGCCTGACGGCTTTTCTTGTCGGCTATTTCGGTAACCGAGCAGCTGTTTATTACGCATATGTCGGCCTTCTCTCCCGGGCGGACCTTGCGGATACCCATATCGGCGAGGCTCCGGCCGATAGCGGAAGTCTCGGCAAAGTTCAGTTTGCACCCTAATGTGTAAAAGGCGGCTTTCTTGTCTTTGAACAGCGCCGGATCGGTCATCTTAAAAACATGAAGTTAACAAAGTGCGAAGATAATATATAGGAGAGGCAAAAACAAATCCATATCCACCCTTTGTTTGACCTCTCTTCCATTCCTTACAGGTAAACTTCCCTCCCCCGTAATATTGGAATGGTATACAGTTGCGCCCTTTTGACCCCGTACTTCCGGCCCTTGCAATGATGAAGGGAGAATATCCCCTGCCGCCGCTTGGAAAGGCGTCGGTTTCACCGGTTGTAAAACGCAGTCGTTACGAAACAGCGGGCGAAACGGATTCCTGCCATTGTTGCGATAAGCACCGGCGTGCAAGCCCTTTTGTCATAACTGCAAGGTCTCTTTTAAATGCTTGTAATCACGTTTCATCTCATCGGTGTTGCTGACCACCCTTTGCCTCGGCATAAAGGAGAATTCGTCTTCATAATTGCCCTTGATGCAGTTCTCTATAATACATGATTGCAGTTTGTTGTATGTGGCCAGCCGGTAGTCGTCCCATGAGCCGTAACACTCCCGGTCAAACCAGTCTGTTTCAGTTATGCATATTTCCAGCAATCCAAGATAGAGGGCGCTCGCCAGCTGGCACCTGTCGCACCACCCGTACAGATTCGGGTTCTTCTTGCTGAAACCGCCGGGAATAACGGAAACCTTGACTATGTCTTTATCCGACACACGGTAGTCCTGCGTGAAAAGTATCTGGTTCTCCAACCGGATGATTGTGGGTACATCTTCGTAATGGAGCTTAATCTCCGTTTCGTAATCCAGAAGGAACCTTTCCAGCCCTATCCTCGTCATATTGAAATCTGTGGTCCAGTCGGAAAGGAAAGAACTGTAAGACCTCCTCCCGACAGATATCCCGTAAGGCGTGTTGCAACTGAACGGTTTCAGGAACTTGAATGAAAAGCGTTCAATCTCTATTTCGGTTTCTTTTATCTGTGAATAGTTCCCCGGGATGGACAAATCTTTCAGCCCGGCCATTATATTCTCTGCCGTAACTTTCCCGAACGCCCTGTATGCGGTCCGTTCCCCTTGCAAGACGGCGCCGCACAGTTCTCCGAGAGCCTGAAGTGCGGACCCGATGAAATCTTCTCTGTCGAAAGCCGTCCTGTACAGGCCTCTCGCATCGTCGTTGAAACACCCGTATACCTTATCCGGGAATATCAGGAAATATGCGCTTATTCCTTTGCCGAAATAATTTTTCCTGGAGCAATCCCAAAAAATATTGTACAGCGAAAAAGGATTGACGGCAATATCTCTTCCGCCCAGCCCGAGCCATATTGCCGGTAATCCCGTCTCTTTGTCTGTCCTGAATTCAAAATACTTTTTCCCTTTCATCTTCCTCAAGCGGTTCTATTATTGCGTCTTCAAGTTCTACAATATACCCTTTCAGGTTTTTCCTGTTTTTGCCGTCAGCGTCAATGTCGCATTCCCAGCCGTCGGCGTGTTGCAGTTCTTCCGTCCAGGTCGCCTTGTCGTGATACCCGATACGCGGTTTGCCTCCGCAAAATCCATATTCGGCAAATATCCGTGTTACGGTACCGGTCAAACCGTGGGTTTCGTCTCCATGGTGCTCTTCTTCCATGTCGATGATTATTCCGTGTGCGTTTTTGTAATTTTGCGGCATTATGCAACACCATTCCACCGTTTCCCCAACGGAAAAGTCCAGACCGCAGCATTGCAGTTGCCATGCTTCATAATAGACTGTGCACCGCTCCATTATTGTCTTTTCCGTTATTTTGCGGCGGGAAATCATTTTTTGAAGGCAAACTGTTTCTTCGAGAATATCTGTGCAGCATGAACGGTTGCTCCGTATCCCTTCGCAGTAGTTCGCTATGCGGAGCAGCGCCGTCAGCGGAAATTCCGAGCCGTCCTGCCACGAACACCGGTAGCCCTCCAGTCCGAAAGCATTCAGGACCCTGAACCCTTCATCGGCAACGACCCGGACAAAATCCCCGAGCAAAACCTCCCCGTGCCGGTCTGTGCCGCAAACACCGCAATCTGAAATGCAGATATCGAGTCTGTCCCTGCCGGCAAGGTTAAGTTCGATATACAGCGTGCCGGGCTCTTTCTCCCACCGGAGACAGTATTGTTCCGCCCCGTCCGTTAAACCTGCACATGCATCTATCAGCGAAGCCATCGGGTTTGCTCCGATATAGCTGGCATTAAAGTGCAGGCTTTTTCCGTTTAAGGACAAGCCCGCGTTGCACCATCCGGATGACATATCGTGTATGCGAAATTTGAAAACCCCTTTTTCCATGCTGTAATATACTGAATTATACGGTCGGTCGCAATTTGATTCTTATGCCCCCTCCCTGCCATTTACATTCCGGATAATACTGCAAATCTGCTCCGGCGCTTTCAATGCAATACGCGACATGCCGCAATTATGTGCGGCTATGGTTTCTCCGGCAACCTCTATGTCGCGGATAGAGAATTCTTCTTGGAAATTTTTAACCGTTCTCATTGTCTGTCAGAATTAAGAAAGTGGTTTGTCCTGGATATATGCGCACAAAAGTAATTGCCGGATATGCAAAATGTTCGCACATGTACGGAAGAAACTTTGCTGTGGAAATAGTTATATTTGTGTGTAAAATGAACCATGGCAAGATGAAAAAGTTTTTGACAGCGCTCTCTTTGATAACCGTTCTGCCGGTTTCGCAGTATGTATACGGGCGGTACGCGGCACCGGCAACACTGAAAAACGATATAAGGTATTATATTCCCATTAAAAAAAGTTGTCGTGTAAAAAAATAGATTATATTTGCATTCGGCATATGTAAATTCTGCAAATGTTTTTCCGTTATGATAGATAAAAACTTTATAAAGCTTTACGAGGAGAGTTTCAAGGAGAATTGGGAATTGCCGGCGCTTACCGATTACAATACGGCAAAGACGCTGACTTACGGCGAGGTGGCGGAAAAGGTGGCGCGACTCCATATCCTGTTCCGCTTGTGCCAGTTGCGGAAAGGCGACAAGATATCCCTTGTAGGGCGCAACAACTCCAACTGGGTGGTTTCCTATATGGCCGTAGTAACGTACGGGGCCATAATAGTCCCCATACTGCAGGATTTCAACAGCAATGACATATCGCATATCATACGCCATTCCGAGTCGTCCATGCTGTTCGTCAGCGACCATATATGGGAAAATCTCGACATAGACGCCCTACCCGGGCTGAGAGCCGTCATCTCGTTGAACGATTTCAGCTGTTATTACCAGCGCGGCGGCGAGAGCGTGATGGCGTATCTCAACGGACTGGACGACCTTTTCACTAAAAACTACCCCACGGGTTTTACGCGCGACGACATAAAATATGCCGATCTTTCCAACGACAAGGTCATAGAGATAAACTATACGTCCGGTACGACAGGGTACAGCAAAGGCGTTATGCTTACCGGCAACAACCTTGCCGGTAACGTTACTTTCGGCATGAATACCGAATTGCATTACAAGGGGAGCAAGGCGTTGTCGTTCCTTCCCCTGGCGCACGCCTACGGATGCGCGTTCGACATGCTTACGACGCTGGCCGTGGGGTCGCACGTAACGCTTCTCGGCAAATTGCCGTCGCCGAAAGTATTGCTGAAGGCCCTTGCCGATGTAAAGCCCAACCTGATAGTGTGCGTGCCCCTCATATTTGAAAAAATATACCGCAAACAGGTCTTGCCGCAACTGAGCGAGACCCCGTTGCGCTGGGCCGTAACGCTTCCGGTACTGAATACGCGCATTTACGACAAGATAAGGAAGAAACTTGTCGATGCCCTGGGCGGACGCTTCGAACAGGTCATAATAGGCGGGGCACCGTTGAACCCCGAGGTAGAGCAGTTTTTCAGGAAAATAAAATTCCCGTTTACGGTAGGTTACGGCATGACCGAGTGCGCACCGCTGATAAGCTATTCCCCGTGGAAGGAGTTCATTCCCCGCTCGTCGGGAGAAGTGCTGAAAGGGATAATGGACGTGAAAATCGAATCGGAAGACCCTTACCTGATACCGGGCGAAATATGTGTCAGGGGAGAGAACGTAATGAAGGGGTATTACAAAAACGACAAGGCCACGCGCGAGGTTATAGACGATGAAGGGTGGCTGCATACCGGCGATATGGGAATAATAGACAAGGACAAGAACATTTTCATAAAGGGACGCTACAAGAATATGATTCTCGGGCCGAGCGGGCAGAACATATACCCCGAGGAGATAGAGTCGAAGTTGAACAACATGCCGTTTGTCAATGAAAGCATTGTGGTTGAAAAGGACGGAAAACTTGTGGCTTTGGTCTACCCGGATTTCGAGGCAGCCGACAAATGCGGGATTGCTCCCCCCGAACTCGAAGCGGCCATGGAGGAGATACGGGTTAACCTCAACAAGGAAGTAGCCCCGTATGAAAGCATTGCGAAGATATACATATACCCGACGGAGTTCGAGAAAACGCCCAAGAGGAGCATAAAAAGGTATTTATATGCAAATTTTTCTCCCCTTTAGAGCATAAATTCAGAAAAATCAACTTTTTTCAAAAAAAAAAGCTACATGGTGTGTCATATATAAAAAATTTGTCTACCTTTGTTGCGCTTTTAGAGGAAGCAATAAATTTATTGTTTTTAAAATTGTAAAATTAAAGGAAATGAAAAAGTTAGTTTTGTTTTTCGCAGTTGCATTTGCAATGTCGTTTGCAGCTTGCACAAAACCTGCTGCTGAAGAAGCTACAGTAGAAGAAGCTGTTGTAGAAGAAGTAGTAGTAGATAGCGCAGCTGTTGATAGCGTAGTAGATAGCGCAGCTGTTGATACTGCTGTTGTAGAATAATCCGGCAGGAGGTTCTAAAAGAAAAAGAAGAGCGACACAATGTGCCGCTTTTTTTATCGGTAACCGGCCAATGGCCGGTTTTTTTGTCTTTGTAGGATACGGATGCCGTATTGCACGTAAGCCGTTACGGCTTGCTGCAAGCATATAGGGTATGTCGGGCAGGGGGGGTAAAAAAACAGCCGGGAGAACCGGCCTGAAACAGATTACGAAAAAATTTTGCGGAATGAGGGGGATTCGAACCCCCGAACCGGTTTTGCCGATTACACGCTTTCCAGGCGTGCCTCTTCAGCCACTCGAGCACCATTCCCTCTGTCGGTAAAAGTCCCGTCCGGTTTGCCGCCGGGCCCTTTCTGTATAAGCAGCAGGCTGTTCTGCAGGAAGCGGAAAAGCCATAACCGAAACCTTTACGGCTGGCAAAGGTAATACAAAGAAAAATATTGGCAAAGAAAAAAAGCAGATAGCCGATAAAAAAATACTCCGCCCAAAAGGGGGGGGCGGCATTGCGTTCCGGCAAAACAGGCGATAAAGATGCAGCTGTTGAAAAATATCCGCAAAAACCCTATATTTGTCATAAAATGGCTGACGTAAGTCGTGCCCGGCATAATCCGCGCGGGATTCAGGGCCTTGTCCGTTAGTCGCCGTTTGCATGTAAATAGCGGCAATCCATAAAACGACACGATATGACGATGAAGAAAATGAAAAGAGCGTTAGGCTGCATGCTGGCGGCGCTGGCCGCAGTGCCGCTTACCGCAGTGGCGGGAGAAGCCCCGCCCGAACCGCTTTACCCGTTGCCCAACCAGAGGCAGATGTATTACCTGCATAACCCCAATGCCGCATTTATCCATTACGGAATGAATACGTATACCAATGCGGAGTGGGGGAGCGGCTTTGAAGAAGCATTGCTTTTCGACCCCCCGTGCGACACTATTGATACCGACCAATGGGTGTCGCTGCTTAAGGAGTGCGGGTTTGACAGGGTAATCCTTACGTGCAAGCATCACGACGGTTTTTGCCTCTGGCCCTCGCAGGCCAACAGGGAAGCCCCGCATACCATAGCGCAGACCACATACCAGAACGGGCAGGGCGACTTGCTGGAACAACTGTCGCAGTCGTGTACCAAATACGGTCTGGACATGGGGGTGTACCTCTCGCCGTGGGATGCATACGAAGAACATGTGGGCGGCCACTATAACAATGCCCTGTATAACGACTTCTACAACGAGCAGCTGATAGAGGTGCTAAGCAAATACGGCCGTTACAACCCCGAAACCGGTCGCCGCGAGATAGTGGAAATATGGCTGGACGGGGCAACCGGTACCAATTCGCCGCCCGTATACGACTTCGACCGTTTTACCGAGACGATGCGCAAGTACCAGCCGTCGGCTTTTATCTGGATAGATGCGTTGCCCGGTTTTATAGACTGCGTATCGGGCGACACCTGCAAGGTGGACGGTGCGTGGGCTATGAACGAAGCGGGACAGGCCCCCTATCCGTGCTGGAACAAGATGTCGCTCGACGGCAAAACCGCCAATGACTGCAAGAACCGTCCCGAGGGCGACTACTTCCTGCTTCTCGAAGCCGACGTGTCGGTACGCAGCGGGTGGTTTTACGGCGACGGCAGCAACCTGAAGAGTGCGGAAGACCTTTTCAACGAACGCTACATGAAATCGATAGGACGGGGAATACCGTTGATTCTCAACGTCCCTCCCGACAAGAACGGGGTGATAACCGACGAATATGCCGCAACGTTGCGCAAATATCGCGGATACATCGATTCCACCTTTGCCGTATCGCTTATTCCTGCCGAGAGCAAGGCCTTTTCGCCCGACGGCAGCAGGGGGGACAATTATCTGCCCCGGAACGTGCTCGACGGCAACTACGACACCTACTGGTGCATGCCGGGCGAAGCCACGGCCGGCAGTATAGAGGTAGCCTTCGGGCGGGAGGTGGAGTTCGATATAGTGGAGTTACAGGAATACATACCGCTCGGACAAAGAATATCCGGATGGAAAGTCGAGGTGAAAAGCGGGGGGAGCTGGCACCCCTTTGCGGTCGGCTCGACCATAGGTTACCGCTATCTGGCAAAAGGGAATCCCGTATCGGCAACAGGGTTGCGCCTGACAGTAACATCATCCCTTGCATTGCCGCTGATAAACTCTATTGCCGTTTACAAAACGTGCGAAGGCGTATCGGGCGGCATGGTAGGCAAGGCCGGGGACAACAACCTGATAGTCATGCGGGAAGAATTTGTCTCGGCCTCTGAAAAGGATTCGGCGGTAAACGTAACGGTAGAACTGCACAACCCGGTTTCCGACAAGGTGGCGGTAAATATCGCCACGTTGCCCGGTACAGGAGTACAAGGCAAGGTCTATCGCGACAAAAGCGACGTGATAGTATTCGAGTCGGGAGAAACCAGCAAAACTTTCAGCGTAGGGCTTATAGACAATTCCAATAACGAAGGCGGCAAGGATTTTTACGTAGTGCTCTCCTCCCCGTCCGAAGGGGCAGTGATAGGAGCGCAGAATATGACGAGGGTTTGGGTGGACGACGATGAAAATCCCGGACGCGAATATGAAATCTCCATAACAACCGCGGGCAAGGCAGAAGGTAAAGTGGCATTTTCTGCGGCAGAAGGAGGGAAAAACTGGAACAGGTTGAAAACTAATGTCCCCGTACAGGTAATAGCCATACCGTCCGACGGATATGTATTCGACAAATGGATCGATTCAAGGAGCGGGGAGAAAATCTCCGATACCCCCCGCTTCGTATACGAAGAGTTCGAGGATATAACACTCAAGGCTCTTTTCAGAAAAGAATAGAGTTGCGCAACTGCGCAGTATCCAGAAACAGCCGGGAGGGTGTGCCGGAATAAACCGCACACCCTCCCGGCTGTTTATATTTGTTATGCAGGCATTGTAACCGGTATGATAAAACGGAAAGGCAGAAACGCCTTTGTTTTTTTACCTGCCCGCGTCTTCCTGCTGTTCTTGAATCGGTTTTGTTACAAGTGTAAATATGATAATTATTAATGTTTAAAATGTATCTCTTAATAAGAGAAACACTCTTCGGCGGGCAAAGGTAAGCAAAACATCTAATAATTACAAATTTATTATAAACGATATTTTTCCGCAATTTCTGCTATTGTAAAGCAATATCCCGGAAATATTAGAGGACAGCACACTGTTGCTGCTGTTAATTATTTGTTATAAAAGGTGTTATGTTTTATTGTGTTTCTCTTAATAAGAGAAACACAAGATATGTGCAATTGTGGATATAACCTTAACCTATATAGTAGTGTCAATTAAAATTTTTGATTGTTTATGAAGAAAAGTTTTACAAAAGTTTTGTTGGCGGCAGCAATGTTTTGTGTGTCGTCTGGCGCGTCAGCGTACGATTTTGAAGCGGGCGGGATTCATTACAATATTACGTCCGAAGCCGATAAAACCGTAGAGGTAACGTCCGGAGGGAATGGCTATGTCGGGGATGTTTCAATCCCCGCAACTGTGGAGAACGGGGGGACGATATACACCGTAACAGAGATAGGGAATTTCGCTTTTTCCTCTTGCAGCAGCCTCGTCTCTATTGATATTCCCGACGGAGTCAAGTCGATAGAGGTGGATGCTTTTTACAATTGCATCAGCCTTGAGTCTGTAACGCTCGGCAGCGGATTAGAAACAATAGGCGATTATGCTTTTGAGTATTGCGAAAACCTTAAATCGATAAATATCCCCGACGGGGTAGTCTCGATAGGCGATTATGCTTTTGACGGATGCAGCAGCCTTACCTCCATCGATATTCCCGACGGAGTTGTTTCGTTAGGAGAAGGCGCTTTTTCCGGTTGCATCAGCCTCGAGTCGGTAACGCTCGGCAGCGAAGTAGAAACAATCGGCGATTATGCTTTTCACAATTGCAGCAATCTTGTAGAAATAAACTCCCTTGCAACTCTCCCCCCTGTATGCGCCATTATTGCCGGGGTATCCGTTTCATCTTGTTTTTCCGGTGTCGATAAAACTGCCTGTACGCTAAAAGTACCGGAAGGGACGGCCGACGATTACAGGGCAGCCGACGTCTGGAAAGAGTCCTTCAATATAGCGGAGACCGATTTTGCCGGAATCGGGGAGATTGCGGCCGATGCTGCGGCTGCCGCAAAGGTATACGCAGCCGCAGGGCGCATAGTTGTCGAAAACGCTGCGGCAGGTACGCCGATAGTCGTCTATACCGCCGACGGTGTACAGGTATACGGCGGTACGGCCTCCGACGGCCGAACAGAGATTCCCGCGCAGGCAGGGAAACTCTATATTGTAAGGTGTGGCAACGCGGCGTACAAAACGGCGATGTAGCAGGCGGTATATAATGGCATGATTCTGCTTGAAAACAACAAGAATATTAACCAGAATTATTAACCTGAACTGTTTTTATTATGAGAAGTTTTAAATCTGTTCTGTTCGTAATTTTTGTTGCGGCGCTTACCGTCAATCTTGCCGGGTGCAAGGATGACGACGACGATAAAGCCGCATCTGAAAAAATAGCCGGTACATGGTACTGCGAGGGTTTTCCCGAAGACATAATGGTATTCAATGCCGACGGGACGGGAGCATATATACGTGCCGATGAAGGAATAAACGATGCATTTACCTTTTCGTTGGATGAAAAAGCCGGGACTTTGAGCATCCTGTGGAGCGACGGCGAGGCAGAAAGTTGGCCCGTTTCCATAGACGGCAACCGTATGTACCTATACGAATCGGACGGTATAGAGCCTGCCGAGGTATATGTGCGCGGATGACAATCCCGCGCCGATCAGGAGATTTTCAGACAGGAGGGCCTCGCGATATTGCGAGGCCCTCCTGCTATTGTAAGGATGATTGATATTACTGGTCTTTAGTGCTTTAGTACGCAGGCTTTTTTACTGCCTTTCCAGAAGGAACTGTTTCAGCCGGCCGAACATGGGCGGGATAACAACGCTCTGTTTCTCGCCGCGCATAAAGGCTTGCAGTTTCTCGGGTATTTCAATCTTTTCCCCTGTAACCCCTTCAACAGTGTCGAGGAACTTGGCCGGGTGCGCCGTTTCGAGGAAGAACCCTTTCTCGCCCGGCTGCAACATCTCTTCCAACGCCCTGAATCCGCAAGCCCCGTGCGGGTCGAGCAGGTATCTGTGGTTGCGGTAAGCCCTGTCTATGGTCTCGCGTATCTGGTCGTCGTTGTACGATACGCCGCTTATGTCTGCGCAAATCGCCTCGTGCGAGCCTTTGTACAGGTCCAGAATCCTTGCAAAGTTGCTCGGGTCGCCGACATCCATGGCGTTAGCTATCGTGGCGACAGACGGCCTCGGACGGTATTCGCCCGTATTCAGATATTCGAGGAACACGTCGTTGCGGTTGTTTGCGGCAATAAAGCGTTTGATGGGAAGCCCCATCTTCTTGCCGAAAAGCCCGGCTGTTATGTTGCCGAAGTTCCCGCTCGGTACGCAGCATACCACGTTGTCGGCATTGCCGGCCTTTGCCATTTGGGCGTATGCGTAGAAGTAGTAGAATGCCTGCGGCAGGAAACGTGCAACGTTTATCGAGTTGGCCGAGGTCAGTTTCATGGCGGCATTCAGTTCCTTGTCCATGAATGCCGACTTGACAAGGGCCTGGCAGTCGTCGAAAGTCCCCTCTACCTCTATTGCCGTTATGTTCTGCCCGAGGGTTGTGAACTGTTTCTCCTGAATTTCGGTAACCTTTTTGTGCGGGTAAAGGACGTAAACCTTTATGCCCGGTACTCCGAGGAATCCGTTGGCTACCGCGCTTCCCGTGTCGCCCGATGTGGCTACGAGCACGTTGACCTCCTTCTTGTCGCTCGACTGTGCGATGAAATGCCCCAGCAGCCGCGCCATAAAGCGCGCACCCACATCCTTGAACGCCAGTGTGGGCCCGTGGAACAGTTCAAGGGAGTAGATATTCTCCGTTACCTGTACCAGAGGGGTGTCGAACGACAGGGTGTCGTAAACTATCTTGCGCAGTGTCTCGGGCTCTACATCTTCACCGAAGAACTCTTCCGCTACGGTAAATGCAATCTCCCTGAACGGCATTTCGGCTATATGGTTGAAAAAAGGCTTGGGCAGCAGTTTTATCCTTTCCGGCATGTAAAGCCCCTTGTCGGGGGCAAGCCCCCTTACTACGGCTTCGGCCAGTGAGGCATCGGGCGCCTGTCTGTTTGTACTGTAATATCGCATTTTCAGTTCTGTTTATTTTTTAAAAAGAGTTTCAATAAAATCGTGTCCGGCAATGGTCCCGTATCCGCCGTTCCGTGCGCTCGATTCGTCATAGACGGTAACGTTGTCGGGTTCCTCCCCGGGTTTCCATATCACGAACGGTACGGCATCGCTCGAGTGTGTACGGATACGGCACGGCGTGGGGTGGTCGGGAAGCAGGGCGACAGTTACATCGTCGGGAATGGACGGCAGGGCCTCCACAAGAGGTTTCAGTATGCGGTGGTCGAGGAACTCTATAGTCTTTTTCTTCAGCATGAAATCGCCCTCATGTCCTGCCTCGTCGCTCGCTTCCACGTGCAGGAATACGAAGTCGCACTCTTTCAGGGCATTTATTGCAGCTTCTGCTTTCCCTTCGTAGTTGGTGTCGAAAAGGCCTGTCGCCCCTTCCACTTCAATCGGTTTCAGACCAGCATATACCCCTATTCCCTTGATAAGGTCTACGGCGGAAATAACCGCACCGCTCCTTATGCCGTAGAGTTCGGAAAAGGTCTTCATCTTCGGTCTGTAACCGGGCGACCACGGCCAGATACTGTTTGCCGGGTCTTTTCCCTGGCTTATCCTTTTCAGGTTTACCGGGTGTCCGGGAAGCAGCTGTTGCGAAGCCAGAATCAGTTCGTTTATTCTCTCCGCCGTCCTGACTGCTTCTTCTGCGGCCGGCTTTACCAGCAGCGGCCCGAAGGGCTGGCCGGGAACATCGTGCGGCGGCGTGCAGACCAGACGCTTGTCGCCCCCTTTAAGTTTCAGCAGGTGTCTGTACGATATCCCTGCAAAAAAGTTGGCATCTACGCCGCCGATCTCCTTTTGCAGGAAGCCTATGAGTTCTGCGGCCTCCTCGTCCGATATGTGTCCGGCCGAGTGGTTCTTTATCTTGCCGTCCTCTATACATATAAGGTTGCATCGCATGGCTATCTCCCCGTCTTCGATAGGGACGCCCATGCTCGCAGCTTCCAGCGAACCCCGTCCTTCGAACACTTCGTTCAGGTCGTAGCCGAGAATGGACAGGTTGGCCACCTCGCTGCCCGGCTTGAAACCTTCCGGAACGCTTTTGAGCATCCCGCTTTTCCCTTTTGCGGCAATCATGTCCATAACAGGCTTGTCGGCAGCCTGCAGCGGCGTTTTGCCTCCGAGTTCCTTTATCGGTTCGTCGGCCATGCCGTCTCCCAATACTATAATATATTTCATCGCCAAATCAAAAAAAACATATCAAACAATTGCCCCGGAAATGCAGGGCCTAACCATAATCCTCAAAAAAACAGCGCCCCTACAGTACTTGCCGTCAGCGGATGTTGGCAATACTGATGATGTCGGCAAATACTCCCGCTGCCGTAACCGAAGCTCCGGCCCCGTATCCTTTTATAACCATCGGGTATTCCTTGTAGCGTTCGGTGGTTATCAGTATTACGTTGTTGCTCCCCTCCAGCTGGTAGAACGGGTGCGTGGCATCTACGGCCTGCAACCCCACGCTCATCTTCCCGTTGTCCAGTGAGGCTATGAAGCGGAGACGTTTGCCCTGTGCCGCAACTTCCCTGCGTCTGGCCTCGAACTCTTCGTCCAGACCCGGAATCTTTTCCCAGAACTCGTCGAGCGAGCCGGCAAAAAGTTCGTCCGGGATGAACAGGTGTTTCTCTACGTCCGACTGCTCGGCGACATACCCCGATTCCCGGGCCAGGATAACCAGTTTGCGGATTACGTCCTGGCCGTTCAGGTCGAGGCGCGGGTCGGGTTCGCTGTAACCCGCCTCCTTTGCCATGCGTATCGCCTTGCTCAGAGGGATTTCTTCGCTCAGCGTGCTGAATATGTAGTTCAGCGTGCCCGATACCACCGCTTCGATGCGCAGTATCTTGTCCCCGCTGTTTATCAGCCCGTTTATAGTGCTTATTATCGGAAGCCCTGCTCCCACGTTGGTTTCAAAAAGATACTTGACATCCCTTTTGCGGGCCGTCAGCTTTAGGGCGGCATAGTTCTCGTACGATGACGATGCGGCTATCTTGTTGGCTGCCACAACCGAAACGTTATGTTCGAGCAGTTCCTTGTAGATGCTTGCAATCTCGGCGCTTGCCGTGCAGTCGACAAAAACCGAGTTGAAGATATTCATCTTTATCACTTCGTCGCGGATGGTGTCGGCCGATGCCGCAAGAGGGGAGTTTTCAAGCAGTTCGTTGTAGTTGTCGAGCGATATGCCGTCTCTGCTGAATACGCACTTGCGCGAGTTGGCCAGCCCTACTATGTTCAGTTTGAGCGATTTGTCCCTCAGGAGGTTGGGCTGTTGCTGCCTGATTTGCATAAGCAGGTCTTTCCCTACCGTACCTATGCCCGTTATGAACAGGTTAAGTTCCTGTGCGTCCGACAGGAAGAACGAGTCGTGAATGACGTTCAGTGCCTTGCGCAGGCTTCCCAGCTCTATTACGAACGATATGTTGGTCTCCGAGGCCCCCTGGGCGCAGGCTATTACGCTTATGCCGTTGCGTCCCAGAATGTTGAACAGCTTTCCGGCGATACCGGGCGTGTGTTTCATGTTCTCGCCCACTATGGCGACGGTGGCAAGGTTGTGTTCGGCCTGGGCTTCGCAGATTTCGCCCATGGCTATTTCGCGTTCAAACTCCTTGTTCAGCACCGATACGGCAAGTTCGGCATCGGCATTCCTTACTGCAAACGATATGTTGTTTTCCGATGCCGCCTGCGAAACGAGGAATACGCTGACTCCCGATTTTGCCAAAGCGTTGAATATGCGCGAGTTTATCCCTATTACGCCAACCATGCCCAGTCCCGAAACCGTAATGAGGCATGTGTCGTTTATCGATGAGATGCCCTTTATGGCCTTGGCCTCCCCGTCGGGTACTTTTTCCGTTATCAGCGTACCGGGAGCTTCGGGCTTGAACGTGTTCTTTATGACGATAGGGATGTTTTTGTGGTATACGGGGTATATGGTGGGCGGGTAAATCACCTTTGCGCCGAAGTTGCACAATTCCATCGCCTCTACAAACGACAGCCGTTTGATAACGTACGAGGTCTTTATCGTGCGCGGGTCGGCCGTCATGAAGCCGTCCACGTCCGTCCAGATTTCAAGAAGCGAGGCGTTCAGTACCGATGCAAGTATAGAGGCCGTGTAGTCCGACCCTCCGCGCCCGAGGTTGGTTACGTCGCCGTTCTTCTTGTCCGACGAGATGAACCCCGGCACTACCGACACCTTGGGGAGTTCGGTAAACGTGGAACGGACAAGCTCGCCTGTAGTCTCGAAGTCGACAATGTTCTTCCCAAACTGGTTTACGGTTTTTATAAAACGCCGCGAATCGAAAAGGACGGCATCCTTTATGATATTGCTTATTATGAACGATGAAAGCCGTTCGCCGTAGCTTACTATAGTATCGAGGGTTTTCTGCGAGAGATCCTTGATAAGCGATACCCCGCGCATTATGTTGCCCAGTTCCTCCAGCAGGGCGTCGGTGTTTTCCAGTACCGAGCCGCGTATTTCCGGGGCGACGGCCCTGTCGATGACATCATGGTGCCGCGAAGCGATATACTCCATTATCTCCGTGTACGCACGTTCGCCTTTTGCGGCGGTTTTTGCACATTCAATAAGCTTGTCGGTAATGCCGCCGAGTGCCGATACGACAACTATGCACTCCTCATCGCGGCTTTCAACTATGTTTTTTACGCTTTTAATACTCTCGGCAGAGCCGACCGAAGTCCCTCCGAATTTAAGTACTTTCATAAAATTTCCCGGTTTAGTTATGGGGGGAAGCGGAAGAGTCGCTGAATTCCGGATAATACTCTGCTTTTCCCCGTGTATGTTCTAAAAATGCCTGCAAATCCCGGCCTCCCCGGCAGTACAGCGGAAACCGCTTTGCAGATTCTTGAAAATATCGCCGTCTTCATCGGGAACAGGCCTGTTTCCCGTATAAGGCGGAAGACGGAAATGAAAAAACACGCAACCCCCTAAGGGGTGGCGGTCTGCACGGCAGTCAAAAAGAGCGTATTAAAAAACGAGGCTCCCATAGTTATCCGAATAAATTACTCTTATGCAGCTTGTTTCTGCAGTTCTACGGCAAAGATAATGCAAACGGGGGCAGAGACAAACCGTAAGGTTCGGCTATGCCGAGTGCAGCTTATTTTCGCCGTTCTACGGCAAAGATAATACAAACGGGGGCAGAAACAAACCGTAAGGTTAGGCTATGCCGAGTGCAGCTTATTTTCGCCGTTCTACGGCAAAGATAGTAAAAAAATGCAACACCTGCTTATATGGCGCATTATATTTTCATCCTCTCTTGTCGCTTCCGTTTTCGCCGCAACCCGCCTGGCAGGGTTCGTGCCGCAATGGAAGCCTTTTCGTGCCCCCCGCTCTCCCTTCGTCGCCGTAAAACACGGTACCGGCGGGAGGTGTGGCGGCAAGGCTGCGCCGGTATGAAAAAACAATCCGGGACGTTCGCCTGTTATTGTCGCGTACGGGTTGTTCCCTGTCCGGAATATTTGTCCATATTATAAAAAATAAGAAAAAAACGCCTTGTATTTGAAAAAAGTGTATCTTTGCATCGGTTTTTCGAAAGGGAACTTGTTCTGATTGGTGAGATTGGGCCGGAAAGGCTCATGACTGTGCTGGAGAAAAAGTCGAATAAATCTATATGCACAACAGAATAGACGAATACGATTCTACCATTGCGGTAGGCGTTTCCTGTTTGTGCATTAGGGGTCGACTCCCTCTCCGGCGAACGGGCAAAGGCCTGCCGCTTTTTTTGCGGCAAATGCGGAAGAAGGCCCTGCATGTAACGGAACTCCTGCCGGTGTCAGGCGGGGCGGAATTTGAAAAGGCTATAACAAACATATTTAAATAATTCTGATTATGGATTTACAGAGTATTGGCGAAAGCGCCGGTGTAGTATGGAACCTGTTGGCTGCCGACAATAAGAAGATGGATTATCAGGAACTCAAAGAGGCTGCCGGTCTCAATGACAAAGATCTTTCGGCTGCAATAGGATGGCTTGCCCGCGAAGGCAAACTTCAGATATCCAACGAAAAGGTTGGCCGCAAGCAGGTAATGTATATCGAACTGGCCTGATATCCGGAGCGGATATAAGATGTTGATAGCGTCCGCACCTGCAAGCGGCAGGTTTCGGACAAAATGTTACAGCAAGGGGATGCACGGTTTTTATCTGTACATCCCCTTGCTGTATTAATGCGCTATCTTACTCGCCGCCGTGCCTGCCGGCAATGTTTGCGGCTATATGGGCGAACCACCCCTTTACCGCCTTTGAGGCCGTATCGCCCAGAATAATCAGGGTTACAGCCCCGATTACAAGTATTACCCCCGCTGTGATTTTCGGAGTTATGGTTTCGTTGAACAGCATAACACCTATAACGAGGGCGGTAACGGGTTCGAGCGCACCGAGAACGGCCGTAACCGTAGAACCTATGCGGTGAACGGCGGCCGTCATGCAGACGAGCGATACTATGGTCGGAAAAAACGCCATGGCGAAAAGCCTCAGTCCCGCACCTGCGGAAGGAACAGGCTGGAGCGAAGCCAGGAAGTCGAGGCGGACGGCGTAGATTATAATCCCGAACAGCAGGGCGAACAGTGTCAGTTTGGCCGTATGCAGCCTTTTCAGGGACGACTTGTTCACCCCCACTATATAAATGGCGTAGGAGAGCGATGAGAAAAGTACCAGTACAACGCCTGTCGTCGACACCGTGCCGCTCCCGTCGCCTTCGTAAAGCAGCAGGATTCCCGACAGGGCCAGTAAAATGCAGAGGATTCCGGTGAACGAAAGGCGTTCGTGGAAAAACAGGAACATTATCAACGCCACCAGTATCGGGTAAACGAACAGTATGGTACAGGCAAGCCCGGCATCCATATACAGGAAGCTGAGGTAGAGAAAGAGCGAGGAGGCCGAGAACAGAAGCCCCATTACGGCTGTCGGGACGATATCCTTTCGGGGCAGGGAGAGGGGCTGCCGTTGCAGTTTCAGCAATACTGCCAGCAGGACAATGGCGAATCCGTACCGGTAGAAAAGCACCGAATCGGGATTCATCCCCTCCTCGTACAGGGGCAGGGCAAAAAGCGGGTTCAATCCGTAGAATACGGCAGAAATAATTCCGAGGACAATCCCCTCGGTCGTGCGCGACAGTTTCATAAAACGGCAGTTCTGGTAAAACGGTTGCAATCTTGGGCAAAACCATTCTGGCCTTGCCGTATAACGCCAATGAAGTACTTGACGGATAAATCGGGCGCAAATATAATCCGTATGAAGTATATTTACGCGTTGAAAAAATCTAAAAAATGCGAGTGGACAAAGCCCTGGAAGAATATGTCGAGACAGAAATAATACCGGCGTACCGGACATTCGACCCGGCACACGGCGAAGAGCATGTACGGCAGGTCGTAGCCGGAAGCCTGCGCCTTGCAGAGAGTTACGATGTGGACTGCAATATGGTATATGCAGCAGCTGCGTATCACGATTCCGGCCTGGCGGCCGGGAGAGAAAAGCACCATATCGAATCGGGTCGGAAGATACGCGGGGACAGGAAACTGCTGCGGTGGTTCACCCCGGAACAGATTGAGACGATAGCGCAGGCTGCCGAGGACCACCGCGCCTCATCCGCCGCCGAACCGCGCACCATATACGGAAAGATAATTGCCGAAGCCGACCGAGACATTGAACCGGAGAAGATTCTGCGGCGTACCGTGCAGTACGGGCTGTCGGCTTACCCCGCTCTCTGCCGGGAAGGACACTACGGCCGTTACAAAAAACATCTGCTTGAAAAATATGCCGAAGGAGGCTATTTGAAACTTTGGGTCCCGGAGTCGGACAATGCAGCCAAACTCGAAGCGTTGCGCAGCATAATTGCCGACGAAACGGAACTGCGCAGGCAGTTCGACCGGATATTCACGGATGAGACCTCCCGGCCCTGAATGCTGCCGTTCTGCAAGTGAAGCGGTAAAAAAACCGCGCGAAAGATGCCTCCGCGCGGTTATCTGTAAGGAGCGTGAGGGCAAGGGGGCATTCTCCGCCCTTGCCCGTCGCTTATTCCTGCATGCGTCTTTTAGCCTTCATCCTTTCCCGTATCACCTCCACCACGGCAGGGAGCAGCGAAATGACTATTATGGCGAGCAGCAGCAGCTTCAGGTGCTTCTGAACAAATGGCAGGTCGCCGAACAAATAGCCTGCAAAGCAGAAAATCCCCACCCAGAGGGCTGCCCCCACAACATTGTAGAGCATAAAGTAGTAGTAGTGCATCCTCCCCATGCCGGCCACGAACGGGGCGAAAGTGCGGACAATGGGGACGAAGCGTGCAAGGATTATGGTTTTGCCGCCGTATTTCCTGAAGAATTCGTGCGTTTTGTCGAGGTAGCTTTGCTTGAATATCTTGGAGTCGGGGTTGCGGAACAGCTTCTTTCCGAAAAAATGCCCTATCATGTAGTTGCAGGAATCGCCCAGGACGGCTGCGGCAAAAATAATCAGCGACAGATACCATATGTCCAGCGGTATTTCGGGCAGGGCGGAGATTGCGCCTGCAACAAAAAGGAGCGAGTCGCCCGGGAGGAACGGGGTTACGACAAGCCCGGTCTCGCAAAATATTATAACGAACAATATCGCGTACGTCCACAAGTGATAGTTCTGCACCAGTTCAATCATGTGCCTGTCTATGTGCAGGACAAAGTCGACGGCGTACTGAAAAATTTCCATAAGTGTGTCGGTATGTAATAAAGATGTAGCTGTAAAGAATAATAACGGTGTTTTTCTGTAACTGTGCTATTTAGTCCGAAAACAATGCAAAAATAGCATAAACCATGACAGATGCAAAAAGCGCAGTACAAATTCTTCAGGCAACACCCCGTTTTACGTCCGCCGCATGCCGGGTGCTGTCCGTCGTCTCCCCCGGCATGTGCCGTGCTGCCCGTTTTTTGCATGCACAAGGCAGCAATTTTGGCGCAGAGTGCGGTTGTTTTCATTAAAATTAGTATCTTTGCCTGATTTTTAGACGAAAGAGATAAGTATATGATTAATCCGATTAAGAAGACAATCGATTTGGGTGATGGACGGACCATTACCATTGAGACAGGCAAACTGGCCAAACAAGCCGACGGAGCGGTGGAAGTACGTATGGGAAACACCATGCTGCTGGCTACCGTAGTTGCTGCCAAGGAAGCAGGCGAAGGTGTCGATTTCATGCCTTTGCAAGTAGAATATAAAGAGAAGTACGCTTCGTTCGGGAGGTTTCCCGGCGGCTTTACAAAACGCGAGGGAAGGGCTTCCGATTCCGAAATCCTGACGGCGCGTCTTGTGGACAGGGCCTTGCGTCCCCTTTTTCCCGACAACTTCCATGCAGAGACATATGTAAACATAATAATGTTTTCGGCCGACGGAAAGGATATGCCCGACGCCCTTGCCGGGCTGGCCGCTTCCGCCGCGCTTGCCGTGTCGGACATACCGTTCAACGGGCCTATTTCCGAAGTTCGCGTAGCCCGTATAGACGGAGAGTTCAAGATAAACCCCACATTCCAGGAACTGGAGCGTGCCGACATGGACCTTATGGTCGGCGCGACTATTGAAAACATAATGATGGTAGAGGGAGAGATGGACGAGGTTTCCGAACAGGACCTCCTGGCCGCCCTGAAGACCGCACACGAAGCCATAAAGGTGCAGTGCCGCGCGCAGCTTGAACTTGCCGAAGAGGTAGGCTCTACTGTAAAGCGCGAATATTGCCACGAACAGAACGACGAGGAACTTCGCAAGGACGTGCATGAAAAGTGCTATGACAAGGCCTATGCGATAGCCGCGTCGGGCAACGCCAACAAACATGCCCGCAGCGAAGCTTTCGATGCCATACTTGAAGAATACCTCGCTGCCATGCCCGAAGAGGAGAGGGCCGAAAAGGAGGGTATGGTAAAACGCTATTACCACGATGTGGAAAAAGAGGCCATGCGCCGTTGCATCCTCGATGAAGGGAAACGTCTCGACGGCCGCAGCACCACACAGATACGCCCCATTTGGTGCGAGGTAGACTACCTCCCGGGTCCCCACGGTTCGGCGGTATTCACCCGCGGGGAGACACAGTCGCTTACAACCGTAACGCTCGGTACGAAACTCGATGAAAAGATAGTGGACGACGTTCTTGACCAGTCGCACCTGCGTTTCCTGCTGCACTACAACTTCCCGCCGTTCTCCACGGGCGAGGCGAAGGCTTCGCGCGGAGTGGGACGCCGCGAAATAGGGCACGGGAATCTGGCCTGCCGCGCATTGAAGCGCATGATACCCGAGAACTATCCGTACGTTGTGCGCGTAGTCTCCGACATACTTGAATCGAACGGCTCGTCCTCCATGGCTACCGTATGTGCCGGGACCCTTGCCCTTATGGATGCCGGCGTGAAGATAAAGAAACCCGTATCGGGCATAGCCATGGGGCTCATAACCGACAACAAGAAGTACGCCGTACTCTCCGACATCCTCGGCGATGAAGACCACCTCGGCGACATGGACTTCAAGGTAACCGGTACAAAGGACGGAATTACCGCAACCCAGATGGACATAAAGGTTGACGGCCTGCCCTACGAAATACTCGAGAAGGCCCTTATGCAGGCGCACGAAGGGCGCATGCACATACTCGGGAAGATACTCGATACCATACCCGAGCCGCGTGCCGACCTCAAGCCCCATGCCCCGCGCATAGAGACCATGCTTATCCCCAAGGATATGATAGGCGCGGTTATAGGCCCGGGCGGAAAGATAATACAGGGAATACAGGAAGATACCGGGGCTATTGTAACGATAGACGAAGTGGAAGAAGGCGGGCACATAGAGATAGCGGCTCCCTGCCGTTCGTCGATAGACGCGGCGATAGCCCGCATAAAGAGCATCGTTGCAATACCCGAAGAAGGCGAAGTCTACACGGGAAAAGTAAAATCCATTCTCGCATTCGGCGCCTTTGTGGAGTTTATGCCCGGCAAGGACGGTCTGTTGCATATCTCCGAAATATCCTGGAAACGTCTTGAAACAATAGAGGAGTCGGGTCTCAAGGAAGGCGACGAGGTAACGGTAAAACTCCTTGAAATAGACAAGAAGACCGGCAAGTACCGGTTGTCCATGAAAGCCCTCCAGCCCAAGCCGGAATGGGCCGACGACAACCGCGAACGTCCCCGCCGTGCACCGCACTCCAATAACAACCGCAACAGGGACAAAGAGTAACGGCAGAAGAGCGTTTGAATAGCAAAAGGCAGGGATCGGTTAGAATCCCTGCTTTTTTTGTGTTCCCGCCGTTCCTTGCAGGCGGCATCCTTCTCTTTTCGGCGTAAAAAAACCGTACTGATGAAAGTCCTTTCAGTACGGTTCCGGCGTATTGTCCATGTGTCTGCCTGTAGATGTACGGCAAGGCTCGCGGACGGTTATTGCCCGTCTTCGTAGAACCATTCGTCCTCCTCGCTGAATCTTGCGCCTGTTCCGCCTCCTTCCTCTTCCGCGTCAAGCGTAAGTTCGTCCTCTTCCCGCTCGCGGTGCTTTATGTCCAGATTGCGGTGGGTTATGGAAACCGTGCGGTTTTCTTCGCTGTTCAGGACTCTCCACAGCAACTCTTTAAGTTCCCGGATGTTTTTGCCGCTGACAGCGGAAATCATTATGCAAGGAACACCCTCCGGGAGCTCCCGGCTTATCGCTTCGGTAAGTTCGTCATCGAGGATGTCGCATTTGGTTATTGCTATTATGCGCCCTTTGTCCAAAAGGTCGGGATTGAAAGTTTCCAGTTCTTTCAGCAGAATTTCATAATCCTTCCTAATATCGTTGCTGTCGGCCGGAATCATGAAAAGCAGGACGGAATTTCTCTCTATGTGGCGCAGGAAACGGAGTCCCAGCCCTTTTCCCTCTCCTGCGCCTTCTATTATGCCGGGTATGTCGGCCATTACAAACGTGCGGTTGTCGCCGCACGACACAATGCCGAGGTTGGGTTCGAGCGTGGTGAACGGATAGTCGGCGATTTTGGGCCTTGCTGCCGATACGGTACTGAGCAGCGTCGATTTCCCGGCATTGGGAAACCCTACCAGCCCTACGTCGGCCAGCAGTTTCAGCTCCATTATAACCGTCCGTTCGCGTTCCGGCTCGCCGGGTTGCGCAAATCTCGGGGTCTGGTTTGTGGCGGTCTTGAAATGCCAGTTCCCCTGGCCTCCGCGTCCCCCTTTCAGCAGAATAGTCTCTTCGCCGTCATCGGTAACCTCGCATATGTATTCGCCTGTATCGGCATCGAAAACCACCGTCCCGCACGGAACTTCAATTACCTTGTCCTCTCCGTCGCGCCCGAAACTGCGGTTCTTGCTGCCGTTTTCGCCGTTGCCTGCAAATACGTGCCGCGAATATTTAAGGTGCAGCAGAGTCCAATAGTTCCTGTTGGCGCGCAGTATTACATGCCCCCCGCGCCCTCCGTCTCCGCCGTCGGGCCCGCCTTTGGGCATGTACTTTTCGCGTCTCAAATGAGCCGAGCCGGCGCCTCCGCGCCCCGAACGGCAATATATCTTTACGTAATCTACAAAATTCGACTCTGCCATATCCGAATAAGGGTTCTATGCGGGTTTACAGGAGGGCGATGACTTTCTTTATCTTCTCGAAAATGTCGTCTATCGTCCCGTCGCCTACAATAGGTTTGTATTTTCCCTCCTTTATGTAATATTCCCTCAGCGGGTCGGTCTGGTTGTGGTAAACTTCAAGGCGCTTGTTGATCGTTTCCAGGTTGTCGTCGCTGCGCCCTGAAATGGCGCCCCGTTTCAGCATGCGGTCTATAAGCTCCTCCTCGGCCACTTCCAGCCCGAGTACTACCGAAATATCCATGCCTCTCTCGGCCAGCATCTTTTTCAACGCTTCGGCCTGCGGTATCGTTCTCGGGAATCCGTCGAATATTACCCCTTTCACAATCTCGCTTTTATCGAGCGTGTCGGCGAGGATATTCACAATAAGCTCGTCGGGGAGCAACTGCCCTTTCGATATGTAGCTGTCGGCTATTTTGCCCAGTTCGCTGCCGCTTTTTATCTCTTTCCTCAGGACGTCGCCTGTGGAAATGTGCGTCAGACCGTATTTCTCGGTAAGCCGTTCGCTTTGTGTACCCTTCCCCGAACCGGGTGCTCCGAATATTACAATATTGAGTTTTTCCATATAAATATAGTTTTACAGTTGATTGTCGTCCAAAATATAAATCTCTTTCAGTCCCCTGCCGTAACCGTCGTAGTCGAGACCGTACCCCACCACGAACAGGTTCGGTATTTCAAATGCGAGGTAATCTGTCTTCACCCGGTATTTCCTTGCGTCCGGTTTGGATAGCAGAGCAGCTATGCGGATGCTTGCAGGCGCGGATTCTTCAAGCTCCGAAACGAACGACGACAGGGAAAGCCCCGTGTCTACGATATCTTCAACTATAAGCAGGTTGCGCCCCTCTATTTCGCTGCGTTTAAGCATGCCGCCGATACTTACGTGGCCGGTAGAACCTGTCCCCTCGTACGATTTCAGCCTTACCGAAGTGATTTCGCACTCTGTCGAAACCTCTCTCAGCAAATCCGCGGCAAAAAACATAGCTCCCGTCATTACGCAGATGACAAGCGGGTTTGACCCTGCCATGTCCCTGTCTATTTCGGCGGCCAGCCTCTTTATTTCCTTTTTTATGGCCTCCCGGTCTATCTGTTTCTTGAAAAACTTGCCGTTAACCTTTACTCTGTCCATATAAGCGGGCGGATTACGAGTGCTAAGTTACGGCAACAGCGCGATAAGTCCAAATTAAAGGCACGTAAAAATGATGCCGGCGTTTTAATGCGCATGCTCCATTTGCCCTGTAAGGATGCCGATACCGGGCCGTAATATCTTATGTGCCAAATGTGAGAAGCCGCTTTGCCAGCTTGCCGTAAAAAGGCGAAAAAAGAGGCCGGTGTGCGGCATGCCGGTAAAAATACTTTCTCCTCAGCAAAAAAAGCTATATATTTACACCCTTGAAGCCTTGATTGACGAATAAGACGGAAGATGAAGATTTTCAGTGCAAAAGCGAGTAAGGAACTGGATGATTATACGATAATAAAAGAGTCGGTGAGTCATCTCGATTTAATGGAGCGTGCCGCCTCGTCGGTAACTTACGAAGTCATATCGAGGTGGCGGCGCAATACGCCGGTAGTTGTATTTGCCGGGCCGGGAAACAACGGCGGCGATGCGCTGGCCGTGGCGCGGATGCTGATAGACGAAGGGTATGCCGTAATGGTCTATCTGTTCAATACGGGCAATTCGCTGTCGCCGTGTTGCGAAAAGAATCTTGAACGCCTGAGGGATATGGGCGTGGACGTAACCGAAGTGGTCCAGACGTTCATGCCGCCCGATCTGACACGCGGCATGCTGGTTATAGACGGGCTTTTCGGTGCAGGGCTCAACCGTCCCCTTACGGGAGGGTTCGTCTCTCTTGTAAGGTACATTAACGAGTCGGAGGCCGACGTACTCTCTATCGACATGCCGTCGGGGCTCTATGGCGAGGACAACCGTTCCAATTACGGCAATACCATAATAAATGCCGACATAACCGTGTCGTTCCAATACCCCAAACTCTGCTTCATGTTCAAGGAGAACGCAAGGTATGTCGGAGAATGGCGGATAGCCGACATAGGGATTTCCCAATCGATAATAGACAAAAAGGAGACCCCGTACTATTATCTTGAGGCGGAAGAGGTATCGCGCCTGTTGGTTGCGCGGAACCGTTTTGCCGACAAGCGCGATTTCGGACACCTGCTGCTTATGGCAGGAAGCGTAGGGATGATGGGGGCGGCGGTAATGGCAGCGAAAGCAGCCCTCAGGACAGGAGCGGGACTGGTGTCGGTACATTCGGCCGGATGCGGCGAAGAGGTGTTGCAGAGCGCCGTGCCGGAAGCGATGTTCATTCCCGATACCAATATGAACCACATATCCAATTTCGCCGTAAAGCCTTCCCATACGGTGGTTGCGGCAGGTCCGGGGCTGGGCAGACACAAGGATACGGCCGAAGCTCTGTCGTACCTGTTGAACAAAACCACCATTCCTATGGTAATAGATGCTGACGCCCTCAATATAATAGCCGAAAACAAGGGGATGCTTTCAAGGGTGCACAAACATTCTGTCCTGACGCCGCATTACCGCGAATTTGACCGCCTGTTCGGGGCAAGCAACACATTCTATGAACGGATGCTGAAAGGGATTGAGGCCGCGGCGCAGTACAATATCACAATAGTGCTGAAAGGGGCGAATACGGCCGTAATAACCCCCTCGCGCGAGGTCTATTTCAACAGTACGGGAAACCCCGGCATGGCTACCGGCGGAAGCGGCGATGTCCTTACCGGCATAATTGCCGCGCTTATGGCGCAGCGCTACTCCCCGTCCGTCGCAGCCGTCCTGGGAGTGTATCTGCACGGTATGGCCGGCGACATGGCTGCAGCAGAATATTCCGAAGAGAGCATGACGGCAACCGATATCATATCCAACATTGGCGCAGCATTCAAAAAGCTGCATTCTTACAACGGAATTTGAAACAGAAGAAACATAAGTTCAGAATATGAGAAGACTGATTTTATCATTGCTGGCGGCAACAGTGCCGTTTACGGCGGCAATATCGCAGCAGGCCGCCAAGATAGTGGCAGGCAAATACAACGAATATGCCGTCTCATATCTCCTCCCGCAGACATGCGTGGATATAGAAATTGAAATAGAACATACCGTGGCCAAGGCCGGACCGTATGCAGCCTATTCCCAAAAATACCTCGGTATACCCCCGCTGGTAACCGAAGATGTCGACACGTGGGAACTTGTCGGGGCAAAGGCCGTGCTTACGGGTATCCCCGATACGGAGGTTTATTACAATATACAGTTGAAAGGAGGAAGCGTACCGTATATATTTGTCGACAGGGAAGGTATGCTGCTGTCGGTAAACGCCGAGCCTGAACTTCCGTCGCAGTCCGGTCCGGAAGGGGAGAAAAAGGTACGTGCCAAAGAGAACGGCGAAGATGCCGATTTCTCTCCTGTCCTGACAGAGGAGATGCTCAACTCCGGTTCCGACATGAAAATGGCCGAACTTGCAGCCAAACAGATATACCGTCTGCGCGAGAGCAGGACAGACCTTATAACCGGCGATTCCGACCAGCGCCCCGACGGAGAGGCCCTCAAGATAATGCTGAGGCAGATCGATGAACAGGAAAGGCTCCTGACGGCGATGTTTACCGGAACGGTAAGCCGTACCCGCAAGACCGCCACCGTCAGGTGGATACCCGAAAAGGAGTGTTCCAATCTGGTTGTAGCGCGCATTTCCGAGAAAGAGGGCGTGGTGGCGGCGGATAATCTCAGCGGCCGCCCCCTGTATCTGACAATGGACAACGTAGTAAAAGGCGAAGAACCGCTCGACAGCAAGGGCAATCCCCTTGAACTACCGAAGAATGCCGTGATATACAATATCCCCGGCAAGGCCGATATAACATTGACCTACGGGGGCAGGGAACTTGACAGGCAGACGCTGGAACTTACCCAGTTCGGGATCAAGTTCGGGCTTAACCCGTCGCTGTTCACCGACAAGAAAGCCCCCGCGTATATGATACTCTATCCGCAGACCGGGGCGGTAAAGAAAGTCGGGGAGACAGTAAAGGAACAATAGAGGCGGAGGATAAAAAATATGAAACTCAGGATAACAGCCCCGGCCGCAATCAGGGGGGATATAAGCCTCCCCTTCTCAAAGAGCATAAGCAACCGTGTGCTGATGATAAACAAGTTGTGCGGTAATCCGTATCGCCCGTCCAATATAGCCGATTGCGATGATACGAAGATAATGCAGAAAGGCGTATCGCTCGGCGGCAATATAATAGATACCGGAAGCGCCGGAACGGCAACCCGCTTTATGGCGGCCCTGCTTGCCATAACCCCGGGCGAATGGGTGCTTACCGGGTCGGCGCGGATGAAACAACGCCCCATAAAGGTGCTGGTAGAGGCCTTGAAAGAGTTGGGTGCGGATATCCGTTATGCAGGAGAAGAAGGGTTTCTCCCGCTGGAAATAAGCGGCAGGGAACTTGAAGGGGGAGAAACCGAGGTTGACGGCGGTGTCAGTTCGCAATACATATCCGCGATACTTATGATAGCCCCCTATACGCGGCAAGGTGTAACGTTGAAGTTCAAAGGGGAAGTGATATCGCGTCCATACATACAGATGACCCTCTCCCTGATGAAGCGTTACGGGATAACGGCCGTGATGAAGGAGAACCGGGTAGAAGTCCCGGCCGGGAAGTATGCCGGAGTTCCCTATACGGTAGAAGCCGACTGGTCGGCGGCATCGTACTGGTACGGTATATCGGCCCTGTTGCAGGATGCCGACATAATACTGGAAGGGCTCGACTACGGCAGCATACAGGGCGATTCCAAAGTGGCGTCGCTCTTCGTTCCGCTCGGAGTGGCCACCGAATACAATGACGGGTGCGTACGGCTGCGCAAATGCAATTTCGTAAAGAAAACCTATGTGGCCGACCTTGCCGATACCCCCGATCTGGCTCAGACGATAGCCGTTACGGCTGCATTGAAAGGGTGTCCGTTTACCCTCTCCGGGGTGCAGTCGCTGAGGATAAAGGAGACCGACCGTATAGCCGCGCTCATAAACGAGCTCGGCAAGTTGGGGTATTGCCTGGAGTACGACGGCACAGCCCTTTCATGGGACGGTACGCTCAGTTGCCCTGTCGAATCGCCCGAAATAGAGACATACGACGATCACCGCATGGCAATGGCTTTTGCCCTTGCTTCCATTACGCACGGCAATATAACCATATGCGATGCGGAAGTTGTGAGCAAATCCTACCCCGGGTTCTGGGACGACCTGCGGCAGACCGGGTTCGGTACAGAAGAAGCATAGACGATGTGGATACTTGTTTCGGCAATAATATTGCTGGGGATATTCGCCGCGATAGCCGGCAGGATAATGCGGGCCAAAGGGAACGCCCCTTCGGGGGAGGAGAATGACGCTTCCGCCGCAACGGAATGTTGCGGCATGCACGCGGTATGCGAGAAAGATTCCCTGCTTGCCGCAGCGGGGAAGGAGATAGAGTATTACGACGACTACGAACTGGACGAATACGGCAATACCCCGTCGTCGGAGTATTCCGACGAGGCCCTGGAGCGGTTTGAGGAAGTCTTCTATACGCTCCGCCCGGAGGATGTGCCGGGATGGGTGCGAAGCCTTTCCATGCGGCAGATAGAGATTCCCGACAAGTTAAAGGACGAGATAATAATGATTGTTGAAGAAGAGCGTGAAAAAAAGAATACAAGCCGTTGACCCGCGATGAACATATTTGAATATCAGTTTTTCTGGAATGCGGTTATATCCGTCCTCCTGATGTCCGTAACGGCGGGCATAATAGGCACGTACGTCGTATCGCGCCGGATGCTTTTCATAACGGGGGGTATAACGCATGCTTCGTTCGGGGGGCTCGGCCTGGGGCTGTTTGCCGGATTGCCCCCTACGCTGACGGCGCTGGTATTTGCAATACTTTCGGCAGCAGGTGTGGAGTGGACCTCGCGCCGCGGCGCGGTACGGGAAGATTCGGCAATAGCCGTCTTCTGGTCGCTCGGCATGGCGCTCGGCATAATTTTCGTGTTCCTGACACCGGGCTATACTCCCGGCCTGACAGGATTCCTCTTCGGCAACATCCTTACGGTAACCGTGCGCGACCTGCAGCTGTTCGCCCTCTTTACGGCCGTAACCGTATTCCTTGCGGCAATATACAACAAGACGGTGATATATACGGCTTTCGACCGCGATTTTGCCAAAGTGCGCGGTATAAACGTCCGCGCGGTAGAATACACCGTAATGCTCATACTGTCGGTGTGCGTGGTGCTCTCCATAAAGCTGATAGGCATAATGCTGCTGCTGTCGTTTCTCTCCCTGCCGCAAATGGCGGCCGAACTTTTTGTGCGCCGCTACAACGGCATAATGCTGCTTTCCGCATTGATTGCCGTAGCAGGAGGGCTTGGTGGGCTGGCAGTATCGTTTGCAATAGACAAACCTGCCGGGGCATGCATAGTCTTTGTCCTGGCAATCTTATACATGGCCCTGCGCTGTTTTAAGAAAAGGGCACAATAAAGGACTTCAATAACCGTATAATTATAGTAGGCCGGCTGACGTCCCGACATAGACTTGAAAAAGAGATACATCTACATATGCGCGGTAGCGGCGCTGCTTGTCGCCGCAGTTTCGTGTTCCCCGAAAAAGAATACGAAAGCCAGTCGCTTTTATCAGGGGCTTACCACGCGCTTCAACGTCCATTTCAACGGGTACGAGTCCTATAAGGAGAATCTTAAAGGGATGCAGGACGATTATAAGGACGACTATACCCGCCTGGTGCATCTGCACCCTGTCAGTGCATACGGAAACGAAAAGGAGCCCCAGCCCTCCGGCGATTTTGAACGTTCCATAGAAAAAAGCAAAAAGGCCATACAGCTTCACTCGATAAAAAAGAAGCCTAAGCGCGATCCGAAAAAGATGAGCAACCCGAAGTACCGCGCTTTCGTCAACCGCGAAGAATTCAACCCGTACATACACAACTCGTGGATGTTGCTCGGCAAGTCGCAGTTTCATAAGGGGGCATTCCTTGAGGCCTCTGCAACTTTTGCGTATATAATACGCCATTTCACATGGAAAGAAGACGTGGTAAGGGAAGCCCGCATATGGCTGATGCGAAGCTACCTTGAAATGGGATGGCTGTACGAGGCAGAGGATGTCTTGCATAAAATAAGGCTCGACTCCGTGCCGCCCTCGCTTAACGGGCAACTCGCCATGGCCTGTGCCGATTACCATATCCGCCGGGAAAACTATGCCGAGGCAATCCCGCACCTGAAGGCCTCCATAAATGCGCAAAAGAACAAATCGCAGAAAATACGCCAGACATTTGCCCTGGCCCAGATATACGCCCTGGAAGGGGAGAAGCAACTCTCCTACGATACCTATGCGAAGATCTTGAAGATGAATCCCGTATACCGGACCGCGCTGAATGCCCGCATAAAGCAGACCGAAGTAATGACCGGCGGCAATATGGAGAAAGTGATAAAGGACCTGCTCAAAATGGTGAAGAGTTCCCGCAACGAAGAGTACCTCGATCAGATATATTATGCCGTCGGCAATATCTACCTGGCGCAGAAAGACACGGCAAAGGCAATAGAAAACTATATTCTGGCAAATGAAAAAAGTACGCGCAACGGAATAGAAAAAGCGGTGAACCAGATAACGTTGGGCAACCTCTACTTCGAGCAGCAGCGGTACACCAAGGCGCAGCCGTGTTATGCCGAGGCTATTCCGCTGCTCGACGAGACGTATCCCGATTACGAACTCCTTTCGCGCCGCTCGACAGTCCTGGACGAACTCAGCATGTATGCCGAGACGGTTGAAGTGCAGGACAGCCTGCAATATGTGGCATCGTTGCCCGAAGAAGAGATAATGGCCCTGATAGAAAAAAAGATAGAAGAGATAAAGGAGGCCGAGCGGCTTCTGAAAGAAGCCGAAGAGAGGGAAGCCTACATGCAGGAGCAGCAGGCCATAGCATCGCAGTTCGCCCCCGGTTTTTCGGGTAACGCGCAAGCCCCTACGGTGGGGGTAATGCCCTCTACCAGCAACAGCTGGTACTTTTACAACCCGGCCTTGGTGTCGGCGGGAAAGACCGACTTCCAGCGCAAGTGGGGAAACAGGAAACTTGAAGACGACTGGCGTCGCCGCAACAAGGCTGCATTCTCCATGTCCGACTTTGAAGAGTACGACTATGACGCCGAAGACGAGGAACTTGCCCGGCTCGATTCGTTGGGCGTGGCCGAAAACGCTGCCGATTCTCTCGATATTCCCGTCAGCGATGAAAAGGACCCCCGGTTCTATTTGCAGCAGCTCCCCCGTACGGAGGAAGAACTTGCCCTCTCCGACGACCTTATAATGGACGGGCTTTACAATATGGGCATAATCCTCAAGAACGACCTTGAAGACTACAACGCCGCAATGGACTGCTTCAACCGCCTTGAAACGGAATACCCCGACAACCGTTACCGTTTGGAGTATTATTACAATATCTATCTGATGAACATGATGGCCGGAAATACCCTCGAAGCCGAGAACTACCGGCAAAAGATACTCTCCGGTTTCCCCGACAGCCGGTATGCGCAGGCCATGGCCGATCCAAATTATCTGGAGAATCTCCGGACAATGGAGGTGGAGCAGGATACCCTGTACCGTATGGCATACGACAGGTTCCTTGCAGGCGACAATCCCGATGTCCATAAACGGTTCGATGAATTCGTCCGGAAATACCCGCTGTCGCGCAACATGCCCAAGTTCATGCTGATAAATGCATTGGCGTATGTAAACGAGCGGGATATAGAAAATTTCAAGTCGGCATTGCGGATGCTGCTCGAACGTTATCCCGAGGAGGAGACCTCCGAGTTGGCCACCGAAATGCTGAAAGGCCTGGCTCAAGGGAGGGAAGTTGTCTCGGGAACGGGAAAACAAGATATCTGGACAATGCGTTTAGGCCGAGGGGGAGAAGTTGCCGAAGAGGGGGCTGCCGAAGTGGAGCTCCCGCCGTTTGAATGGGAAAACGACGTACCCTATATGATGATAATGGCATTCCCGTCCGATACAGTCGATGCCAATCTGGTGCTTTTCCTTGCCGCACGCTACAATTTCACGAATTTCTACATAAAGGATTTCGATTTGCAGCTTGTATCGGGCGACGGGGTAGGTATGCTCAACATAAAGGGGTTCTCCAACCTGCGGGAGATAATGCTGTACAGGAAAAAAATAGAAGGCGCCGACGGGATGAACCTCCCCGACGGAGTCCGCAAGATAATGATAAGCGAAGATAATTACCAGTTGCTCATGAACGGGTATTCGTTTGAAGATTACCAGAAGTTCTGGGATGAAAATCTTATTTTGCAGGATGCGGAGCTATATCAGTAAAAACGGAGGAGCAATATGAAAAAGACATCGATACTTTGGGCGGATGACGAGATAGACCTCCTGAAGCCCCATATCTATTTCCTTGAAGAAAAAGGATATGATGTAACCACCGTAACAAACGGTCAGGACGCAATAGACCTCTGTTCCGGACAATCGTTCGACCTGGTCATCCTCGACGAGAACATGCCGGGGCTGAACGGGATAGAGACGCTCGGCAGGATAAAGGGCGAGCACCCCCACCTGCCCGTGATTATGATAACCAAGAGCGAAGAGGAGAACATAATGACGCAGGCAATCGGCAGCAAGATTTCCGATTATCTGATAAAGCCGGTAAACCCCAATCAGATACTCCTGTCGATAAAGAAGAACCTGAACCGTAAAGAGATAATACAGGAAAAGGCCACGCTTGACTACCAGCAGGATTTTGCCCGTATTACCGACGAGATAAACCGCGCCGCCGATTATGCCGACTGGAGCAGGATATACACCCGTCTGGTGCATTGGGAAATGGAACTGGAGCAGGCCGAAAGTACGCTCTCCGACATGCTGGAGATGCAGAAGATCGAGGCAAATGCCGCGTTCAGCAAATACGTCCGCAAAAACTATGAGGAGTGGGTGTCGGGAGGCGAACACCCGTTGATGAGCCACGAGCTGTTCAAGACAAAGGTATTCCCTGCACTGGATAACGGGGAAAAGGTCCTTTTCGTACTGATAGACAATTTCCGCCTCGACCAGTGGTATAAGGTAAAACCGATGCTTGCCGATTATTTCTCCGTTTCTGAAGAGATATATTACAGCATCCTTCCCACGGCCACGCAGTATGCCCGCAATGCAATATTTTCCGGCCTTATGCCCGACCAGATAGCGAAGATGTTCCCCGACCTCTGGGTGGACGAAGATGAAGAAGAGGGGAAGAACCTCAACGAGTCGCCGCTGATACAGACGCAGATTGACCGGTACAGGAAGCGCTACACGTTTTCATATACCAAGATAAACGAGTCGTCTTTTGCAGAGAAGGTAATCCAGAACATAAAGCAACTGGCTGCGAACCAGCTGAACGTATGCGTGCTGAACTTTATAGACATGCTTTCGCACGCGCGTACCGAATCGAAGATGATACGCGAACTCGCCTCCTCCAGTGCAGCATACCGTTCTCTGACCGAATCGTGGTTCAGGCATTCCCCCACGCTGGAACTGCTCAGGCGCATGGCCGACAACGGGTACAAGATAATCCTTACCACCGACCACGGGACGATACACGTAAGCAATCCGGTAAAGGTTGTAGGCGACCGCAATACCAACACCAACCTCCGCTACAAGGTGGGGAAGAACCTGAGTTACAATCCCAAACAGGTGTATGAAATAAAGAATCCCGGGAAATTCGGGCTTCCGTCGCCAAACGTGAGTTCAAAATACATATTTGCCGTAAACAACGATTTCTTCGCCTATCCCAACAACTACAACTACTATGTGGGGTATTACAAGGATACGTTCCAGCACGGCGGAATATCCATGGAGGAAATGATGATACCCCTTATAACGATGACAAAAAAACAATGACGATATGAAATGCGAAATAACAATACCCGACCTGTCCCGTATTAACGAAGCCGCCAGAGAGTTCATCGACAACATGGGCGACAATACCCTGTTTGCCTTCTACGGGAAGATGGGCGCGGGCAAGACCACCTTCATAAAGGCCGTATGCGAGGAACTCGGGGTAGCCGAAGGCGTAAACAGCCCCACGTTCGCCATAGTGAACGAATACCGGTCGGAGACAACTGGCGAGTTGATATACCATTTCGATTTTTACCGTATCAACTCGCTTCGCGAGGTCTATGACCTCGGTTATGAAGATTATTTTTACAGCGGTGCGCTCTGCTTTATGGAGTGGCCCGAAAAAATCGCCGGTCTGCTTCCCGAAGAGTGTGTCGGGGTAACGGTAGAGGAGATGCCCGACTCCTCGCGGCGCGTAACATGCGGGCCGCTGCACTGCCGGACAGGAGAAGCCGGGATGGGCAGCGCCGAATAAAAAAGCGAAGATATGCCATGGCCGAGACAATAGCCGTAATACTGTTCGTAATATTGGGGATGCTGACGCTCGCCGCATCGGTATTCGACATGAAGTGGCTCTTTACGAGCGAGAGCGGGAGGTTTTTCGTAAAACTCCTGGGAAAGAGGGGGGCGCGCATATTTTACGGGGCGGTAGGGATTCTTGTCCTCTATATGGCGTATGAAGTGTCGAAAAGCATCCCGGGTACAGGTTGACAGAGTGGTGCGTATGCCCGGGCAGGGCGGGACTGCCGTTCTCCCTCATAAGGACAGAGCCGCGCAGGTGCGAAGAATACAGTGCGGAGAAAAAGCGGAAAGCAAAAATCAAACGCAGGTGTGCTCGATGACAATCTTTATCCCCAGCCCTATCAGAATGATTCCACCGATAGCGGTGGAACATCTTTTCCAACTTGTGCCGAACCATTTGCCGACATAGCATCCCGCCAGCGAAAAAATAAGAGTAACGGCGGCAATAACCGAAACGGCCATAACCATATCGATTCGCATCAGCCCGAACGAAACCCCTATGGCCAAAGCATCTATGCTTGTCGCTACTCCAAGCTGTACCAGCGTCAGTGTCTTGATGGGAGAGAAACAGCCGCCCTCATCCTTTGAAAAAGCGGCTTCGTAAACCATCTTGATACCGAGTATTGCAAGCAGCCCGAAGGCAATCCAGTGGTCGTAGTCCTCAATCAGGGAGATGAATTCCCGTCCCAGCAACCATCCGAGGACAGGCATGCCGCCTTGAAAAAAAGCCATCCATGCCGCAACTTTCAGCGCACCGGAAAACCTGAAAGGCTTCATGGCCACGCCGGCAGTAAGAGAAACGGCGAAAGTGTCCATCGACAACCCTACGGCCAAAAACAGCAATGCAACGAAACCCATGCAGAATCAACGTTTAAGGTTTCTGGCAAATTCCATTACGTTGGCGGGCGGCCTGCCGTTTGCAAGTTCGCCGGCCATAAACTCCAGATACGGCTCGGCATGTTCATAGAACATCCGCAGCCCGCTGCACAGGTAATTCAGTCCCGGTTCCCCGTCCGCCGTAACGGCAATCCTGTTCTTCGGGCACTCTCCGTTGCATAATTTCAAAAAACGGCACTCGCGGCATTGTCCGGGCAGTTTGTTGCGTTTGTCCGCTCCGAACTTCATCTGTTTGTCCGACAGCATCATTTCCACAAAAGTCTTGTTCCGGATATTCCCCAGTTTGAACTCGGGGAAAACGAAATGGTCGCAACAATAGACATCCCCGTTATGCTCCATTACCGATGCGTGTCCGCAACTCTCGGCGTAAATGCAGACGCCGGGGGCCTGTCCTACATAGCAGGCCAGGGCTGAATCGAACATCTGGACATAGAATTCCGCCACATCGTTCCTGACCCATTCATCGAAAATCTCGCAGTAAAAGCGCCCGTAATCTGTCGGGTCGACGCACCACGGCGGCATTTCCGCATCGCTTTGCCTGTCTCCGGGCGGAAGCAGTTCCAGTCCGTCGGGGCGGTCGCCCCATCTCTCCACGATAGGCGAGAACTGCATGTAGTGGCTTCCTATATCCTTGAAAAAGCGGTATGTTTCCAGCGGGAATTTTGCTCCGTAGTCCGAAATTACCGACAGGGTATTGAAGTCCACATCGAACCGTTGAAGCATCTCCACACCCTTCATCACCCTCGAGAAAGTGCCCCGTCCGCTCCTGTCCAGGCGGTAGCGGTCATGGATATGTTCCGGCCCGTCCAGCGATATCCCCACAAGGAATTCGTTCTCCTTGAAGAAACGGCACCATTCCTCGTTGAGGAGCAGGCCGTTGGTCTGTATGGAATTGGCAATCCTTTTGCCCCGTGCATACCTTTGCTGGTACTTCATTGCCTTGCGGAAGAAGTCTATGCCGCGCATAAGGGTCTCCCCCCCGTGCCAGGTGAAAAAGACATCGCCCCCGGGCTGGCATTCTATGTATTCGGCTACGTACCGTTCCAGAATGTCGTCCCCCATTTTGGGCGACGAGCCATGGTACAGGTTGCTTTTCTCAAGATAGTAGCAATAGATGCAATCCATATTGCAGAGCGCCCCTATGGGCTTTGCCATTACGTAAATGGGAAAGTTCAGCGGATTGAACGCAATAGTTCTCGGTTTCAAAGGCATATAAAAACAGGTGTAAAGCGGCAGGCTCGTTTTTGATGCCTGCATTATGGTCGCACAAATATAGTATAACCCGAAAAAAACTCAAAGAGGCGGCAGCCGGGTAAAGGAGAAAACAAAAAAGGTGCGGCAATCACGGCGGGAATTACTATCTTCGTAAACCGAAAAAGAAGAGAACAGAAAAGGAGCAAAATGAAAAAACGAGTATTGGTAACATATAACATGTTGCGCCCGGGTTATTCCGAGTTGGAGGAAAAATACGATGTAACATTCCCGCCGGAAGGACGCGAATCGTTTACCTACGATGAGGTGCTGGCAATGATAGGCGAATATGACGCACTGCAGTCCATGTTCAATTTCAAGGTAGACGAGCCGCTGATGCAGGCCGGCAGGAGACTTAAGATAATATCCAATTATGCGGTGGGCTTCGACAATATCGACGTGGAAGCCGCCACACGCCTTAAAATTCAGGTAACAAATACGCCGCATCAGGTAACGGAACCCACCGCCGATCAGGCATTGGGCCTGCTGTTGGCCGTCTCCCGCCGTATATCGGAAATGGACAGAAGGCTGCGTATTCCCGGAAACGTACATGTGGGCCTGCTCGAAAACCTCGGCCATTCCCTGTATGGGAAAACTGTCGGCATAGTGGGTATGGGCAGGATAGGGCAGGCGCTTGCCCGCCGTTGTCTGGCGTGCGGCATGAAAATAGCATACAACAACCGCCGCCGTCTCGACACCGATACCGAGGCACGGTACGGGGCACGGTATCTTCCGCTCGACGAATTGCTCTCCCTCTCCGATGTGGTTTCGGTAAATGCCCCGCTGACCCCTGAAACCTATCACATTATAGGCCGCAGGGAGTTCGCGCTGATGAAGCGCGGTGCAATACTGATAAATACGGCACGCGGCCCGCTTGTAGACGATAAGGCCCTTGTCGAGGCGTTGCAGAGCGGCCGGATAGGAGGCGCAGGGCTTGATGTTTTTGAAAACGGCGATTATCCTGCCGATGAACTGCTGTATTTCGACAATGTGGTCCTCAACCCGCATCTCGGCACGCAGACCGTAGAGGCGCGCAATGAAATGGCAAAGCAGGTTTCCGACAACATAATAAACTTCTTTGAAGGTGGGCCTGTCTATAAGGTAAACGATATCGGCCGATGATAAAAGCCGCAGATATAAAGGCCGAAATAACGGCGTTGGCCAATCCCGAAAAAGCGCGGGTGCTCGCCCGTTTTTTCAAAACCGGCAAAGGGGAGTACGGCTACGGCGACAGTTTTCTCGGCATTGCCGTTCCGCAGATAAGGGGTGTGGCGAAGCGGCATGCTGCGGCAATACCTCTCGATGAAATCGTCCCTTTGCTTGCCGACGGATACCATGAAATACGCCTTTTGCGCCCTGCTGCTTGCGGTTTGCAGGTATGCCGTAAAGAAAAGCCCGGACGAAGAAAAGGAGAAGATATTCCGTCTCTATACCGGCAATACACGATATATAAACAATTGGGATCTGGTCGACTTGTCCGCCCCCGGGATAGTCGGGGCGCACCTTTACGGAAAAGAGTGCGGGTTGCTGTACAGGTATGCGGCATCCGGCGATATATGGCAGCAGCGCATAGCCATGGTGTCGACCCTTGCCTTTATCCGCAGAGGGGATAATACGCATACGTTCAGCCTTGCGGAGAAACTGCTCGGGACGAAAGAGCCCCTTATACAGAAAGCTGCAGGGTGGATGCTCCGCGAAGCGGGCAAGCGCGACAGGCCCGCGCTGGAGAAGTTCCTCTCCGTACATGCATGCCGTATGCCCCGGACAATGTTGCGGTACGCAATAGAGAAGTTCTCCGAAAACGAGCGGGCATATTACATGCGGTCGGGGAAAACGTCAAGCAGGCGTTGCCCCGGACTGATATAGTAAGGAGCAACGCCTTGCATGGAGGGAATTGACAAAAAAATTTTATCTTTGTAACTCCGGCAGGTTATGTATACCTAAAAACAGACAGATATGATAGACAAGAAAGTTGTTACATTCGGAGAAATAATGCTGCGCCTTGCAACCCCCGGGTATCTCAGGTTCGGCCAGGCGCGTGAGTTTTCAGCCACTTTCGGCGGAGCGGAGGCCAACGTCGCTGTCTCCCTTGCCAACTACGGAGTTCCGGCGGCGTATGTTACCCGCCTTCCGGACAACGATATAGCCGCCTCCTGCGTGGCGGAACTGCGCGGGCTCGGAGTAGACACCTCCCGGATAATCTACGGCGGGGAGAGAATGGGAATCTTCTATCTCGAAACCGGAGCCGTTGCACGCGGCAGCAAGGTGCTGTACGACCGGGCGCATTCGTCCATGTCCGGGATACGGCCCGGAATGGTAGACTGGGACAGCGTGTTCAAGGATGCCTGCTGGTTTCATTGGACCGGAATCACGCCGGCTATATCCGAAAGCGCGGCAGAGGCCTGCATCGAAGCGGTTAAGGCGGCAAAAAAGGCGGGACTTACGGTATCGTGCGACCTTAACTACCGGAAGAACCTTTGGAAGTACGGGAAGACGGCTTCTGAAATCATGCCCGGACTTGTGGAAAACAGCGATATAATCCTTGGCAACGAGGAAGATGCCGAAATGGTGTTCGGCATTCGTCCCGAAGGGTTCGATGCAAGGGCCGGGAAAGTAGAGGCCGCATCGTTCGAGTCGGTATGCCGCCAGCTTAAAGCCCGTTTCCCGCAGGCATCCAAAATAATAATTACGTTGAGAGGGTCAATCAGCGCCAGCCACAATACATGGAGCGGAGTTCTCTTCAACGGGGAGAATTTCATCCGCTCCAGGCAGTACGACATTACGCATATAGTCGACCGGGTAGGGGGCGGCGATGCCTTTATGGGCGGCCTTATATACGGGCTGCTCGCCTATCCTGGAGATGACGGCAAGGCTTTGGACTTTGCGGTTGCGGCCTCGTGCCTCAAACACACCGTTTACGGCGACTTCAACCGCGTAACGGCAGGCGAGGTGGAGAAACTGATGGCCGGCGACGCATCCGGCCGCGTAGCAAGGTAAAAATACGTAAACGACAGCAATATGGCCAGATTTTCAAAAATGCAGGTTCTCGGTAAAATGCTATCTACCGGAATCGTCCCCGTTTTTTACAACAGTAATCCCGAAACTGTAAAAAAAGTTCTCGGTGCATGTTACAGGGGCGGGATAAGGGTGTTTGAATTCACCAACCGCGGCGACTTCGCCCATGAAATATTTTCCGAGGCGGTGAAATATGCCGCCACGGAGTGCCCCGAAATGATTCTCGGCGCCGGTACGGTTGTGGATGCCGGTACGGCATCGCTCTACATGCAGTGCGGGGCGTCTTTCATCGTGGGGCCTCTTTTCAATCCCGAGGTCGCCAGAACGTGCAACAGGCGTCTTGTCCCGTACATACCGGGGTGCGGTTCGGTATCTGAAATAGGTGCGGCGCAGGAAGCAGGATGCGATGTATGCAAGATATTTCCGGCCGGCAACGTGGGCGGGCCGTCGTTCGTGAAAAACGTACTGGCGCCTATGCCGTGGTCGCAACTGATGGCTACGGGGGCTGTTTCTCCCGACAGGGAGAACCTTTCCGCGTGGTTCAGCGCCGGAGTCTCGACCGTAGGCATGGGCTCGCAGCTTATCCCCGGGAAAACCGTCGAGGCGGAAGAATGGGATAAAATAACGGAACTGTGCGCCTTTTCCCTGTCTGTAGTGGCAGAATGCCGGCAATAACCGATAACCCTTGACCAGAATGAAAACTAAACTCAGATCAGACGGCAGGATGACCGGTTTCCGGTGGGTCATATGCGCCCTTCTTTTCTTCGCCCTCATGGTAAATTACCTGGACCGTCAGGTCCTGTCCCTTACGTGGGTCGAATTCATAGCTCCTGAATTTCACTGGACAAATGACGACTACGGTACCATAGCCGGGCTGTTCTCTCTCTTTTATGCCATAGCCATGCTGTTTGCAGGGCGTTTTGTCGATTGGCTGGATACCCGCAGGGGGTATCTGTGGGCTATCGGCATATGGTCTTTCGGTGCATGTCTCCATGCCTTTTGCGGAATCGCTACCTCCGGTATTACGGCCGGAAAATGGTTCGTAGGGTTTGACGGGGCCAGGGAAGCTATCGCCGCTGTGTCCGACGTCTCCAGGGTAGTCAATGTAAGCGTCGCCCTCTTCATCCTTGCAAGGCTGGTGCTTGCTGTAGGCGAGGCCGGGAATTTCCCTGCGGCCATAAAGGCGACAGTTGAATATTTCCCCAAAAAAGACAGGGCATTCTCAACCAGCATATTCAATTCCGGCGCGACGGTCGGGGCGCTTGCAGCTCCCGTAACCATACCGTTCATAGCGGAGGCATGGGGTTGGGAAATGGCATTTATAATAATAGGGGCCCTCGGTTTCGTTTGGATGGGTTTCTGGCAGTGGCTCTACAGGAAACCCGAGGCAAATCCGAGGGTGAACAAGGCCGAGTTGGAATATATCGTACAGGATTCGGCAGAAGAACCCCGGCAGGAAAAAGGGCTTTCCTTCATGCAGTGCTTCAGGTATCGCCAGACCTGGGCCTTTGCCATAGGCAAGTTCATGACGGACGGCGTATGGTGGTTCCTGCTCTTTTGGGCACCTGCCTATTTGCAGTCGGTTTACAGTATGACTTCCACACAGGTGGCATTCCCCCTGTTTGTCCTGTATATGATAACCATGCTCTCGATAATAGGCGGCTGGCTGCCGTCGTATTTCATCGACAAAAAGAAAATGAACCCTTATGCAGGGCGGATGCGGGCAATGCTGATATTCGCGTTCTTCCCCCTTCTGGCTGTGCTGGCGCAACCCTTGGGGGCATATTCATATTGGATATCCGTTGTCATTATCGGGATAGTAGCCGCCGCGCACCAGGCCTGGTCGGCAAATATATTCTCTACGGTCGGGGACATGTTCCCGAAAGCGGCAGTGGCTACCGTAACCGGGATAGGGGGTATGGCAGGCGGGTTGGCCTCATTCATCTTCAATAAATGTTCGGGGCTTCTGTTTGACTATTCCGAGTCGTCCGACATGTCATTTATGGGGTTTGAAGGAATAGAGGCCGGATATTTCATCGTATTCTGCATCTGTTCCGTCCTCTATATCCTGGGGTGGGGGATAATGAAACTTCTGGTACCGCGATATAAACTTATTGAAGTGTAAATTAATACGTACAGCAATGAACGATTTGTTCGATATAAACGGCAAAGTAGCCGTCATAACGGGAGGCAGCGGCGTTCTGGGCGGCGCAATGTCGGAGTATCTCGCTTCGCGGGGCGCCAAGGTGGCGATTCTTGCGCGCAACGAGGAGAAAGGCAGTGCCCTTGCAGGGAAAATCAGGTCGGAAGGGCATGATGCCATGTTCCTCCGTACGGACGTTACAGACAGGAGCATCCTTGAAGACAACTGTTCGCGGATACTTGCCTCATACGGCAAGATAGACATACTTGTAAACTGCGCCGGCGGAAACATGCCCGGCGCCACTATCCCGCCCGACAAGACCATTTTCGATATAGAAATTGAAGACTTCCGCAAAGTGGTGGACCTTAACCTCTTCGGTACGGTAATACCCACAATGGTATTTGCAAAGGCCATGCTTTCCACCGGTGGAGGGTCGATTGTGAACATTGCATCGGAGTCGGCGCTGAGGCCGCTCACGCGCGTAATGGGGTACGGTGCAGCCAAGGCCGCAGTCGTCAACTTTACGAAATATCTTGCGGGAGAGCTTGCAATCAAGTTCGGCAATACGTTCCGGGTAAATGCAATGGCCCCCGGGTTCTTTATTACGGAACAGAACCGTACCCTGATGACCAATCCCGACGGAAGCTACTCCGACAGGGCAAAGACAATTCTCGCACATACGCCTTTCGGACGGTTCGGCGAGGCTGACGAACTGTTGGGATCCCTCCATTATCTGGTCAGCGATGCTTCCCGTTTCGTTACAGGTACGGTGCTTGTCATAGACGGCGGTTTCGATGCTTTTTCAATATAACTTCATGGAACGGCAGATGTATTTAGGAAAACAGACATGGCGGTGGTACGGTCCGTCCGACCCCGTATCGCTGAGCGACATAAGGCAGGCGGGAGCTGCGGGCATAGTAACCGCGCTGCACCATATCCCCAATGGCGAGGTATGGACGCAGGACGAGATTGCCGCGCGTATCGCAGTCGTGCGTGCGGCCGGACTCGAGTGGGACGTAGTGGAGAGTATCCCCGTTCATGAACATATAAAGACGCGTGAAGGCAACTATCACCGGTACGTGGAAAATTACAAGCAGAGCATAAGGAACCTTGCCCGTTGCGGAGTATATACGGTTACATACAACTTCATGCCGGTGCTTGACTGGACACGGACCGATCTGGCCTTCCGCATGCCCGACGGCTCGCTGGCCTTGAGGTTCGAGCGTGCCGCACTGGTGGCATTCGACGTGTTTCTCCTCAAGCGCAAGGGGGCTGAGGCCGACTATACCCCGCAGGAAATAGAGAAGGCGCGGAAGCGTCTGGAGAAGATGACCGACGGGGAAAAGGAAACCCTTGTAAGGAATATCATAGCCGGTCTCCCCGGAGCGGAAGAGAGTTTCACGATAGAGGAGTTCAGAAGCAGGCTCGAACATTACGAAGGGGTAAGCGCTCAGCAGTTGAGGGAGAACCTTATCGGTTTCCTGCGCGAGATAACCCCCGTGGCCGAGGAAGAAGGGGTACGCCTGGCTATCCATGCGGACGACCCTCCGTACCCTATTCTGGGGCTGCCCCGTATAATGAGTACCGAGGAGGACTTTTCGCTCCTTGCCGCTGCCGTTCCGAGTCCTGCAAACGGGTTGTGCCTTTGCACGGGGTCTTTCGGCGTGCGTGCCGACAATGATTTGCCCGGCATGATGAGAAGGCTCGGCGACAGGGTCTATTTTGCGCACTTCCGCTCCACCAGACGCGATGCAGAGGGTAATTTCCATGAAGCCAACCACCTGGAGGGCGATGTGGACATGTATGAAGTGATGAAGGCTTTTCTTGAATTGACCGGACGCCGTCGCGAATCCATACCGTACCGCCCCGACCACGGACATCAGATGCTCGACGACTTGAAGAAAAAGACGAATCCCGGTTATTCCGGAATAGGCCGGTTGCGCGGCCTTGCCGAGCTCCGCGGGCTTGAACTCGGAATAGCGCGTTCCATGCAGGAGGGGAAAAGTATGGCCGATACAGAAAAAAGATAACCGATACGTTCATTATGATAGATAAGAATTTCTTGCTTGAATCCGACTATGCCGTGTCGTTGTATGAACAGTTCGCCGCAGGATGCCCTATTATGGACTTCCACAATCATCTCGACCCCGAACTGATAGCGGAGGATCACCGCTTTGAGGATATAACGGATCTGTGGCTTGGCGGCGACCACTACAAGTGGAGGGCCATGCGGGCCAACGGGGTAGACGAGCAGTTTATAACCGGCAAGGCGGCGAGCTATGCTAAGTTCGAGAAGTGGGCCGAAACGGTACAGTATGCAATGCGCAATCCGCTGTACCATTGGACGCATCTTGAACTCCTGCGTTATTTCGGCATCTCCGGAACGCTCAACCCGTGCAGCGCGCGCCGGATATATGACCGTTGCAATGCCATGCTCCGCGAGGAGGGTTTCTCGGTAAGGGGATTGCTCGGGAAAATGAATGTCCGCGTACTTTGCACAACGGACGACCCTGCCGATGACCTGAGGTGGCACAAGGCTATTGCCGGGGATGCCGGTTTTACGGTAAAGGTACTGCCGTCGTGGCGTCCCGACAAGGTTATGGCCGTAGAAGGAGGGGAGGAATACAGAAGTTATGTCTCACGCCTGTCGGAGGCTGCCGGTATCGGGATAAGGTGTTTCCAGGACCTGATGGATGCCCTCTCTCTCCGTCAGGAATATTTTAAATCTCTCGGATGCTGCGGCGCCGACCACGGATTCCGGGATTTCCCCGACAAGGACTTTACCGATGCCGATTTGGAAACGGTTTTCAGTAAAGCCATGAAGGGAGAGAGCATATCTTCCGATGATGCGGAGACTTTCCGCAGCGGCATGATTTATCATCTGGCGAAGATGAACGCGGCGGCAGGATGGGTACAGCAGTTCCACATAGGTGCTATCAGGAACAACAACCCCCGGTATTTCCGTCAGATAGGCCCCGATGCCGGGTGCGATTCTATATCGGACGGGCGCGTGGCTTCCGGTCTGTCCCGTATTCTCGGCAAACTCGACGATGAAGGTGCTCTTGCGCGTACAATCCTTTACAACCTGAACCCGAAGGATTCGGAAACCATAATGGCCATGGCCTATAATTTCAATGACGGTTCCATCCCCGGAAAAATGCAATATGGCGCCGCATGGTGGTTCCTCGACCAGCAGGACGGTATCAGGCGTCAGATAGAGATTGTTTCGCACGGCGGTCTGTTGAGTCGGTTCGTGGGGATGCTTACCGATTCGCGCAGCTTCCTTTCATTCCCGCGTCATGAGTATTTTCGCAGGATATTGTGCAATATCCTCGGCGATGACCTTGAAAAAGGATTGTTGCCGAAAGAAGAATATGATTTTATAGGCAATATGGTATCCGGTATCTGCTATGGCAATGCCATGAAATATTTCAACGTATCGGAATAATATGTCTGTCGCGGCGGTACAGGTTTCAGACAGCGGCTTTCCTGCCATGCAGGAGGGCCGCTGTCTTGCTGAAAGCGGTTCTCGCGGCAAACCACAAGTGGAGCATCATTGTGGAAGCCTTTCCGTATTCGCGGCACATTACGGCATACCGTTCGCGCAGCGAAGCACGGTGGTTTTTCTCGGTCGTACCGCCCGAAAGGTAATTCACAAGGGTCATGCCGCTGTTCATGCAGACAGGACGCGGGCTTCTCTTGAGAATCCGTACGCACCAGTCGTAATCTGCCGAATATTTGAAAGCGAGGTCGTACGGCGGGGCAATCTTCCTCCTTACCCAGAAAGCCTGGTGGCATACGGTCATTCCCATTCTGAAACTATCGAAGCGCAGTTCTTTTGGCGGCCGCAGGCGGCGCATTGCGATAAAATCCCCGTTAAGGTCTGTTATTGCCGTGTCGCCGTATAAGATATCCGGAGCCCCGGCTTTTATCATGCCGGCAGCTTTCAGCAGCGTATCGTCGGCGAAAAACGAGTCCCCGGCATTCAGGAAAATAAGATACTCTCCGCGGGCAATGCCAATCCCCTTGTTCATGGCATCGTATATGCCGCTGTCCGGTTCGCTTACAACCCTGTCGCATCGCACGCCGCTATTTTTTACTATTTCCAGGGTCCCGTCGGAAGAAGCCCCGTCGATTATTATATACTCGTAATCCGCAAAAAGCTGTTCCCTTACGCTCTTTACGGTCCGTCCTATACAGCCGGCGGCATTGAAGCAGACTGTTATGATTGAAAAAAGCGGAGTCTCCATGTTCAGTCCGTTATTCGGTTTTCCAGCAGTTCTCTGTAAAAGGCTATATGTTTATCCGCAACCGATTCGGGCGAGAAGCGGCCGGCAATGCTCTCCGAGGCATATCGTCCTGTCTCCTCCCCGCAGTTATCCAGAAGCCATTCCAGCCCGCGGGCCAGGTCGTTTATATCGGGATAAGCGGCAAGGTATCCGTTTTTCCCGTGCTCTATTATATCTCTCTGCCCGCCGTTGTCGAAAGCAAGGACAGGTGTACCGCAAGCCATGGCTTCGGCAATGACCTGCCCGAACGTCTCGTAATGCGAGGGTACGGCTGCCACGTCGGAGGCTGCGTAAAGCGCGGCTCTCTCCTTTTCGTCATTTGTGCTCCCCGCGTAAACATGGCGGCAGGGAACCCTTTCAAGGAAATCGTCATCGTCCTTTATATTGCCGAAAAGCAGCAGCGTGATATCTTCCCTGTATTTGCAGCGCTCAATTGCATTGAACAGCATCCCGCTCCCCTTTATCGGGTCGTTGAGTTTCGCCGCCCCGAATATAACCACTCTGGCTTCCGGCAAGATACCGTATTTTCTGCGGACTTCCCCCTTGTCGAAGTTGCGGTTGTATATGCTGCAGTCTATCGGGTTCGGAATAACCCTGCATTTGCATCCGCGGGTAATTGCACTTGCCTCGATGCGCCCCTTTATCCATTCGCTCAAGGCTACGATGCCTGTATTTTCCCCGAACATCCCTTCCTTTTGCTCCCATACCTTCGCCGCAAGGTCATGGTCCGACGGGGATGCAAGGAAGCGGCAATCGCAGCATCTTTCCGTAAAGCGCATGCACCCGAACGAGTGGTGGCAGATAGCGGTGCAGTACCACATGTCGTGCGGCGTAACTACTATCTGTTTCCCCGAGGCGGCCAACCGTTTGATTTCCCTGACGGACAGCATCCCCTGGTTTACCCAGTGCAGGTGTATTATGTCGGCCTCCCTGACTTCCTTCAGGTTGGCAATACGCATTCCGAACCTTGCCGTGGAGACTTCAAACAATCCGCGGCGCGACAGCTTGTTGCCGAGCCATATACCTGCACGTTCAAACAGGAATGCGCATTTGTACCTCAACCGTCGCATAAGTGAGTCGGAAAGGACGGTAACTCCGTCTCCCCCTTTTCCTTCGGCCGTTATGAAGCGTACCTTGATGCCTTTGCCCTTCAACGCTTCAAAAAGCCTCGATGCCGCAATAGCGGCGCCGCCGCCGCTTTGTCTGGTATTTACAATTGCTATTTTCATTTTGCAAACCGGGATAAAAATTCAAGAACCCTTACTCGCAGCTTGTTTGCGTATGATGTCCGCACAATATAGTTCAGGCGCAGGTTGTTCCGCGCTTCCGGATCTTCTGTCGCAGGGGTTATCAGTTTCGGTTCAAGATTCCCGGTGTACAGCCTGACGGCGAACAGGTCGGGCGTATTGCAGTGCGTAGCCCCTTTCCCGAAACCGGTATTCACGGCAAGCGGTTTGCCCGCGTTGAGCGATACCTTGCCGTTTACGAATATGGAGGCGTTCCACCTTATGGCCCACGAGTTGTTCTTCCCCTCAATCTGTTCGCGCAGCATGCGCACGAAGTGATAACCGAGGTCGAACCGTTTGGAGGCGCGCATCTTTTTTATCTTTTCCAGCAGTATCGTGCCGTCTGGTTCGAACAGGTCCCATCCCCGTTTCCATGTTGCCCAACCCCAACTGTCGGCAAACGATATCAGAAAATTATCGGGAAATTTCTGCGGACCTTCAAGAACGTGCGAGTTTATGTTTACCACCTCTTCCACATCCCTGTACAATACAAGGGCCTTGTTCATGAACTCGAGGAAACAGGGGGAGACCACGAGGTCGTCTTCCACCACTATGACCTTCCCGAACCGTTCCACGCTTTCGGAAACCCCCTTTATTATATTCGCGGCAAGCCCCGTATTTGCAGGGCTCTCGTGTATTTCAACCGACTTGAAGCCCTTTATGCTCCTTATATACGCCCTTACTGCGTCCACTTCCGGCCTGTCTTTCTCTCCTTTTGCCCCGTCCGCAAAGATTACGAGCTCGCTTTTCGGGGCGAGCGGCGATTGCAGGAGCGATGCCACGCACCGTTCCGTCAGCAGCGGGCGGTTGTAGACGAAAAGCAAAACGGGGGCGAGGTTATTCATGTCCGGTCAGTTTTCTGATTAACAAAGAGCGGCATTCAATTAAAATCTCCATTTTCAGCAGCGAGGCGATGCCGATATATATAATGCCGAATACCGCCAGGGATGAAAGAAGGCGTATCCACTCCCCTCCCGTTATCAGCAGGCAGAGCGCAGCGCCTCCCATGGATGCCAGGGTGAGCAGCAGATACGGCATTATGTCCGCAATGAAATCCCTTATCCTGTATCCGGTCTTTGCCGCCGAAATCATGCATGTAGTGCACAGCGACAATAGTGTATAGGCGACCCACAGCCATATAAGCGGCATTATTCCCTGTCCCGTGCATATTATGTATCCGATACCGGCGACGAGGAATATTTTTTTCCCTATTTCCATTTTAAAGTTTATGTCCGACCTCCCTACGGTATTGAAAAGGTCGTAGTACAAAATTATGAAAGGGGAGAAACTGCCGGCAATGGAGAGCACCCTCAGTATGGGTACCGACTCTTTCCATTTTTCGGTAATAAGGCTCAATATGAGCGGTTCCGCCACGACAATCATCGCCCCCATTATGGGGAATATGAAAAATGCCGTGGTACGTATATATTTTCCGAATACGCGCAGCAGCCGTTCCTGGTCGTTGTTTATGGACGACAGAACCGGAAAAGCCACGCTGCGGAATATGTTGCCGATAAGGGCCGACGGTATATCCTGGAACTTGTACGCCTGCGTATAGAAGCCTACCGCACTGGCCGAAAAGCTCTTGCCAATGATCATCGGGTATATGTTGTTGAAAACCGTGTTCAGTATTCCTGTGCCGAGCAGGTTGGAACTGTATCCGGCAAATTCGCGCAGAGACGAGAAACGGAACGAAGCCGAAGGCTTCCAGTTGCCGTAATACCACAACAGGGTCGATTTGATAGCCGCCATTCCCACAGCCTGGACCACCAGCGCCCACACTCCTGCGCCTTCCATTGCAACCCATATTGCCGCGGCGGAAGCAACCCCCAGCGATATGTTGTTGATTCGGGCAAGGTACGTGAACTTTATTTCCTTGAACATCCGGGTCTGCTGTATCAGCCCGAAAGCCTGGAAAACTATCGCAAGGAAAAGCACACGTGAAATTTCCGTAAGTTGACCGATACCGAAAAACGAAGCTATCAGAGGTGCGCAGAAAAAGAGAATGGCGTAAAAGACCGCCGACAGTATCATGTTGAAATAGAATACCGTGGCGTAATCAGTTTCAGTCGCTCCGCGTTTACGTATAAGCGCAGAACCGAAACCACTGTCTATCAGAATATTGGAGAGCGCCGTAAAGAGTGCCAGCAGCCCCATTTTCCCGTAGTCCGACGGCATGAGGATATTTGCGAGTACAACACCCGAAACGAAGTACAGAATCTGTTGTCCGAACTTGTCGAAGAAGCTCCATATCAAGGCCTTCTCTGTCTTGGATTTCAAATTGTCGGACATGGTATTGTATACTTTGCGTTTAAATATGGTTCGGCCTGCAATACATATGGCAGCCGTCAGTGCCGCCGCGCGTTCAGGCAAAAAATATCCCGCCCTCTTCTCCGTTACGGGAAAAGGGCAGGAAAATATTATTTGACCTCGCTGCCGGGGGTAACGTCGGCTGCGGGTGAAACCACAGCAAGCCTGCCGTCGGCATCTTCGGCGGAGAGAATCATCCCTTCCGAAAGGATGCCTTTCAGTTTGCGCGGTTCAAGATTGGCGACGAAGCAGACCTGTTTCCCTACCAGTTCCTCGGGTTCGTAGTATTTGGCTATGCCCGAGACTATGGTACGTCCCTTGAGTCCGTCATCTATTTTCAGTTGCAGGAGCTTGTCGGCTTTGGGAACCTTGCTGCATTCCGTTACCCTCCCTACGCGTATATCCAGTTTCATGAAGTCTTCAAAACCGATGTTCTCCCTTATCGGGGCGACGGACGGTTCGGCCTTCATGTTTTCCTGTTTTGTGTCGTGCAGTTTCTTTATCTGCGCCTCGATAACCGCATCGTCTATCTTCTCGAACAGCAGTTCTGCGGGTTCTACGGTATCCCCGGCCTTGAGTATGTCTATCGACCCTATCTTGTCCCATTCGGCCGATGCCATGTTCAGCAGTTTGCGGAGTTTCGCCGCGGAGAATGGGAGGAACGGCTCGAACACGATAGCGAGGTTGGCCGAGATCTGCAGTGCTATGTTCAGTATCGTAGCCACCCGGGCCATGTCGGTTTTTGCCAGCTTCCACGGCTCGGTGTCGGCAAGGTATTTGTTCCCGATGCGTGCGAGATTCATGGCCTCGCGCAGGGCATCCCTGAAACGGTAAGTGGAGAGATACCTTTCAAGTTCCTCCTTTATCGACTTGAACTCCTCAAGCACCGAGTTGTCGTAATCCGTCAGTTCCCCGCGTTGCGGGACCTTGCCGTCGAAATACTTGTGCGTAAGGACTATCGAGCGGTTTATGAAGTTCCCGAATATGGCCACCAGCTCGTTGTTGTTGCGGGCCTGAAAATCGCGCCAAGTAAAATCGTTGTCTTTCGTCTCCGGGGCATTCGCCGTCAGCACATAGCGCAGGACATCCTGCTTCCCGGGGAAATCGGCAAGATATTCATGTAGCCATACGGCCCAGTTCCTTGAAGTGGAAATCTTGTCTCCCTCAAGGTTCAGGAACTCGTTGGCCGGGACGTTCTCGGGAAGGATAAAGCTCCCCTCTGCCTTGAGCATGGTGGGGAAAACAATGCAGTGGAAAACTATATTGTCTTTCCCTATGAAATGGACCAGTTTGGTTTCGCTGTCCTTCCAGTAAAGTTCCCATTTGTCGGGGAGGAGTTCTTTTGTGTTGGAAATGTACCCGATAGGTGCATCGAACCATACGTACAGCACTTTGCCTTCGGCCCCTTCTACCGGAACGGGTACGCCCCAGTCCAGGTCGCGGCTTACCGCCCTGGGTTGCAGCCCCATGTCGAGCCAGGACTTGCATTGGCCGTAGACATTGGTTTTCCATTCCTTGTGCCCTTCCAGAATCCATTCCCGCAAGAACCCTTCGTATTTGTCCAGCGGCAGATACCAGTGCTTCGTTTCGCGCAGGACAGGTGCACTGCCGCTTATAGTGGATTTCGGGTTTATCAGGTCGGTTGCATTGAGCGACGTACCGCAGGCTTCGCACTGGTCGCCGTAGGCATGCTCGTTCTTGCAATGCGGGCAAGTACCCGTAATATATCTGTCGGCAAGGAACTGTCCGGCTTCCGTGTCGTAGTACTGTTCGGTGGTCTTTTCTATGAAAACCCCCTTATCGTAGAGTGTCCTGAAAAAGTCCGATGCCGTTTTGCGGTGAATGTCGGATGTGGTGCGGGAATAGATATCGAACGATATTCCGAACTCCTCGAACGACTTTTTGATTATTCCGTGGTATCTGTCCACAATCTCCTGAGGGGTAACCCCTTCCTTACGGGCCTTTATGGTAATGGGAACCCCGTGTTCGTCCGAACCCCCTATCATTATAACGTCTTCGCCCTTGAGCCTCAAGTATCTGGTATAAATATCGGCGGGGACGTATACGCCCGCAAGGTGGCCTATGTGAACCGGGCCGTTTGCGTAAGGCAAAGCCGTGGTAACTAATGTGCGTTTATATTTTTTATCCATATTGCGTTGTCCTTTTATATTGTGTCTGTTTAAATCTATAGTTCATCGTTTATTTTCAGCATCTCCTCGATGTATTCGCGATTGTTGCTCAGCCGCGGTATTTTATGTTGGCCTCCCAGTTTCCCTTTTCTCCTGAGCCATTCGTCGAACACCCCTTTCCGGGCGGCTACTATCTCGGGACGGTCCAAGGCCAGTCCTTTATAACGTTTCGCCTCGTAGTCCGAATTGAGACTTTGCAACGCGGCATCGAGTTTGTCGGCGAAGCCGTCGACCGAATCCGGCATTTTGGAGAACTCTATAAGCCACTGGTGGCGTCCCTTGTCTTTCCCCGACATGAACACCGGGGCTGCGCTGTAATTTGCGACCTCCGCACCGGTTTCGCGGCAGGCCATTGCAATCCCCTTTTCGGCATTGTCTACCATCAGTTCCTCGCCGAATGCGTTGATAAAGTGCTTTATCCTTCCGGCAATGGTTATTTTCAGCGGGTTCACCGAAGAGACTTTTACCGTGTCGCCTATTTTGTAACGCCATAACCCGCTGTTTGTGGTTATGACAAGGGCGTAGGTCTTCCCCGCTTCAACTTCCCAGTAGGGGAGGACGGTCGGGTTGTCGCTGTCGGCCTCGTCGACAGGGATGAACTCAAAGAAAATGCCGAGGTCGATAAGCAGCAGCATGGCGCGGTCGTCAAGGTCGTTCTGGACGGCGAAGAATCCTTCCGAGGCGTTGTACGTCTCCACGTAGTGCATCTTCGGCGATACAATCAGGTCTTTGTATTGCTGGCGGTAAGGTTCAAAACTTATGCCGCCGTGAAAAAACACCTCAAGGTTAGGCCAGACTTCATTCAGGTACTGCCTGCCGCTTTCCTGCAGAATCCGTTTTATAAGTACCAGAAACCAGGACGGCACGCCGGAGAGGTTGGTTACGTTCTCGTTGATTGACGTACGGCATATCTTCTCTATTTTCGACTCCCATTCCGACATCAACGCTATTTCCTTCGACGGAATCCTTATCAGATTGACCAGCGCGGGGATGTTCTGTATCAGTACTGCCGACAAATCGCCGCAGTGATAGTGCCCCTCCAGCTGGCTTATGCTGTGGCTTCCCCCGAGAATCAGCCCCTTGCCGCTGAAAAAGTTGCTTTCCGGATTCATCCCGAGATAGAGGGCCACGCAGTCTCCCCCGCCTTTATAGTGGCACTCTTTGCGCGCTTCGTCCGATACGGGGATGAACTTGCTTTTGTCGTTGGTCGTCCCCGACGATTTGGCGAACCATTTTATCTTCGACGGCCAGATAATGTTCTGCTCCCCTTTCAGCATCCTTTCCACATATGGCTTTACTCCTTCGTAGTCTATGACGGGGACTCTTCCGGCAAACCCCTTGTAGTCGGACGTTATTTCGCCGAACCCGTATTTTTTCCCTATTTCCGTATTCCTGGCGGCATTCAGAAGTTCTGAAAGGACTTTCCTCTGGATATCTTCTTCTCTGTCCTTATACAGCGCAATCTCTTTTTCCCTTTTGCGGAAAAGAGGTCTCAATGCATCCGTAATGTTCATAATCCTGCAATTTTAGTTTGCGGCAGCTTTTGCCGCCGTTTCAAACCCGGTTTATATGCAGTGCAAAATTACAATATTTTACCGTATATTGTATGTTCCAATGGGCTTAAAAGGGGGGCTCTATTCCGATGCGAGGAGAATTTTCCGCAGTGTTTTGCTCTTTTTGCCGTCCATGCCTATCCGGTCGGAAAGGAAATTGTCCATCGAGCCGAATTCCCTTTCTATGAAGTTGAATGTGCAGACCAGATCCGAACGGTTGTTCCGGATTATCCTGGTTATGCTTTCCTGCACATTGTCGCCCATACCAGATATGCGGCTTCTGATACCCCTTGAGTTGAAGTATTGGTTGGCCCATGTGTAGTCTTCGAGAATAAGGTCCTCGGGGACGCCGAGGGCGGAGAGAAGCAGGACGGATGCAAAGTCGCAATACCCTTTTCCGTACCGCGAGGTTATCACTATCGGGTAGTTCTCTTCATCTTCAAGGAGCTCGAATATTTCGGCGTATTTTTTGCAGGCATCCTCCTTTGTGAGGGAGATGAAAAAGTCCTGCATGAAGATGCGTGCGTCCCCTTTGCGGAACTCTCCGTCGTATATTCTCTCCTCCAGCCGCGTATTGTCGAAATTGTTCATCGACAGTTTCAGGGTTTTCCTGACGTTCAGGCCGTATGGCTTTATGCGGTCGGAACTGTCGTTCGATAAGTCTATGATTGTCCTTATGCCGAGGTTGTGGAAGCGTTCCCTGTCGATGTCGCTGAGGGTGTCAAGCCTTCCCGAACGGTATATCATGCCCCATTTCGTGTACTTGTTGTCCTCGTTGCGGTATCCTCCGAAATCCCGGAATACGTATGCGCTTTTCATGTTTGCGCCCCGTGTGCCTACAACCCTGCTGATTTTATCGTTGAAAACTATTTTGAAGTAGAAACGGCGTTTTATGTCGGGTGTGGTTATCCTGATATAGTTCTTGTCCACGTCAGCCTCGGCTATCGGCCTGGACAGGTCGAACTTCCCGGGGTCTTCCGAAATGTAGACTTTTACATGTCCCTCTATTTTGGGGTATATGTCCCATTTTACAACGTACCCTTTGCCGGGTATCACATCGCAGGCGGCTATCATGTCTATTTCCTGATGGCTGCACGACGAAACGGCAAAGTAGGTTGCAACAGATGCCAGGTATGTTAAAATAGTACGGAACATGTATTGTCTCCAATTTCCTGTTTTCCGGTCTGTAAAAGGCAAATTATCTGCACGCTCTTTCCCTTTTCCGTATTCTTGTCTGATACGGGTCTTTTTTCCCGTCGGCGTTGTGGGTCTGCCCGTGCTGTCTACGGATATCCTGTCATCTCAGGTAACCGTAATATCGCAAAGGTATTAAATAGTCGGTTATTTGCGAATACGGAATAACGGCACGGTTTGTTAAAAATAGCTTTATTGTGTTTTTGTATTATTATATTATGGGAGTTTTTGTGCCATCATGTTAGCAAATGTTTTTCCTATGTAGTTTTCCCGCGAGAGACAGACTTCTTTTGAAAAGGCCGCGGCAATCCCGATTATTTCGTCCCAGAGACCGGCCTGCAAGGAGGGGAGCATGTCCCGCGTAATCCCGTTTTTTATCAAGGCGAAAATTATTCCGGCATTGAAATTGTCGCCTGCGCCTATCGTGCTTACGCACTCTGTCTTTTCTACCGGATAGTGCTTGTGGAAGTCGGGGGTATAGAGGTCTATCCCGTTTGCCCCGTCGGTGTATATCAGCGTTTTGCAATAGAAACTTATCTTGTCGCGGTAAACGTTGTCGGGATTGCTTTCTCCGAAAATATTCAGGAAGTCGTCTTTCGAGCCCCTGACTATGTCGGCGTATTCGAGGTTTTCCAGTATCGACGGCATCATCAGGATGGCTTTCCCTGCATGCCCTTTCCTGAAGTTGGGGTCGTAAAACACAATGGTCTTGCGCTCTCTGGCATAATCGAGGAACTCGATGACCTTTTGCCTTACTTCCGGATTTACGGCGTAATACGAACTGAACAGGAATATGTCGTCGGGGTCGATGCGGGGCCATACGACGTTGAGCCTGTTTTCCGGATATTTCCTGTAGAAAGTGTACTCTGCTTCATGCGCGTCGTTTAAAAATGCCACCGACAGGGCTGTCTGCCCGTCCGTAAACCTGTCCACGCTTTTTACCGACAGGTTGTTTTCCTCCATGAATTCCAGAATCATCCTTCCTACGCGGTCATCGCCTATTTCCGAAATGAAGTGGGCTGGCACCCCTATCCTTCCCAGCGAAATCATTGCGTTGAAGACCGAGCCTCCGGGAACGCCTTCAGCGTGCGCGGCATCGCGAAACACTATGTCGAAAAGCGTTTCTCCTATACCTATAACCTTTTGCATAAAACGCGGCGTTGAAGATGTTATTCCTTTATGCTGCCTTCGCGGGAGAGTTGCCCGAGATACCCTCCGTGATGCCGCAGCGCGTATTGCGATTTGTCGAAACCAATCGCTTTCATGGTCCCTACGACAAGGATGTCCCCTATGACGGTCATCATAGTGGTCGATGTGGTGGGGGTCAGTCCGAGCGGGCAAACTTCTTTGGGGCCGCCGGTATAAAGGCATATATCTGCGCTTTGGGCCAGCAGGCTCTCCGCATTCCCGGTTATGACTATGAATTTGAGTTCGGGGTACAGGCGCGAGGCAAGCGTCATAAGTTCGAGAATTTCCCTTGTCTTGCCTGAGTTGGAGATTACCAGCATCACATCGTTGCGCTGGAGGACGCCGAGGTCTCCGTGCTGCGCTTCGCTCGGGTGCAGGAATGTTGCCGGAGTTCCGGTAGAACAGAAAGTCGTGGCAATGTTCATTGCAATCTGTCCGGCTTTGCCCATGCCGCTGGTAACGAGTTTGCCTCCTTTGCGGTGAACCTGTTCCACTATAAGTCCGATAGCTTTCTCGAATTCGTCGTTTACGGGTATATTCAGAACGGCTTCAGCTTCATGCTTTAAAATTCCGTTTATTTCATCCTTGAAATCCATTTTTGACAATTATTTATTTTCCAAATATTCAATGCAATGCTCCACCGAAGGGAATATCTTATAATAATTAAGATACGAATCGGGGGCAAAACGCTGCTTCATCAGTTTTTTCAAAAGCGAGTCAAGGTCATCGAACACCCCTGCCGTATTACAGAAAACCACCTCCTTGCTGTGATACCCGAGACGGCGCGAGGCGATTGCCGTAAAGGCTTCGTCAAGCGTGCCGAACCCGCCGGGCATTGCAATCAGTACGTCCGACATCCTTATAATTGTCTCTTTCCTTTCGGACAACGATGCCACGGTAACCGTTTCATCTGAGAAACTGCTTGTGAATCCTGCCTTCGCAAGCGATTCGGGGACAACGCCCGAAACCTTGCCTCCGTTTATTTTTGCGGCGCGGGCTATGTGCTCCATCAGACCGTGCGATGTCCCTCCGAAAACAAGCCGCCGCCCGGTCTTGCCGATCCATTCGCCGAGTTTGGCCCCCTCATCGAAGAAAACGGTGTCGATATTGTCGTAAGAAGAGCAGAATACCCCGATATTCCGAATCATATCCCAAACAAAAAACAACAAGCGAAGATATAATATTTTATCCGGATAACCTAAATTTGTCCGCACATTCTTTCGCCCTTCCACGGGGGCGGGTCCTTGTTCCTTCCGGTACGTCCGGGCGAATCGCGTGAGGCGGTGTGGCGGTCGTTTCGGCGCAGTTTGTCCGTCCGGTTACGGGAGGAGGGGAAATAACCCGGCAATGAAAATTTGACAGACAAGCATTTATACGACATGTTACGGAAAGATTATCTGTTGGCGCAAATAGAAGAACTGGCGAAGAAGTTTTCCCGGCTGATAGAAAAGAAGGAGGCGAATGAACCCGGCATATTGCCGGTTGCCGACGAATGTTACGGGATGCTCGGCGTCTCATCCGCGTGGTTAAAGGAGTCGGAAACTGAAGAGATAATCTCCCGCATAGGGATATGGGAACTGTTGGAGCTGCTGGTAAATATAATGCTTGAGGACGGACGCCTCAACACAGACCTCCGCAGCATGCAGAAAGCGCAGGAAATACTATTCTATGTACAGGAAATGGACCGTACCTATTCAATGGAAAGGGTGATGACCGAAGGGCGTTTGGAGGAGATTCTTAAAACCCTGCAATAAATGCTGCATCCGGCCGGCGGAACAAAATACACGGGCCCGCTCTCTGCAGATTGATTACTCCATATTGCATTTGTGCACAAAAAGGTGCGGCAGCGTATTAAAAATGACAAAAAAATAACCGTATAAGTGGAAATTTGTTTGCCAACAACCGTATTTATAAGTACCTTTGTCGGTCGAAAGCGAAACGGCGAAGGTGGAGTAATTCCGGTAAAAACGGACCTTTGAGCCCGTCTCTGCCCGGTTTGCATTACTTTCTTGCCGGACACTTCGCAGCCATAGAAAAAACTAACATACCAAAAAGTACAAAAATGTCAGAGACTGTATCCGAAAGACTGGCAGCCTTATCCCCGTCGGAGACGTTGGCCATGTCGCAAAAGAGCGCCGAGCTTAAGGCTCAGGGAATAGATGTTATCAACATGAGTGTGGGAGAACCCGATTTCTTTACGCCCGACCATATAAAGGAAGCAGCAAAAAAGGCGATAGACGACAACTTCTCGTTCTATTCTCCCGTACCGGGTTATATGGATTTGAGAAAAGCCATAGCAGGAAAACTTAAAAGGGAAAACGGCCTTGATTATGCGCCGGAACAGATTGTCGTGTCGAACGGGGCGAAGCAGTCTGTCTGCAACGCGTTGCTCTGCATAGTAGACAAGGGAGACGAAGTTATAATCCCCACTCCGGCGTGGGTCAGCTATATGGAAATGGTGAAACTGGCCGAAGGGACCAACGTGCTTGTAAATGCAGGGATAGAGCAGGACTTCAAAATAACCCCCGAGCAGCTGGAGAAAGCGATAACCCCCCGCACCAAGGCTTTGATACTCTGTTCGCCGTCCAATCCCACCGGCAGCGTGTACAGCGCAGCCGAGCTGGAGGCTTTGGCAAAGGTCCTTGTAAAACATCCGAGGGTTATAATAATTTCCGACGAAATATACGAACACATAAACTATGTGGGCGAACACGCCAGTTTGGCTTCGTTCCCCGAAATAAAGGAGCGCGTTGCCCTGATAAACGGAGTATCCAAGGCGTACGCCATGACCGGTTGGCGTATAGGGTTCATGGCGGCCCCGCTATGGCTGGCCAAAGCCTGCAACAAGTTGCAGGGACAGTATACGTCCGGTCCGAGTTCCATTGCACAGAAGGCGTCCGTTGCAGCATTCAACGGGTCGCAGGAGTGCGTACAGGAGATGTGTGCGGCATTCCGTCGCCGTCGCGACCTGATAGTTTCGCTTGCAAGGGAGATTCCCGGATTCAACGTAAACGAACCCCACGGGGCGTTCTATATATTCCCCGAGGTAAGTTTCTATTTCGGAAAAACGGACGGAAACAAGACGATAGGCAATGCTGCCGATTTGGCCATGTACCTGCTTGAAAAGGGACATGTGGCGGCAGTCGGCGGTGCTGCGTTCGGAGCGCCCGAATACCTGAGGTTCTCTTATGCAACGTCCGACGACAATATAAAAGAAGCCATGCGCCGTGTAAAAGAGGCATTGGCCAGATTGAAATAAGGAACTGGGAAAAACGGGACGGAAGCAGCTGCAGGCAGACGGAGTTTCCCGACCCATGAAAAGCCAGGAAGAGAGCAGGCCGAATAAAACCGGCCTGCTCTCTTTCAAATAGGGCGGTATGGCCATTTCCCTGTCCTGCTTCCCGGGACAGGGATGCGGGCGCGGCATGCGCCCGGTTGCCGTAATCCTGCAGCAACCTGCATTCCGCTGTTTTTTATGTGCGGAAATTTATTAATTTCGCGATGGCGAAAAGCGGTACGAAAACAGAATGGTAAAGAAAAGCAGAGGAATCGGGCCGATACTGGTATTGTTGCTCTCGATAACGGCAGTAACCGGTTGCGGCAAACCCGAGAAAACGGCGCCTGCGTATTACATACAGGTGGAAAAGAAGATAAGAACCGACTTTAAAGGTTCTTTCCGCCGTAATTTCAACGATTTGAACGATGCACACATGCAGGAGGCCGTAGCGGTAGGGATAAAACCGGTAGGGTCGTCCGAAGAGCTGGAACGCCTGCAGGCGGCAGGCAAGATAGAAAAGGTCGGGACATGCGAATATTACAAGGTCGATTCGCTTACGCATTCGCACCCCTATCTCGTTCCAGAGGCAAAAGGGTTGCTCGACACGATAGGCCGCATGTTCAACGATTCTCTTCGCAGCAGGGGCGGGGGGAACTACCGCATAATAGTAACCAGCCTGTTGCGGCTCCGGAACGACATAAAGCGGTTGCGCCGCTACAATGTGAATGCAGTCGAAAACTCCGCACACTCCTACGGGACGACGTTCGACATAACATACCGGAGATACGACAGGACAGACAGGCAGTATGTGATTTCCGACCGTCAGTTGCGCCTGCTCCTTTCCGAGATACTCCGTAACCTTAAAAAGCAGGGGGCATGTTATGTCAAGTACGAGATGAAGCAGGGGTGTTACCACATAACCGTGAGGGACAGGTAGCCGCAGGCAGGGATACAAAACGCAAAACAGAAACAAAATACCGATGTCATGATACCCATACGCAATTTCAAAGGATGGCTCGCTGCCGTAATTTTCCTGACGGCATTTATTATAATACGCCTCACGGGGGTAATGGAAAAGGAAGAAACGTACTGTAAAAACGAGGGGCTTGCTTTCTCCACCCTGTACCATATAACGTATAGGAGCAGTACGGATTACCGCGACTCGATAGAGTTGCTGTTGAAGCGGTTCGACAGCAGCGTTTCGCCTTTCAACCCCGCCTCGCTTGTAACGGCCATAAACAACGGCGATACGGCAGTAAGGGCCGACGAATGGGTAAAGACGCTGATAGAGCGTTCTTCACTGATTTCCCGGGCAACGGGCGGGGCGTTCGACCCTACCGTTTCGCCTCTGATAAACCTTTGGGGGTTCGGCTACGAAAAAGGGCTTCATCCCGACAAGGCCACCATCGATGCCGTAATGGAACACGTCGGTATGGAAAACATAACGCTTTATCCCGACGGAAGGGTAGAAAAATCGTCCCCGTCCGTAACCCTCAATTTCTCCGCCATAGCAAAAGGGTATGCCGTGGATTTGACGGCAGGGTTCCTGCGCAGTAAGGGCATAACCGACTATATGGTTGAAATCGGGGGCGAGATAGCGGCATCGGGGCTAAATCCCGAAGGGAAAAAATGGAGCGTGGGCATAGATGTCCCTTCCGATACCGCATCCTCTTTCCAGCATATAATCCGTGCGGGAAACCTTGCCATGGCTACATCCGGCAACTACCGCAACTACAAAACCGTGGACGGGCGCAAGGTGTGGCATACTATCGACCCGCGGACCGGTGAACCGGCCCGGAACGCCTTGCTCAGCGCAACGGTCATTGCCCGCGACTGCATGACGGCCGATGCCTACGCAACGGCATTCATGGTCCTCGGGCCGGAAGAGAGCCGCAGGATACTTTCGGCTACACCCGGCCTTGAAGCGTTGTTGATATATGCCGTGGGCGATACGGCGGCATTCGGTGAGTATATGACCGACGGTTTTAAGAATCTTGTAGAGAAATGAACAGACCTGAAGATATAAGAATAGAAGAGTTCGATTACCCGTTGCCCGACGAGAGAATAGCCAAATTCCCGGTACGCGGCAGGGATACATCCAAACTGTTGGTGTACAGGGGCGGCGACATAACCGAAACCGTATTCCGCCGTCTCCCCGACCAGCTTTCGCCCGACACCCTCCTGGTGTTCAACAATACGCGCGTAATACAGGCGCGCATACATTTCCGCAAGGAGAGCGGAGCAAACATAGAGATATTCTGCCTCGAACCGGATACCCCTTCCGACTACGCCCTCTCGTTCCAGTCGACAGGCGGATGCCGCTGGCTGTGCCTTGTCGGCAATTCCCGCAAATGGAAAGAGGGGGAACTGGAGCGGCAGCTTGATATAGGCGGGCAACAGGTAACATTGCGTGCGTTACGCATAGCGGCAATGCCGTCGGGCAGCATAATAGAGTTCCGCTGGGATTCACCCGGCACGACATTCTCTTCCATACTCGAAGCCGTGGGCGAACTCCCCATACCTCCGTACCTGAACCGTGCCGCCGAGGAGAGCGACAAGGAGACATACCAGACGGTCTATTCAAAAATAGACGGTTCAGTGGCGGCCCCTACGGCAGGGCTGCATTTTACCCGGCAGGTATTTGACGCTCTTTCCCGTAAAGGCATAGAAAAAGCCGAACTGACGCTGCACGTAGGAGCAGGCACGTTCAAGCCGGTAAAAAGCGACACGATAGGCGGCCATGAAATGCATACCGAACTGATCAGTGTCAGCCGCGAACTGATAGGGAACCTTGCGACAACAGACCGCAAGGTCGTAGCCGTCGGAACTACTTCGGTAAGGACTCTCGAATCGCTATATCACATAGGCGCCATGCTTTTGAGGGGAGAGGAGTTGCCGCAGCACGGGACTCCGGCCGTAACGCAGTGGCAGCCGTACATGCACGACGACACCCTTTCCCGCAAAGAGGCCTTTGCCGGTATTGCCGAATATATGGACAGGGAAAAAATGACGCAACTCGTAACTTCCACCCAGATAATAATCGTACCGGGTTATAAGTTCCGCGTAGCCGACGGGATAATAACCAACTTCCACCAGCCGCGAAGCACTCTCCTGTTGCTGGTGTCCGCTTTTGTAGACGGCGACTGGAGGAGCATATACGATTACGCCCTCGGGCACTCTTTCCGTTTTTTGAGTTACGGCGACTCGTCATTGCTGCTGAGACGGTAAAAAGCCTTGTGCACAAGGGGCGTTGCTGCAATAAATCAAGGTCGGAAACGTTATAGGTGAGGGGGCTATACCATATGCAGATAAAAAAAACGACAATTCATATAGCGGCAGCGGCGGTGCTTTTCCTGTCGTCCTGCCACCCGGCCAAGCTGAGTACGGCCGATGCCCAGTTCGAGCGCGGCGAATACTATGCGGCTGCACAGACCTACCGTAAAGTCTACAACAAGACCTCCCCGGTAAAGGAGCGGCCGTTGCGCGGACGCATAGCGTACAGCATGGCTACCTGTTACAGGTATATCAATTCGGCAGCGCGCGCTTCCGCAGCATACCAGAACGCAATCCGGTACGAGTATCCCGACAGTACGTCGTATTTTTACCTTGCCACGCAACTTCACAAGCAGGGAAAGTATGCCGACGCGCTGAAGAATTACCGGCACTACCTTTCAATCGTACCCGGGCATGAACTCTCCTTGATAGGGGTAGAGGGGTGCGAGCTGGGCCTGGAACAAAAGGAACACCCCACGCGGTTCGTCGTCAAGCGCGCCAACCTCTTCAACTCAAGGCGGAGCGAATGTTGCCCGATGTTCCTCCCGGACGATTATACCACGATTTTCTTCACATCTTCCAATGACAAGGCAACAGGTAAGGATAAAAGCCTTATAACCGGTTTGAAGAACAACGACGTATTCTCCTCGTCGCAGAATGAAAACGGCATATGGCAGAAGCCCCTGCCGGTAGAGGGAGAGTTGAATACCGAGGCCGATGAAGGGATAATTACATTCTCCTCCGACGGGCAGACGATGTATTACAGTTTTGCCCCGGCGAACAAGAACGCCGATTCGTCGGTATCGATATATGCCTCTGTCCGTTCCGATGCAACATGGAAAAAGGGGGAGAAGGTAGAACTGGGGATGGATTCCATGGCTGTTTTTGCGCATCCCGCCATAAAGCCGGGAACGGAGTGGCTCTATTTCGTGTCGGACATGCCGGGAGGGTACGGAGGCAAGGATATATGGCGCGTCTCGCTCGACGATCTGGCCGAGATTGAAAACCTCGGCCCGCAGATAAATACCGCAGGCGATGAGCTTTTCCCGTATGTACGGGCCAACGGCGACCTTTATTTCTCCTCCGACGGGCATCCCGGAATGGGCGGGCAGGACATTTTCCTCGCCTATCAGGACGAGATGCTGAACTGGCACGTGAAGAATATGGGCGCTCCCATAAATTCGGCAGCAGACGATTTCGGCATAGTATTCACGGACGACAATAACGGATACCTGAGTTCCAACCGGAACGATGCCCGCGGGTACGACCATATCTATTCGTTCGAGTTGCCGCGTATTGAAGTCTGGATTGAGGGGTATGTAGTGGACCGCGACGACGAGGTGCTGCCGGGAGCAGTCCTCCGCGTAGTCGGGAGGGACGGGACAAACCTCAAGGAGTACTCCAACGACGAAGGGTATTTCAGTTTCCCGCTCAATCTGGGAACGGACTACGTAATGATGGCCGGTTGTCCGGGGTATCTCAACGTGGGGGCCGAACTGACAACGCATTCCGAAGAGAGGAACGAAACCTATTGGGTCGATTTTGTCCTTTCATCGATAGCCAAGCCTGTTCCCGTGGACGATATATTCTTCGACTTCGACAAGGCTACGCTCCGTCCCGAATCGGAAACGGCGCTGATGTCCCTTGTGAAGATTCTGAACGACAACCCCAACATCTCCATAGAGCTCGGTGCGCATACCGATATGAAAGGGAGCGACGAGTACAACAACAACCTGTCGCAGAGGCGTGCCGAGGCGGTAACGGGTTACCTTGTGGCAAACGGAATATCCCCGCAGCGCCTGACGGCCAAAGGATACGGGAAGACGCGTCCCGTAAAGATTTCCAAGAGCATGTCGAAGCGTTATCCCCAGTTCCCCGAAGATACGGTTCTGGATGAAGCGTATATATTGACCTTGCCCGATGCCGACCAGGAGGTTGCCAATCAGATAAACCGCCGTACCGAGTTCAGGGTAACGGCAATAGATGCCGGGTTGTTCTGATGCAGGCGTAGCCTCGGTCGCTCTATGTGATGACGCATTCGGAAAAGTGCCGTACCGCGCGGTGTTAGTATTGCTGGGTTTCAGAACGCCCGTTACCGGTGCGGGGTTGTACGGCACATAACCCGGCCGCGCCGTTTCGTATCCCGTGCCATGAAGGACGCGGTGTGTAATGTAAGGAGAGAGTCTCTGCGGAAGAGATGCAGCTGTCGGTGCGGGTATTATTCAAGAACTATTTTTTCGGCAGTAATGGCCTCTCCCATGAAGATTCGGCCCGATGCCTCGAACTTCTCGGGCGAATCGGTGGTATAGAAGGTTCTTTTGCCCGAACGGAGGCACCTTCCCTCTATTTCGGGATGCCGCTTTAAATACTCTCCGAGGCTTGCGGCAACGAGCTCCCCCTGCGCAACTACGGCAATCCCGGCAGGCAGCGCCTGTTTTATCTTGTTTATCAGCAGCGGGTAGTGGGTGCATCCCAGAATAACCGTATCTATTGCCGCCGATTGCGAAAGCAGCGAGTTTACGTACTTGTTTACGAAATAGTCCGCACCGGGAGAATCGTATTCCCCGTTCTCTACTATAGGGACGAACATCGGGCACGGCTGGCCGTAAACTTTGGCCTGCGGGTAGAGTTTCTTTATCTCCATATCGTACGACTGCGACTGGATTGTGCCGACTGTCCCCATAACCCCTATTTCCCAACTTCGGGTTACCGAGCCGACGGCCTCGACAGTAGGACGGATGACGCCGAGAACCCTTCCGGCAGGGGAGAGCCCGGGGAGGTCGTTTTGCTGTATTGTCCGCAGGGCCTTGGCCGAAGCCGTATTGCAGGCAAGGATGACAAGCGGCGAGCCCATTGCAAACAGCCGCCTTACGGCTTGCAGCGTGAACCGGTATACTGTATCGAACGAGCGGGTGCCGTATGGTGTCCGGGCGTTGTCGCCCAAATATATGTAGTCGTATTCCGGCATGGCCTTGATTATGTCCCGCAGTATGGTAAGGCCCCCGTAGCCCGAATCGAATATCCCTATCGCCCCCTTTTGCATTGGCTTCCTGTTTCTGTCCCGTCTCCCTTCGTCAATCGGAAGGGGAGTCGTGCCCGCCCTTTTCCTTGGGGAAACTGTTAAAAAAAAGAAGAGAACCGCAAGCCGGAAATCACCCGTTATCGGTTCTCCTCAAAGTTGTCTCTCTGCGTATCAGTCCCGCTTCTCCGGGCAGATTGTGCAGATTGTCTTTTTTGATGTTGTTATTGGGTTATTCCCAGTTTTGCTTTAACCTTGCCTGTAACATCTTCCGCCATGCTCCCTTTGAAGGCAACGGAACTTTCATCGAGGATATATACGTAATCCCCTTCAGCTCCCACCTCTTTTACGGCATTCATAAGTTTTTCCTGTATGGGGGCAATCATCTTTTCCTGTTGCTGCTCAATGTCGGTACGCGCAACTTCCATGAAGTTGCTTATGCGCTGGCTTATCTCCTGCAACTCCTGCTCGCGGCGGGAACGGATGTTTTCGGGAAGCGAGTCTCTCTGCGAAACGTAGTCGCTGTATTTCTTCTCGAACTCTTCTTTCATTTTCAGGTTCTCGTCCTCGTACTTCTTCGATATATCCTGCAACTGGTTGTTCGCTTCTGTCGTCTCGGGCATCAATTGGAATATCTCCTGCAATCTGACTGTTGCAAACTTCATGTCAGATGTATTTTGCGCTATTGCACATACGGGCATGGCCATAAGGGCAACAATCAAAAGTCTTTTAAACATATCCTTCTAATTTATTTGGTTATTTGTTAGTTGTAAACGTATCGGCTGCAAAAGTAAAAAATTATTTTGAATATCCCAATTTCGACAGGACTTCGTTGCTTATATCTATTCTCGGCGATGCGAAGATGACGCTTGCGGCCGAGGCCCTGTCCATAACCATCTGGTATCCGCGGTTGTCGGCGATGCTTTTTACCGCGTTGTATATGTCGTCCTGTATCGGTTTCATAAGGGCTTCCCGTTTTTTGAAAAGTTCCCCTTCAGGACCGAAATAGTTGCGTTTCAGTTCCTGCGTCTTTTTGTCTTCTTCCAGAATGGCCTCTTCTTTGGCCTTTTTCTGGTCGTCGGTGTAGAAAATGGAGTTGGCCTGATACTCCTTGTACAGCGCCTCCACCTTTTCTGCCTGCGCGCTTACCTCCTTCTCCCATTTCTCGGAGACTTGTCTGAGCTGTTCATTTGCCATTTCGTATGCCGGAATGTTTTTCAGAATGTACTCCATGTCGATAAGGGCGAACTTTTGCGCGTTGCCTTCAATGAAGAGTGCGCCTAAAAAGGCTATAAGCAAGGTTAAACGTTTCATGGCAGTATGTTTTTAAGTTAGAATTCCTGACCGATTATAAAGTGTATCTGGCTGCCGCCTATTTCGTCGTCCGTCGTGAACGCCTTGTCGAACCCGTATGCCCAGTCTATGCCCATAAGCCCGATCATGGGGAGGAATACCCTTACGCCGACACCCGCCGACTTTTTCAGGTTGAACGGGTTGAAGTCCTTTACTTCCGTCCACGCATTACCTCCTTCCACGAATGCAAGGCCGTAAACCGTAGTAGAACCTTCCATTACAATAGGGCAGTGGAGTTCAAGCCCGAAACGCACATAGGCATACCCGTCGTATCCGTACGGGGTGAGCGAGCCGTTTTCATATCCGCGCAAGGCAATGGTTTCGGTAGCATAGGTGTTGCTGTATCCCGACATCCCGTCTCCACCCACGTAGAAGGTCTCGAACGGCGATTTCTTGTTCTTGTTGTACGAGCCCAGAATACCGGCTTCGGCGCGGGCCATGAGAACCAGCGTGTATTTTCTGTCGTATCGTGTAAGCGGCAGGTATATCTTGCTCTTCAGTTTCCATTTGTGGTACTCTATCCATTTGTATTTCTCCTCGTCGCTGGCCGTGGCGTAATCGACGTTTTCCCACAGCGAGTAGGGCGGGGTGAACTGGCACGAAACGGTGAACTCCGACCCGCGGCGCGTATATATCGGGTTGTCTATGGAATTTCTCGACAGAGTAAGCCCGAGCGTTATGCTGTGCGATTTGCCGTTTTGCATATAGTACAGGTATTCCCAGTCCCTTAGCACGTAAAGCTGATAGCCTATATCGGCCGAGAACTGGAAGTAGTCGTCGGGCCAGTTGAGGCGTTTGCCGAATCCGAGGGATACGCCGAACATCTGCAACGACTTGTTGGGGTCGTACGAGTATCCGTAGGCATAGTCGCTGTAATTCGAGTTATAGTAGTAGCCGTACGAATACGGGTCGTAGTAATTGTTGTTGTAGTAGCTCGAGCTGACATCGGTATATCTGCTGTAATATGCCGAGAAACTGAGGGCGTTGGGGCGTTTCCCGCCGAACCACGGGTCGAGGAACGATATGCTGTATGCCTGGTAGTAACGGGCGTTCGTCTGTGCGCTTATCGTAAATTGCTGCCCTTGCCCCTGCGGTATTATGCCCTTGTACGACTTAGGGTTGAATAGGTTCTTGAACGAGAAGTTCGTGAACTTCAGGCTCAGTTTTCCTACAATACCCGTCTGACCCCAACCGGCCGAGAATTCTATCTGGTCGTTAGGTTTCGATTCGAGGTCGTATATTATGTCGACCGTACCGTTCTCAGGGTCGGGCTCGGGGCGTATATCCATGGTCTCGGGGTTGAAATGCCCCATTTGCGCTATTTCACGTGCCGAACGCATCAGGTCGGCCTTGCTGAAGAGTTCCCCCGGGCGGGTACGCAGTTCGCGGCGGACCACCTCTTCGTAAAGGCGGTCGTTGCCCCGGATTATGACCTTGTTTATCCTGGCCTGCGGTCCTTCAAATATCCTCATCTCCAGGTCGATGGAGTCGTTTGTGATATTGGCTTCCACCGGGTCGAGCTGGAAAAAGAGGTATCCGTTGTTCATGTACAGGTTGGCAACGGCGTCTTCATCGTCGAATATCCTCTCCTGCAGCAGTTTCTGGTTGTAGACATCCCCCGCCTTCATTCGCAGCAGGTTGCTCAGTATCTCGGTGGGATATACGGTATTGCCTACCCAACTTATGCTCTTTATATGGTATTTGTCCCCTTCTTCTACATTTATGTATATGTCTACGGTCTTGTCGTTGTGGGGCGCCACGCTGTCCGATACTATCCTTGCATCCCTGTAGCCGAGTTCGTTGTATTTGCCCACAATCAGGTCGAGGTCTTCACGGTATTTCTCGCGGATAAACTTCTTCGGGCTGAACAGCCGGACAATGTCGCCCCGCTCGTTGGTCTTCTTCATGGCATGTTTTACCTTCTTTGCCGAGAGCACCTCGTTGCCGCTGATGTATATCTTGTGGACCTTTACTTTCGATTTCTTGTCTATGATTATGTCTACGATTACGTTGTCTTTCCTCGAAAGGTCGGGGTGCTGTACGATTTTGACCTCGGCATTCCTGTACCCCTTGTCGTCGTAATATTTCCTTATTATCTTTTCGGCCTTGTCTATTAGGTTCAGGTTTATCTGCCCTCCGCGTATTATGCCTACGCGGCTTTCAAGTTCGTCCTTGTCGCTCTTCTTTACCCCTATGTACCTTACCTCCGAAACCCTCGGCTGTTGGGTGAGGGCTATGTTCAGCCATGCCTTGTTCCCTACGGTTTTGGTGAGGGTGATAGCCACGTCGGAAAAGAGCCCCTGTTTCCAGAAACGCTTTATTGCCGTCGATATCTCGTCTCCGGGAATCTTGATCGATTCCCCCACCGTAAGCCCGGAAAACCCTATAATCACGTAGTCGTCGAAGTTGTCCGCGCCGCTGACCGTTATGCCCCCTATCTCGTATGTGCGCGGAATGGCATAATTTACTTTCGGCGAATAGATGGTGTCGGTAGAAGCCCCCTGTGCACGGGTCGCGGTCGGAACGGCCATGAAAAAAGCGGCCATTGCAACTGCTGCTATATATTTAATATTTATTCTTGACGTTTTAAAACCGGATAGACTCATAATTGTTCGCTTGTTTTCCCGAATCTGCGTTCGCGCGATTGATAACTGCAAATAGCCTTGTACAGGCTCTCTTTCCCGAAGTCTGGCCAAAACTCGTCGGTAAAGTAGAGCTCCGCGTAGGCGAGTTGCCACAGAAGGAAGTTGCTTATTCTCAGTTCTCCTCCCGTTCTGATAAGCAAATCAGGGTCGGGAATCTCTTTGGTGGTAAGGAATCGGCTTACCGTATCTTCGTCAATGTCATCGGCGGACAATTTTCCTTCGGCAGCGGCGCGGCAAATCTCCCTGGCCGCCCTGGCAATCTCCCATCTCGACGAATAGCTGAGGGCGAGAATAAGCGTAACGCCGGTCCCTTTGGCAGTCTCTTCAATGCATCTGTCGAGGCGTTCCCTGACCTCTGCCGGTATTCTCGACATGTCGCCTATGGCACGGAGCCTTACGTTGTTTTTGATTAAATCAGGCGTTTCCCTTTCTATTGCCATGACCATAAGCGACATCAGCGCCGCTACTTCATCGTCCGGGCGGTTCCAGTTCTCTGTCGAGAAGGTGTATAGCGTCAGATATTCCAGACCCAGTTCCGAAGCCGCTTCGGTTACGGTACGCACGGCATCCACTCCGTAACGGTGTCCGTACGACCTCTCCATGTTGCGGGCTTTTGCCCACCTGCCGTTGCCGTCCATTATTATGGCTATGTGGCGCGGCAGCCTGTCCATATCTATTTTGTCGATATACGATAACATCTCAAAGAGAGTTCATAAGTTGTCTATATTGTTGCAAATCTTCTTCTTCATACCGAAATCGTAAGTTACCGACAACATCGTGTATGAATACCAGTCCGTGTTCTTGAGCGCGGAACTGCTTATCCCGTACGGGTCGTCCAGCACTTTTCCGTCCAGTTTGTCGCCGAGCGTCTTGCGCATCGAAAACTCCAGCATTATGTTCCACCTTTTGCCGGCCTTGTATTTGACTCCGAAACCCAGCGGAAGGTTTACGTTTACATACCCGTCCCCCTTTACAGGTACGGCGGCAATTCCGAATCCGGCAAGGATATAGGGCGAAACCCTTTTCGTTCCGAGATACCGTTGCCCGATGCCGTAGTTGAAAAAGTTGAACTCCGCCTGTACCCCAATATCCAGAAGCTGCCTCTTGAAAGAGTATTCGGCATTGCCCGGGAAATATCCGGCCAGCCCCCTTGTGTCGGCTTTCAGCGTTGCCGTAGAGAGTCCGCATTTAAGGGCCCACCTGTAATTTATGTTCCACCTGAAAGCCGCATCGAAAGCCGCTCCCGGTCTCCTGAACGGTTTTGACAGGTTGGCATCGCCCATGTAAAACCCTATGCCCCCTCCCGCACCGATTTCATATTTGTATGTCTGAGCGTCGGCGCAGGCGGCAATAAAGACGAGAATCAATATGACTATGCCGTTTTTCACTGTTTTCAAGAAGGGCGCTGAACCCCTCTTAAAAGAACGCGGAAAACAGAATAAAATTATCTGCGTCCTTATTTTTATTCAATTATTCGAGAGTCGGAAACGTAAACCTTAATATTACGCCTTTCCATATCTCGTTCAAGAAACTGTAATCGTTGGAATTGCTTCCTCCTACCATATATACGTACGGGACAGAAGCCGGGGCTTCCGTCATCCTGGCCTTGAGGATGTCGGGAATATCCGTTATGCCGGCCGGTTCCCAACCTGCGGGGTTCGCGCCCCCGCCGTTCTCTCCGTAAAGGACGAAAGCATCTGCATCCATTCTTGCCGTAATCTCTTCGGGCAACTGCATGGGCGAGCCTTCGCCCGCTTCGCTCCATGTGCCTCCGAGGTTGGTAGTGTAGAATAAATCCTTTGTCATGCGCGTACCGTCCCAACCGCCGAAAAGGAAATACGTCAGCGTGGTCTTGTGCAGGTCGTACTCTTCATCGTATACAGAGGTGTAGTACGGGAAGAGCGTAGCCCCGGTTCTCGGTGTTATCGGTGCCCCGCTCCCGCCCGAATCGAGATTGTTCAGGATGGCCCAGCTGTTGCCGTCGAAGCCCCATATCGCATTAGTCAGTTTGCCGCTTTTAAGCGTTCCGCAGGCAATTACCAGTTGCGGGCTTCCCCACTGGCTTGATAGGATTACGGGAGAACTGAATCCCGACGTCGGGAAATTATCGGGCAAAACCGATGTCGTATAAGAACCGTCCGATATGTCGATTGCAATATGGCTGAAAGTCGCGTCGGAATCAGTTACGACAGCGAGAAGCTTGTTGTTGAACGCTCCTATTATACTGGTAATTAACAGGTTGTTGGGGTTTAAAAATGGACTTTCAGTAAACGTGAATGTCGAAAAATCATTGCAAGAATAAAGAACCCCATTCCTCGAGACGAAAAGTGTATTTTCTACCAGGACAAGCGACCGCCAGTCCGTAGATTCAGGCGCTGATATGCCGATTTCGTTCGACCATGTGTTCATGTCGGTCGATGAAACCATTTTCGGTTCCCCCGCAGCATTCTCGTAGAACAAACAATAACGGTCGTCTATTTTTATGCACTTGGCCGATGCGGAACCGGCCGTGGACGCGGGAAGGGCATTCGTTTCCAGTTTTTGCCAGTAGAGCGAATCCGCCGCCACCTTGTGGACGTTCACTTTTATCAGATAGTCCCTTGTCGTATAGCCGTCCGCGGCGACCACGCTCATCCTTACCCCGCCGTTTTCCGATTCGGTAAAGTCTATTTTCGTCGTAGCGTCGTAAAGGTAGTTGTACCGCTGGGTGGTCCCTCCCGATTCGTAATAAACCATTACGCTCGAGGCGCTGTTGAATGTGGCCATAATGGCAATGCCCGATATGTCGGTCCCGTAGGGAAGGGAGTCGGCATTGTAAATCAGGGCCTTGTCGAGATCTATCGTGAAGAATATCTTGTCCAGGTTGGGGAGAACCGACTCGTCGTCTACCAGCGCAAAGGACTTCACCATTGTATTATTGTACGATACATAATAATACTCGTCGCTTTTGCTCCCGCATCCGATACTGAAAAGTATCGCTCCCAAAACCGGAAAAAGTAAGCATTTCCTGATGCCTTTCATCGCTCTTTTCTGAGTTGTGCCTTTATTATAAGTCCCGCAAAATTAATAAGAAATTCGTTTTTTCATGAATTAAAAAAACTCAAATATGACATTTCGGGCGAATACGTCAGCCTTCTCCGCATTTTATGTATTGTACGGGTACGGGCATATTTTGTTTGAATAAGAGTAAAATATCGACGAACTCCCTATGTTGAACGACTGTTCGTAACCGCAGTTGAAAACCGGCGATTTTACTCCGTCAAGCAGTTTTACCGGGGCAACCTCGCGCCTTACCTCGTCCCAAAGGTCCATGTCGATGAATTTTTGCAGGGTAAAAGCTCCCCCCTCTATTATAACCGAGGTGATTCCCCTGTCGTAAAGCCCGTCCAGAATCTGGGGAATGACGTCGGCCGAAAAATCAGTTATAACCGTCTCGGCTTTCCTGCGCGGCACGTATTCCTGTTCCGAAAAGACAATACACCTCCCTTCCCCCGAAAAAATGTTGCTGTCGGCGGGAATCCTCCCGCGGCGGTCTATGGTGCACCTCGCAGGAGATTTCCCGTAAAAGTGGCGCGTAGTGAGCGACGGGTTGTCTGTAATGACCGTTTCAGTACCTACGAGAATGGCGTCGAACAGTGTCCGTCCGGCATGAATCCATGCAAGCGCTTCGGGCGAAGAGAGGGAGGTCCTGACAGGCTTGCCGTTTACCTTTTTTGCAATAAACCCGTCCATGCTCTCGCACCATTTGAGCTGGATATACGGGCGTTTTTCGGTGTGGCACGTAATGAACCTCCTGTTAAGGAAACGGCATTCCCTTTCAAGCACACCCACAGTTACGTCGATGCCTGCCCCGGCCATGCGTTCTATACCCCTTCCCGCCACCTTGGCAAAAGGGTCTTTGCACCCCACGACAACTCTCGGAATACCGCAGGCAATAATCAGGTCGCAGCATGGAGGCGTTTTCCCGAAATGCGCGCACGGTTCAAGGGTAACATATATGGTGCTGTTTTTCAGTCTGCTTTTGTCGCTTACCGAGTTCACGGCATTTACCTCGGCGTGCGCCTCCCCGTATTTTCTGTGGTAGCCTTCCCCTATTATTTTCCCGTCCGAAACTATGACCGCCCCTACCATCGGGTTGGGCGAGACTCTTCCTGCCCCGCATCCGGCAAGCTGCAAGGCGCGGCGCATGTAAATTTCATCGGCAGAATAGGTACTCTTCATAAATGTTGCTAAATTTGTGCAGGCATACATCCCTGCGTATGAACGAACTCGTCCCTGAAATCCGGAAACGGCTGAATACCGTATACGACAGCAGTGAAGCCGACTGGCTTGTCCGCTGCATAATGGAAGACGTGTGCGGCATGAGCCGGGCCGATATGCTGGTCAAAGATATAAAAATCCCTGCTGAAAAAAAACGCCGGGCGGAACAGGTGGTAGCGAGGCTAATGCAAAGGGAACCGTACCAGTACATAACCGGACGCATGTACTTCTGCGGGATTCCGCTGTATGTATCGCCTTCCGTGCTGATACCCCGTCCCGAGACGGCCGAACTTGTCTGCCGGATATCGGAGCGCGAGTGCGGCAATGCCCCCTTGCGTATTCTCGACCTCTGCACCGGCAGCGGGTGTATTGCCGTTGCTTTGGCGAAAAAGATAAAGGATGCCGAGTTTTTTGCGGCCGACATATCGGCCGAAGCGTTGGAGGTGGCGTGCCGCAATGCCCGGGAAAACGGCGTTGAGGTGAAATTCGCCGAATGCGACATTTTGGGCGATATCCGGCAGCTTCCCTCAAATGTCGACGTCATAGTAAGCAACCCTCCGTATGTAACGGAGTCGGAAAAAAAGGACATGGATGCCAACGTCCTCGGTTACGAGCCGCATCGGGCCCTGTTTGTCCCCGACGAAGCCCCCCTGCTCTTCTACAGCCGGATAGCCGATATCGGACATACGCTGCTCTCCCCGCAAGGGAGGCTCTATCTGGAAATAAATTCCGCCTATGCCGGCGAGACGGCGCGCATGCTGGAGCAGAAAGGGTATTCCGCAATAGAGATAAGAAAAGACTTTTACAACAATGCTCGATTTATAGAATGTGTGCTGAAGAGGACGACAACGTAAAAAGCGTATACGCCGCCGCCGTGAAGCGGGCTGCCGCCATCTGCGCCCGTTCCGAGCAGTGCGAGGCGGCCGTAAGACGCCGGCTCGACGGCTGGGGAGTACCCGGGCCTGTTGCCGTGCAGGTGATAGAATATCTGAAAGAAAACTCGTATATCGACAATACCCGTTATATGCACAGTTTTGTAAACGACAAGTTCCGTTTCGGGAAGTGGGGACGCCAGAAGATACGGCATGCCCTCAGGGAAAACGGTTTGTCGGGCAGGGAGGCAGAAGAAGCCCTGGGTGCGATAGATGAAGAAGAGTATGCCGCTGCCCTGCAAAAGGCAGTGTCGGAAAAGGCGGCAAGGAGGGGAGGGGCAGAGTCGTATGCCGACCGTGCCGCCGTGTATAACTTCTGCGTAATGCGCGGATACGAACCCGAACTGGTAACGAGGGCAATAGACGAGTATTGCCGCAGGGGCGGGGCGGCAGACCAAGAAACCCGAGAATAGGAAACAGACCAAAGAGGCAACCGCCCGATACCCGAACCTATGAACCTGCTCTCCTCCATAACCGACCTGTTTTATCCCCGTATCTGCATCCGGTGCGGGCGGAAACTGAACAGGCCGGAAAAATACCTTTGTGCATACTGCCTGGCCGCCATGCCCGAAACCTCCTCGCACCTGTTGCGCGATAATCCGGTTGCCGAAGCCATAGCCGGGCTGGTGGCGGTAAAGGAGGCCTACGCGTGGTTCTATCATACCCGCAAAGGGAGTTACGGACGGCTCATATACGAAATAAAATACGCCCGCAACCTTGCACTCGCCCGATATCTCGGCGCATATTACGCCAACGAGCTCCGGCAGGCCGGCAAATTGAAGGCAGTGGCATATATAGTTCCCGTCCCGCTGCACCCGTCAAGGAAAAAAATGCGGGGCTATAACCAAAGCGAAGAGATAGCGAAAGGGGTGGCTCCGGTCCTCGGGGCGGAAATACGCAACGACCTTGTAGTACGGACCGAGGCCACTCCGTCGCAAGTGAGCAAAAGCCGCTATGAAAGGTGGGAAAACATGCGGCATGCCTTTCGGGCGACTGCGCCGGCAGTCGGGGACGAAGACAAGGGGATACTGCTCGTGGACGACGTGATAACCACCGGGTCTACTCTTCTGGCCTGCGCCCATGCCCTCGAAACGGCAGGTTACCGCAACATATCCATAATGGGCCTGGCCTATTCAAACTCCCGGTAAAGCAAAAAATGGGGCGTACATATTGGAATACGGCATATATTCCCTAACTTTGCAGCAAGGGGAGCGCCCCCGTTGAAGAGACAATTTACATAAAAACAAACAAGTAAAATAGAAGAACAATATGGCAACGGTAGAAAAATTGCTGGCGAAGAAACTGATAAATATAAGTGCAATAAAGTTGCAGCCCTCCAAGCCGTTCACATGGGCATCGGGGTGGAAATCCCCCATCTATACGGACAACCGCAAAACCTTGTCGTATCCCGATGTGCGTACATTCATAAAAATTGAGTTGACACGCATGATATCCGAGAACTTCACCGGGATAGACGTCATAGCCGGGGTGGCCACCGGGGCCATAGCGCAGGGTGCGCTGATAGCCGACGAACTGTCGTTGCCGTACATCTATATCCGGTCCACGCCCAAGGACCACGGGCTGGAGAACCTTATAGAGGGCGACCTCAGGCCCGGTCAGCGCGTTTTGGTGGTGGAAGACCTCATATCTACCGGAAGCAGCAGCCTTAAGGCCGTAGAAGCCGTAAGGCGTGCAGGCGGCGAAGTGGTCGGTATGGCGGCCATATTCACCTATGGGTTCCCGGTAGCCGAAGAGAAGTTCAGGAATGCGGGCGTAGAGCTCTGCACGCTGAGCAACTATGCAGCGGTTCTGGAAACCGCGCTGGAATCGGGATATATTACAAAAGAAGAACTTGCCGCGCTGAAAGTGTGGCGCGAAAAACCTTCGGTATGGATGCAGTAGGGGACGGCAAGGGGCGTTACGAAAGCCAGGTGAAAAAAGTCGGGGCGTCGAGCGGTTCCGTTTATTCCATGCTCTCCGACCTGAACAATATCAGCCGCATAAAGGAGCGTATTCCGGCCGATAAGATAAAAGACCTCCGGTTCGATACCGACACCTGTTCTATAACCGTCGAGCCGGTAGGCGAGATAACGTTCGCAATATGCGACCGGATACCCGGGAAAACCGTGAAGTTCTCGGCCGTAAACTCCCCCGTGCCCTTTTATCTGTGGGTGCAGGTGCTGCCAACGGCCGAATCTGAATCGAAAATAAAAGTAACCTGTCAGGTAGAACTCAATGCGTTCCTGCGCAGCATGGTGTCGCGGCAGTTGCAGGAAGCCGTCGACAGGCTGGCCGACATATTGACTGTAATACCGTACGAAAAATAGAAGTGAGATGGCAGAAAAACTTTGGCAGAAAAAGACCGTTGTAAATGCCGAGATAGAAAAATACACGGTGGGGCGCGACAGGGAAATGGACCTGTATCTTGCTCCGTACGACGTACTGGGGTCCATAGCGCACATAACCATGCTTGAGTCGATAGGGCTCCTTACCGCCGACGAGCTTGCCCGGCTTACGGCCGAGCTGAGGAAAATATACGAAGTGGCCGAACGCGGCGAATTTGAAATAGAAGAAGGGGTGGAAGACGTCCATTCGCAGGTAGAGCTGATGCTTACCCGGGAGTTGGGCGATATAGGCAAGAAGATACACAGCGGGCGCTCCCGCAACGACCAGGTACTTGTCGATCTGAAGCTCTTCATGCGGGCCGAAATCAAGACCCTCGTAGAAGTCTGCGACGAGCTCTTTACAACCCTTATAAGCCAGAGCAACCGCTACAAGGACGTGCTGATGCCCGGATATACGCACCTGCAGGTGGCCATGCCCTCATCGTTCGGGCTTTGGTTCGGGGCATATGCCGAAAGTCTCGTCGACGACCTCATGCTGCTGCAGGCAGCCTACAAGGTTGTAAACCGCAATCCGCTCGGGTCGGCTGCCGGGTACGGTTCGTCGTTCCCGCTCAACAGGAGCATGACTACCGACCTGCTCGGTTTCGACTCGATGGACTATAACGTGGTGTATGCACAGATGAGCCGCGGGAAAACCGAGAGGATACTCTCTTCCGCAATGGCCTCGATAGCGGCAACCGTCTCCAAACTCGCATTCGATGCGTGCCTGTATAACTCGCAGAACTTCGGGTTTATAAAGCTCCCCGACGAATATACCACGGGGTCGAGCATAATGCCGCACAAGAAGAACCCCGACGTCTTTGAACTGACACGGGCCAAATGCAACAAACTGCAGTCCCTCCCGTTCCAGATAACGCTTATAACCAACAACCTGCCGTCAGGGTATTTCCGCGACATGCAGCTGATAAAGGAATCGTTCCTGCCGTCGTTCGATGAACTCAAGGAGTGCATAAAGATGACCTCCGAGATGGCTGGCCTTATAAAAGTGAATGCCGACATTCTCTCCGACGACCGTTACAAGTACATGTTCAGCGTAGAGGAAGTAAACCGGCGCACGCGGCAGGGCGTACCGTTCCGCGATGCTTACAGGCAGGTGGGAATAGAAATAGAAGAAGGGCGTTTCGTCCCCGACATGAAAGTCTCCCATACCCATGAAGGGAGTATCGGAAACCTTTGCAACGACAAAATATCCGCGCTTGAACAGCAGGCCGTGGCAGGTTTCAATTTCAGCAGGGCCGAAGAGGCCTGCAACGCTCTGCTCGGACGCTGAGGCGCGGGGAAGGACCGGAGGCCGATGAAAGGCGGAGCGCGTATCGCGTCCCGTTAAAATTATAGCAGCAGGCCGGACAGGCCGTTGTCTTACAGGCCTGTCCGGTATCGCCGGGCAAAAGGTAGCAAAAAAGGCGCAGTATGAAAAAATATCTGTTATACATGGCCGCGGGCTTTACGTTGCTGACATCGTGTTCCGATGTCAACGACGAGCGTATACCGTTTGTTTCCGTCCGCATAGAAATCTCGTCGGCCCAGCATACAAACCCGGCCTGGTGGCCTGCAGCCCCAGCCGAGAGCGTCGGATTCCTCACGCCCGACTATCCGACCGGATTCCCTTACACCATATCGTCATATACCGGATACGGCGGGGTTATGGTAGTGTGCGGGTACGACCACGCATATTACGCGTACGATATGGCCTGTCCCGTAGAAAGAGAGGCGGGCGTGCGGATATACGTCGATGAAAACATGGACGGGCGGTGCAAGGTTTGCGGTTCCACTTACGACCTCTTTTGGGGTAGCGGTGCGCCCAAGACGGGCGAGGCGTCAGTTCAGGGGTATGCCCTCCGCAAGTATTACGTCTCCTACATTCAGGCCAACGATTCCTATCTGGTGTCCAACTGACATGGACGTTCCCTCCGGTCGGCCGGGGGCATAAAGGCCCGTCCAGTCCGTATTATCGCCTTCCGAAAACATTCCTCACATTCCCGGCGTCGCCTTTCCCCTTCTCCTTTAGAATCCTGTACCGGTAAACGAGGAAGGCCGAAAAGAAGTAAAGCAGTGCAAGGCCCCACAGCGACAGATAATACCCTTCCACGTCATGTATCGTAGCCCCCATGGTATTCATGTGGACAAACCCCTTGACGCAGAACGTCGACGGGATGAACTGCGCTATCAGCCTGAAGAAGTCGGGCATTGCGAAGTCGGGCCATGTAATGCCCGACAGGAACAGGAACGGGATAGAGGTAAAGACGAACAGGATAAAGGAGTCTTCCCTCTCCTTGCAGAAAACCGACAGGGTCATCCCCAGCAGGATCGTCGCCAAAAGGAACGGCGTTATGAAAATATATATGTCCCATTGCGGGGCGTTCTGCGGGAAACGGAACATCCACGGTACTATGTGCAGCACGTAGATAGCGTTGATTATGTATAGCGAATAATAGCAGAGGGCCTTTCCCAGAATAAGGTGGATCACGTTGCGGTTTTCGCTTCCGGGCAGGTTGTAGTAGTAAAACCGCATCCGCCGCTTTTCGTACATCCCCCCGGCCAGCATCCCTATGCCCAGAATAAGGCTTTGCTGGAGAATCAGGACCAGCACGGCGGGAATAAGGAAAGTGCCGTATCCGCTTTCGGGATTGTACAGCGTAACCGACGAAGAGGGGATAGGGTTCATGATAACCTGCTTCTCTTTCGGCGAGTCGCTTCCCAGCGCGGCACATTGCAGCTCTCCCCCCATTTTAAGCGTTACGTCCGTTACGGCAATAAGCAGCGATTTATAATTTATCAGCATGCTCATATCGCAGAACAGGACAACAGGACTCTGTTCGCCCCGCATCAGTTTCCTGCTGAAATCGCCCGGAATGTGCAGTATGCCGAAACATTTCCGCTTGTACATAAGTTCCTTGGCCTCTTCCATGTTGGCGCAGTACGATACTACCTCCACCTCGGGCGAGGCATCCATGTCCCTTGCCAGTTCCCTGCTCAGCGGGGTACGGCAGTCGTCCACCACCGCCATTGGGACGTCGCGCACAATCTCCGGATTGTAAATCAGCGCGTAGACGACGGGGTAGGCAAAAGGAAGGGCAAAGAAGAAAAGCATCACGCCGTAGTCTCTGAATACGAAAGTGTATTCATCCCTCCATATCCTGCACGTGTTCAGGAACCCGATATATATCTGTCTGAAGAATCTTTTCATCGTTACGGAACATAATTCTGCCTCAATACGGCAAGTTTCAGTCTTTTAAGAAGCGGCAGGGAAGCCGCGAAAAAGGTAAACAGATAAAAATACTGCAGAATGGAATAATGGAACGGTATCCCGTTCAGGGCCTGGCCCGAATAAATAAGGAAATAGTGCCTGAGCGGTATTATCTCGCTGAATATCCTCAACGGCTCGTACATGGCCTCGGTAGGGAACGTAAAGCCGGCAAGCGACAGCGAAAGCACCCCGTACAGTCCCGCGACGCTGAGGCCGACCCTCAGCGACGGCACGAAACTCATGATAATCACCCCTACGCTCTGTGCGGCCACAACCATCATTACCATGGCGGCAATCATGGGCAGGAAGCCGTTCACGTGCGGGAACTTCATGTACCCGTACATCAGCGACAGGCAGAACGTGCCCGTAAGCGAGAAAAGGAGCGTCTGTGGCAGCAGTTTGCCCGTAATGGCCAGGATAATCGAGTTGCCGCTTTCCGCCAGCCACTCCCTTGCCGTACGGCGTTTTACTTCCTGTCCTATGCAGAAGCAGGTCATAAGCAGCACCATAAGGTGCAGCATACCCGGCAGCAGGCTGTTGTTCAGGTATATCGAGTAGTTGAGCCACGGGTTTCCCAAAGCCACGGCATCGTAGCTTACGGGTTGCAGTTGCGGCATAATCTGGTATTCGTATTCGCCTTTGGCAAGTTTCGTCTGCAACGTAACCTGTCCCGACGACAGTATTGTCATCGTCTTGAACCCTTTGAACAGCAATGCTCCAGGGATAAAGTACGCGTTGTTCGTATAGTACGATATTTCCGGCTGCCTGCCCGACAGCGCCTTGGCCTCGAACCCTTCCGGTATGATAAGGAATCCGAAAATCACCCCCTTCTGTACGGCTTCGCGTGCTTCGGTAAAGCTGTTGGGTTGCGAAACGACCTCAAGCGTCTCCAGCGAGTTCAGGTTCCTGACAAGGTTTCTCGACGTGGCGGACTTGTCCAAATCCACAATCCCTGTCGGAATCCTTTGCGGCAGGCCGCTCCGCATCAGCGGCAGGAACAGGGCGCAGCAGACGAGCGGGGCTATCACTATGCCCAGAAGATATACCGGTCGCGACAGCAAAATCTCAATTTCGCGCCACGATATCCGTTTCAGTATACCGGCGTAATATTTAATCCTGTCAATCAGCATTTGCAGGCGGAATATTAATAAGCCCCTGTCGGGTTATTTCAAATCCATCAGAACCGACATTCCGGGCCGCAGGTTCTCCACCTTCTCCACGGGTCTGGCCTTAATTTCGAAAGTCTTGGCGTCGTAGCTTCCCGTAACTTTGGTGGCGCGCCATACGGCATAGCTCCCCATATCCTTTATGTAGAAAACCTTCAATGTGGTCTCCCTGTTCCCGAGAGCGGGGATGGTAGCCTTTATTTCAGCCCCCATGGGGAGTTTCTGCAACAGTTCCTCCCTTACGTTGAACGTAATCCACATATCGTCCAGGTCCAGTACGTTCATTATCGGGGTACCCTGGCCCACAAGTTCTCCTGCGTTGGGGAAAATATCCGATATCTCCCCGTCAATCGGCGATGTCAGGTACGAGTCGGCCAGAACCGATTCAACCTGGGCAACCCCGCCTTTGGCAGCCTCCAGCATGGCTTTTGCAGCCTCCTTGTCTTCGGCCTGCGCTCCGCTCCTGGCCATATCGTATTGCGATTTTGCGGCTCTTTCCGTCGCAGCCATTGCCTTGTAGTTGGCCTCTGCCTCATCCCTCTTCTGGGCTGAAACCACCCCTTTCTTGTACAGGGCCTCCATCCTGTCGAACGATTTTTTCGCTATCTCCGCACCGGCGGCAGCCTTTTGCCACATATCGTATGCGCTTGCAATCACTTCACGGCGTGCGCCGGCATCCACCTTCTGGTTCTGGGCCATGTAAACGTTGCGCATGGCTTCGGCCTGCATCAGTTTTGCTTCGGCATCCGAAGAGAATATCTCCACGAGGGTATCCCCTTTGCTTACCCGTTCTCCTTCCGAAACGAAAAACGCCGTTACCCGTCCGGGCAGTTTGCCCGAAATCCTCACCTGCGTAGCTTCGGCCTGGCCCTGTATTATTTCATCCCTTTCCGAAGTAAGGAAGAAACCGACGATTGTCAGTACGGCGATAAGTATTACCAGCGAAACCAGGCCTATCGCTATACTTTTCTCTCTCTGTTTGCGAGCAGCATTCATAACACTCAAATTATAGAAGTTTGTAAACAAGTCCCTAAAATCAGTAAGACATCCGGCCCAGAGCCTTCGACAGGTAAATGTCGCAGAGGCGGGCGTCTATTTTCGCGTCCAGCAGTTCCGATTTTGCCTGCAACCAGGCCGTCTGCGCCTCCATTACGTCCGAGGCGGTAAGTACCCCTTCGGCAAACCCGGTATTGGCATTTTGCAGGTTCTCTTCCGCCTTTTCCATGTTTTTAGCCGTCATTTTGAGTTTCCGGTACGCTTCGTCCAGTTTGAAGGCGGCCTGATTGACCTGCAGTTCCACCTTCTCCTTGGCGTCGTCCATAGTCAGTCTCGCTATCTCCTGCTGTGCTTTCGAGGCCTTTACCTTGAACAGGTCGGCCGTATGGAAGATAGGGATGCGCAGTACCACGCCCACGTTGAACAGCCCGCCCACGCTCTTGTCGAACCCGTTCAGCACGTTGGGATTTGAAAAAGAGTAGCTCCCCACGAGGGCGATATTCGGCAACATGGCCGAAAGCTCCACGCGGCGTTTGTTGTCGTAGATTTTTGCAGCCATTTCAAGGCTCTGTATCTCCTCCCTGTTGGCAAAGACGTCCTCCATGTCTATCGCCTCAACCTTCCCGGGCGTCCCCGACAAAGAAAGGTTCTCTTCGTCAGCAAGCCTGAACGGCGTATGGATCGGCATACCGCACATTTGGGCAAGCAGCATTCTCGACAGGGCAACGCCGTCGGTAACCTTTGTCAGCGTAATTTCGGCCTCGTTCTGCTTTACGGCCACCGTCAGCCCGTCGGCCTTCGTGGCTACCCCCTCTTCAATAAGGGCGTCCACGTTATATTGCAAAGTATCCAGAAGTTTCAGGTACTCTTCGGCAAGCTGCTGTTTCTGGACAAGCGAAACAACCTGCCAGTAAGCCTCATCCACGCCGAACACCACATCCTTCACCGAGGCGTCCTTCTGCTTCTCGGCAATTTCCTCGGCGTATTTCGTAATCCTGTTGTATGCAATTATCTTCCCTCCGGTAAAAATCGGCTGGGTAAGCGAAACCATGCCGCCCCACATGTTTCTCGTATCGGTGCGCAGCGCATCCACCAGCGACGAGCCAATACCGTTCATGGCATCACCCAGGCCGTTGGCGAGGGGGGCGAGTTTTGCCGCGAGGGCAGGGTCTACGGCCGCAAGTTGCTTGAGGTAACCGGCAATGGGCGTGCTCATCTGCGAGCCGAGGTTCGGCAGAAGCGACTTTTGTCCGTCGTTCAGCAGGGAGACTTCCTTTGAACTGTACAGGTATCCCCCCGATACGTCTATCGTCGGGAAATAGTTGGCAAAGGCCGATTTCCTGTTGTACGAAGCCGCTTTTGCGTTGGCTTCCGCTATTTTAAGCGACTTGTTGTTCCTTATCGCCATATTGCGGCAGGAGTCGAGCGACAGGACCGCTTCGGCCGAAGCCGTGCCGAAACAGGCCGATATGGCAAAAATAACGCTCAGAAACCGTTTCATATCAAACAAATTAAGAACCATAGACAATCAGTGTTTTCCGTTACGGGTCGGTAAGGTCGGCAACGCGTTCGGCTGCCTTTTGCCGGCCGTGTCCGCACCGTTCCCCGCCAAGGTTGCCGCGGGGCGTATTGCAGGGGCAGGGCCGTTACTTTTGCAGGGTAATGGATTTCTCTCCAATCTTTTCCCCGTCCGTGAAGATTTCCATCCGGTATACGCCCGGGTACAGGTACTCTTCAACCGTCCAGTACAGCGTTACGGGGGTCTCCTCGCTGTTATACTCTACAAGTTTCCTTGCCGAATAGTTTATTTCCGTGTCTTCATAAACGAACAGGTCGTTCCTGTTTTTTACCAGAACATCGTTGTCGGGTTTTACAATCCGCAGGTACACATACCTCTCCCCCGGTTGGGCGGTAACGTTCTTGGCAATGGAAAAGTTCACCTCTATATACTCTATCTTGCTTATCCTGCCGGTATTCCTGCCTTTTGAATTCAGCGTGTTTACGGTTATCCCGATTGCATCGAGCCTTGAAGCCAGCGTAACCTTCTGCGCAAGCTCTTCCTTGTCCTTCTGCAACTGGGTGGCTGTTTCGGCAGCCTCCCGGTACTTGTCGCTCACGGCCCTGTTCTCGGCCGTAAGTTTCTGGTTAAGGGTGTTCAGCGAATCTATCTGTATCACATAGGCGCGCATCACCGACCTCAGCGTGGCAAGTTCCTTTTTCAGTTCGCGTATCCTTTTGGCATCGATATCCTTCGTTGTCTTCAACTCCTCCTGCAACCGCTGGACCTTCAGCTTTTCGTTTTCCAGCTGGTTGATGAGCGAGTCGTTGTTGATAAGCATCTTGCTCCCCTCGAACCTGTCGTATTCAAAGGCCAGATTCGCATATTCGGCTTCAAGGTACCGTTTCTCCTCCTCTATGGCCATACGGGTCTTTATGTCGTTCATCTCTTTGCGTTGGGCCAAAATAAAGAAGAGCGAGACGGCAAGGATTATACAGAGTCCCAGGCTGATGAAGACCCATATATTCGCTTTCCTCTTCAAAAACTCTTTAAAACCGACCATTTCCAAAATAATTACAGGTTACAAATAATGGCAAAGGTAATCTTTTTACTCTAAAAAAACCGAAAGGTACAGTTAAAAGATTTATAAAGCGGCAAATACTTGTGGACCATAACCATAGGGGGCGTTTGCCGGAATCGGGCAAAATGGTTAACTTCGCACCGGATAACAACATGCGGCATGCACATGATTAAAAAAATCTTCTCATATATATGGAATAACCGTATAATCCGGCATCTGTTCTATATGCTGGCTGCGCTAATCGGCATAATAGTGGCCGTAAACATCTTCCTCATGCAGTACACGCATCACGGCGAAGGGGTGCGCGTACCCGAAATAAAGGGGCTCAAGGTCTCTGAAATATCGCACATACTGCAGAAGCAGGGGCTGCACTACCAGGTGATAGACTCGCATTACATAAGCACGGCGCGGCCGGGGATAATCCTCGAGCAGATACCGCGCGGGGGCACGTCGGTAAAGCACAGCCGCACGGTCTATCTTGTCATAAACTCCATGGAGCCGCAAAAAATGGCGATACCCGAACTCTCCGACATCTCCGTCCGTCAGGCGCAGTCGCTTCTTGTGGCCTACGGTTTCCCCACCCCGCAGATAGAATACGTGGCCTCCCCGTACAAAGACCTCGTAGTGGGGGTCAGGGTAGGGGGCAGGCAGGTCGCGGCAGGCGAGAAACTTCCCGTAACCACGCTGATAACCCTGCAGGTAGGGGCCGGCGACGGGCAGTAAAGAACAGGCAATACGCAAACAGAACAACATATACCGTACCGCAGTGCAGCCAGCAGACATGAACGGACCCTTCCCCGGCGGGGATATGGAAGAGGAAATTCCCGATACCTCCCCGGTCGGCGGGGCAGGCGAGGAGATGTACGAGCATTACCGGTTCGTGGCCGACAAGGGACAGGCGCCGTTGAGGATAGACAAGTTCCTTACGGTTCGCACCGAAGGCGTTTCGCGCAACCGCATACAGCAGGCTGCCGAAGCCGGGTGCATCCTTGCCAACGGCCGTCAGGTAAAATCGAACTACAAGGTAAAGCCCGGCGATGTAATAACGGTGGTAATGGACCGTCCCCGTTACGAGACCGAGATAATTCCCGAAGAGATACCCCTCGACATAGTTTACGAAGATTCCGAACTGCTGGTTGTCAACAAGCCTGCGGGGCTTGTCGTGCACCCCGGGCACGGCAACTATACCGGCACTCTGGTAAACGCGCTGGCGTATTATTTCCGCAACGACAGGAACTTCGACGTCAGCGACCCCCGTCTCGGCCTTGTACACCGGATAGACAAGGACACCTCCGGGTTGTTGGTGATAGCCAAGACGCCTTCGGCCAAGACCTCGCTCGGCAGGCAGTTCTTCGAGAAGACCACCGACCGCAAATATTTCGCCCTCGTCTGGGGCCGTACCGAGCAGGACTCCGGGCGGATAGAGGGGAACATCGGGCGCAACATGCGCGACAGGCTGCAAATGGCCGTCTATCCCGACGGCAGCCAGGGGCGCAGTGCGGTAACGCACTACTCCGTAGTGGAGCGTTTCAGCTATACCACACTCGTGGAGTGCCGTCTTGAAACGGGCCGCACCCACCAGATAAGGGTGCATATGAAATACATAGGGCATCCGCTCTTCAACGATGCCAGATACGGCGGCGACCAGATACTGAAAGGGTTGCCCACGGCCAAATACCGCCAGTTCGTGCAGAACTGCTTTGCCCTCTGCCCCCGTCAGGCATTGCATGCCGCCACGCTCGGCTTCACGCATCCGGCAACCCGCGAGCGCCTCTTTTTCAACTCCCCTCTGCCCCGCGACATGGAAGAGCTGCTCGCCAAGTGGCGCAATTATACCGCAAACAGAGAAAATTTTGAAAAATAAGTTATAAAGTTATACCTTTGTATTCAGAACCACAGAATGACAATGGACAGAAAACGCCGTATAGCAATAGTTGCGGGGGGATATTCATCGGAATATCCGGTTTCATTGAGGAGTGCCGAATCGATAAGGAACTTTCTGGATTCCGCCCTGTATGACCCTCTGGTCGTAATAATGGAGCGCGGTTCGTGGCGGGCGGAACTCCCCGACGGGACAACCGTACCGGTAGACCGTAACGATTTCAGCATTACCGTAAAAGGCGAGAAAATCGATTTCGACCTTGCATATATCACCATACACGGCACGCCAGGCGAGAACGGCCTGCTGCAAGGGTACTTCGACATGCTGGGCATACCCTATTCCTGCTGCGGGGTATTCGCCGCCGCCCTCACGTTCAACAAATACGCCTGCAACCACTACCTCGCGTCGTTCGGGATAAACATATCCCCGTCCCTTCTGATACGCAGGGGCGACAAGGTAACGCCGCAGGAAGTGGCCGACAAGGTAACGTATCCCTGTTTCGTGAAGCCCAACGACGGAGGTTCGAGTTTCGGGACAACGAAGGTAAAGACCCCCGGGGAGTTCCTTCCCGCGCTTGAAAAGGCGCTGGCCGAAGGCGAAGAAGCCGTGGCCGAGAAGTTCATGCCCGGGACCGAGGTAACGTGCGGTTGCTACAAGGCGGGCGGCAGGAGCGTGGCGTTTCCCATAACCGAGGTGGTGAGCCACAAGGAGTTCTTCGATTACGAGGCCAAGTACAACGGCGCGGTAGAAGAGATAACCCCGGCGAGAATCCCCGACGCCCTGGCGCGCCGGATACAGCAGACCACACTACGGATATACGACCTTATAGGGTGCCGCGGCATAATCCGTGCCGACTATATAATAATAGGCGAAGAGCCCTACCTGCTTGAAGTCAATACCACTCCGGGCATGACCGCAACATCGTTCATCCCGCAGCAGGCAAAGGCGATGGGAGTTCCCATGCGCGACATTCTGACCGAAATAATCGAAGACGCAATAAAAAACAATCCGTCAAGAAAACAAGACGCAAAAAACTAAGAAAAAGGATATGGATGAGCAGTTCGACGATATACGTCCGTTCAATGACGACGAGATACCGGCAGCCGTAGCCAGCCTGTCAAAAGAGGAATATTTCAGAAAAGTCGCGGAGTACCTGCCGGGCGATACCGACACGTTCATGCAGGAGTTCTCCAAAGTCTCCACGACCGATGATTTCCAGACCCGCATGCTTTTCCCGTTTCTCCGCTGGATAGCCCGAACCACGTCCGATTCGCTTCTCGGAGTCGGGTTCGGGAACATCGACCCGTCAAAACCGTACACATACATATCCAATCACCGCGACATCCTGCTCGACGCCACCCTTCTTGGGCTGTTGCTTGCCGAGCACGGCATCCCCACCCCCGAAACCGCACTGGGCGACAACCTGCTCGTCTATCCGTGGATGAGCCAGTTGGTGCGCGTGAACAAAAGCATTATCGTATACCGCAACATGCCCATGATGAAGACGCTCGAAGAGGCACACCGCCTGTCGGGATACATAAACCACGCCCTGCGCGACAAGAACCGTTCCGTATGGATAGCCCAGCGCGAGGGGCGGGCGAAAAATTCCGACGACAGGACGCAGGAGAGCGTCATAAAGATGCTGGCGCTGGAGGGCGACGGCGACCTGCGGCATAACGTGGAAGCGTTGAACATAGCCCCCGTCTCCATATCGTACGAGTACGACCCGTGCGATTACCTGAAGGCGCGCGAGTTCCAGTTGAAGCGCGACAACCCCGATTACAGGAAGTCGCCCAAGGACGATTTGAAAAGCATGTCCACCGGGTTGTTGGGAAAAAAGGGGAATATCCGTTTCTCCATATCGGGTTCCATAAATGCCGAAGTGGCAAAACTCCCGTGCCACCTCAAGCGTTCCGAATTCTTTACGGCCGTGGCCGCGATAATGGACAGGAAAATACATCAGGGGTATTGCCTCTTTGCGGGCAATTACGTGGCGTACGACATGCTTGCCGCAACGGGCCGGTTTGTCGACAAGTATACCCCTGCCGAAAAACAGGAGTTCGAGACCTATCTCGAAGGGCAGCTTGCAAAGATAGAAAACCTGCCCAGCCCCGATTACCCCTATCTAAAGGCCAGGATGCTCGAAATGTACGCCAACCCCCTTCGCAACCGGATGGCCGTATGCGGCTGCCCGCTGTAAACGCCATGGCGGCAGGGGTTCCGCAGTGCCGCTGAAAAGGAAATGAAAAGATAACAGGAGAGCCGTACCGGCAGAAACGCCCGGTACGGCTCTCCTGTTATCCCTGCTTCGGGGCGTGCGGCTACAATATCAGTTCCCCTGCCCCCTGCCTTACAATGACAACCTCGTTTCCGGTACAGTCGGCCACGGTCGACGCAACCTCTCCCCCGATGCCGCCGTCTATTATAACGTCGGCAATACCCGAGTACTTCTCGGCAATAAGCCCGGGGTCCGTAACATATCCAATCTCTTCGTCATCGTTCAGCGACGATGAAAGGAGCGGGTTTCCCAGGGCCTCCGCCAGTTTGCGCGGAATGGAGTTGCCGGGAATCCTTACCCCTACGCTCTTCCTGTTCTTGTACAGTTTGGGCAGTCCCGAAGCCGTAGGCAGTATGAATGTGAACGGGCCGGGAGTGTTGTTTTTCAGCAACTTGAAATTGGAGTCGCTTATTTTGGCGTATTTGCTGAGCGAGGCGATATCCCAGCCCAGAATCGACAGGTTCGACTTGAGCGGGTTTATTCCTTTCAGCTTGCAAATCCGTTCGGCGGCCCTCACGTTCAGGGCGTCGCACCCTATTGCGTAAACCGTATCGGTGGGGTAAATCACAACCCCGCCGCTGCGCAACGTGTCGGCAATCTTCTCTACGTCGCTCTGACGCGGATTGTTTTCATACAGGCGGACAACCATGGCTCTCCCGGCAAAGTTTATTTAAGGTGCGGCAGGTTGTGCCCCATGCGGTTTTTCTTGGTCTTCATGTAGAACTCGTTGTACGGGTTCGGCTCAATCTCGATAGGGACGTTCTCCACAATCTCCAGCCCGTACCCCTCCAGCCCGATGCGTTTTACCGGGTTGTTGGTTATGAGTTTCATCTTGTGTACCCCCAGTTCGTGCAGGATGCTCGCCCCCACGCCGTAATCGCGTTCGTCGGCCAGGTGTCCCAGAATAATGTTGGCGTCCACCGTATCCATGCCGTCCTCCTGCAGTTTGTAGGCCTTTATCTTGTCCATAAGCCCTATGCCCCGGCCCTCCTGGTTCAGGTAAACCAGAACCCCTTTCCCGGCGCGGTCTATCATCTCCATCGCCTTGTGCAGCTGTTCGCCGCAGTCGCAGCGTTTCGAGCAGAAGATATCGCCCGTGTAACACGAAGAATGGACGCGTACCAGTATCGGTTCGTCCGGTTCCCACGTCCCCTTGAACAGCGCCACATGCTCCAGCCCGTTCGACTTCTGCAGGAACGGAATAAGCCTGAAATGCCCGTGTCCGGTAGGCATGTCCACCTCTACGCCTTTCTCCACTATCGATTCCTGTTTCAGCCTGTAGGCAATCAGGTCGCGAATGGAAATAAGCTTGAACCCGTATTCGTCGGCCATTTTGCGCAGTTCCGGCAACCGGGCCATCGAACCGTCTTCATTCATAATCTCCATAAGCGCCCCGGCAGGGTAAAGTCCTGCCAGTCTGGCCAGGTCTATGGCCGCTTCCGTATGCCCCGCGCGGCGGAGCACCCCTTTCTCCTGGGCGTAAAGGGGGTTTATGTGTCCCGGCCGCCCGAAAGTGGAGGGTGTCGAGGCAGGGTCGGCCAGGGCCCTTATGGTAGCGGCCCTGTCGGCGGCCGAAACCCCCGTGGAGCACCCCTCCAGTTTGTCTATGGTAACGGTAAAGGGCGTTCCCAGAACCGAGGTGTTGTCGCTTACCTGGTGGGGCAGGTCGAGTTCCTTGCAGCGCGACAAGGTAATGGGGGCGCAAAGTACGCCCCTGGCATGTTTCAGCATGAAGTTCACCTTCTCGGGCGTAATCTTCTCGGCGGCGATTATCAGGTCTCCTTCGTTTTCCCTGTCCTCGTCGTCCACGACAATCACGAATTCCCCCTTTCTGAACTCTTCTATTGCGCTGTCTATGCTGTCGAGCATTATTCTATTTTCCATAACAGTTATATAGTTTCGTTGTTTTTCTTCTTTTCCATATCCCTCTCTACGAGGATTTTTATTTCGGCGTTCGTTTTCCGAATAACCTCCAGCTCCCGTTTCAGGTCCTTCTGTTCGTACAGGCCTATAAGGTAAACCGGGACGGAAAGGGGCAGGAGCGCCGCCGCAACCAGTCCGGCCTTTTCATTGCCGCGGCAGGGCGAGTAGAAGAACGACCTGCGCAGGACGGGATAATCCATCAGTTTCAGGATAACCAGTTGCGAACGGGTGTTGGTTGCGTATTCCACAAAACTTTCCGTCTCGTTCCGCAGCCTGTCGAGCAGTTTCATGTCCACGCCCTTCCGCCAGTAAGCCGCAAACCCCTGTATCCCCTTGCCGCAGCTCTCCTGCATGGCCTTGCATGTCTCGTCCAGTTCAGCGGCCCTTCTCAGCATTTCGGCATCCGATACATCATCCATTACAATCTCCTTCAGTTCCAGTTTCCGGGTAAGGTGTCTCTTGAACACTTTCTTGAAGAAGTTCAGGTATGCATCCCTGTTGAACAGCGAAGAGTCGTTCATCGCCTTGTATGTGAAGAAGATGCCGAGCGGGAGCAGTGCGGCCGAGCTGAGCCATATCCCCTCCCATACGGGCCATACCCCGTCGCGGGCCATTTTGTACCCCGAATTGTCTATTATGTAGTAGAAAATGAACAGGAATACCGAAATGACGATAGGCGTACCCAGCCCCCCCTTCCTGATAATCGCCCCGAGGGGTGCGCCGATAAAGAAGAAGACGAGGCACGCGAACGACAGGGTGAATTTTTTGTGCATTTCAATCTCGTGCCGTCTTATCATGAACTTCTGCGAGTCGGCATTGTAACTCTTGAACTCGTACTCCTGCTTTACGTTCCTGGCGCGCGTCAGCGCCCTGTTGAGCCAGTTCTCGCGCTGCTGAATCGGGGCCGAGGCGTATATCTCTTCAATGTCGAAGCCCTCCAGCGGTTTTCTCTCCGGCGGGGCAATCGATATGGACGGCCTGTTGGTGATGGTGTAGTACCCCGAGCGTTTCAGGTCCTTGCCTATATCCATGCCTATGCTGTCCACTTTCAGCGACATGGAGTCGATTGAACTGCGCAGTTTCGATATGTTCTTCCCTATGTGCTGGTCGGCCATTGACGATTCGTCCATTCTGGTAAAGCCCGCGTCGAAAGGGATGAGGATATCCTTGAAGGAAAATACCTCCCGCCTGTAAGGCACGCTTCCGGTAGCCCCGCGCTGGTCCCTGAGGTTCTCGAACGACTCGCCCCCGTACAGGGTAAGGAACAGGTATTTCTTGTCGTCGGTAAATTTCAGTTTCCCCGAGTCGGCGAGGATAATCATCGCATTCTCGAAGCCGTCCGAAATATCGTATATTATAATATCGTGCAGCATGCCGGTTTTCCGGTCCTTCTGCTTTACGTACAGGTTGTACCCCTTTATCTGGTCGTAGAACACCCCTTCGGGAATCTCCAGTTCGGGCGACTTCTGTTTCATGGAATACAGCAGCGAGTACATCTTCACCTGTGTCTTCGGCAGGACGTCGTTTTGGAAGAAGAATGCCGCTACGGAAATAATTACGATTGTTATTATAAGCGGGCGCATCATCTTTATAAGCGAAACGCCCGAGGCTTTTATGGCAAGCAGTTCAAACCGTTCGCCCAGGTTGCCGAAAGTCATCAGCGAGGCCAGGAGTATCGCCAGCGGCAGGGCGAGCGGCACCATCGACAGTGCGGCGTAGAAGAAGAGTTCCGCCAGCAGTTCAATCTCAATCCCTTTCCCCACGAGGTCCTTTACGTGTCGCCACAGGAACTGCATCAGCACGATGAACAGGCAAATGGCGAAAGTCATCAGGAACAATGGCAGGAACGTCTTGAGAATAAAAATATATAAGCGTTTTATCCTGAGCATCGCATGTAGGCAATAATATGCCGCTGCAAAGATAGTGAAAGGAACCGAATAACGCGCAATCCGGGGTGCGGTTTTAGGGCTTTGCCCCACGGCCGGTTGCCCGGTGCAAACTCCGGCAGGCCGGCGCTCCCGTGTGCGCGCCGGAAGCCTGCCGTGCGCATTTGCGTGTATCGGGGGGGCGGGAGCGGGCCGCTCCCGCGGTATTGTGGTAAGGTGCCGTCAGGTCTTGTGTGCCGTCGGGTCGTGGTCGCGGGCCTCTGCTGTCGGCGGGCGGAAGGGTGCTGGTAGCGGCGGAACGGCGGGCCGGTGCCCGTTCCCGGCGCAAACTCCGGCATCGGGGAAGGGCAGGGTGGAGGCGTGGCGTCAGGTGCCGAGGCGCTTGCGGAGGGCCGAAATCTGTTCGTCCCACAGTTTCTTGCTGTCGTCCACTTCGTCCTGTTCCGCAAAGTCGGTTACCGTCAGCACCACGTTTCCCGTAAGTTCGTTATGCGAAATCCTCAGTTCAAAATATGTTTTCGGATTGCAGTCGTCCGTCCAGTGGAACCTTATGTGCGAGCCCTGCCTCATCCCGCTTATTTCGGCCTTGCTCTCCTCCCTGTTCCAGAAAAAGGAGATGTCCTTGCCGTCGGCCTCGACAGCGTCGGCGAACCACGTAGCCAGGCCGGTAGGGGTGCTTATGTACTGCCAAAGCAGGTTTACGGAAATTTTGTTGAGATTGTACTCTTTACAATACATTAGCTTTTCCATATATTATTGGAAATTTCAGTTCGGGAGCGAATATATATATATTTTTTTATTTTATCATTAACGCTAACTTTTTTTTTGGGACTTTTTTTCTAAAAAGGGGTACGAGTATGAAAAAAATGTATATCTTTGCGGGAGATATACCCCAAACTGGGTTCTTGCGTGTGTTAAAAATGAAACGTTTTTAACATAAAATTATAGGAACAAAAAAGAGGCCGGATATATCTGCAAAACAAAAGGGGCAGGATGGGAACTCCTTTGTCTGCCGCGCCGCAAGCTGATTCAAGAAAGAGTGCGGCTTTTTGTTTGGAGGGGAACAGAAGACTGAATTTTAATCAATATATTAACAACAAGAACATAGTCTATGAGAAAAGAAATTCAGCACGACAGCCGTTTGGCGAAGTGCGTTTTTGCCTGTCTTAGTCCGACTTTGATAACAAAGCTCGGAATGAGTCTTCTTTTTGCGGCTTTGCTACCCTTGACAGCCAATGCTGCCAGGAAGGCCAGGGCCGAAGCCGTGTCATCGGTGGAAGGAGTTGTTCAAACTGCCGGGTTTGTAGTAAAGGGAACCGTTATCGACAACACCAAGGAGCCCCTTATAGGTGTGAGCGTATCGGTCGACGGGACTACAATCGGGACATCTACCGATTTGGACGGAAATTACGAGTTGCAGATACCCGACGGGAAGAAAACCCTCGTGTTCTCCTATATAGGATATGCAACGCAGAAAATTCCCGTAAACAACAAAGGAACCATAAACGTAACCCTTAAAGAAGACGATCAGGTGCTTTCCGAAGTTGTCGTAACCGCAATGGGTATAGAAAGGAAAGCCGAGTCTCTGACCTATGCTACCCAGCAGGTGGGAGGTAAGGAGTTGACCCGTGCGAAGGAGTCCAACTTCATGAACTCGCTGCAAGGGAAAATGGCCGGTCTTAATATTACCCCGAACTCGTCGGGTGCCGGTGGCGGTTCGTCCAAGATAATCCTCCGCGGTGCGACCTCCATGCTCGGTAACAACCAGCCTCTTATCGTATTGGACGGTATACCTCTGTCCAACGGTTTGTCTACGCAGACCAGCGAGGTAGCCGTAGAGGGCGGGCGCGACGCCGGTGATGCCCTTTCCATGATCAACCCCGACGACATCGCCAGCATGTCCGTGCTGAAAGGTCCTAACGCAGCGGCCCTTTACGGTAGCGCCGCAAACAACGGTGTGATAATAATCAATACCAAGGGAGGCCGCGAAGGCAAGATAAGGGTGGACGTATCGAGCAACATCACGCTTGAAACCCCGCTCTTCACAATCGACAAGCAGACGGACTTCGCTCCGCAGATAACCGGTACTACCATAGCCAACAACGGCTGGGGCAAACCCGTCGGCCAGCTGACGAACGACGAACTCGCCCTCTTCCCGTACCTTACAAGGAACGCGAAGAACCAGACCAACGACTTCTTCAAGGTAGGGCAGACCTACAACAACAGTATATCGTTGAGCGGCGGTAACGAAACCACTACCGCATACTTCTCGTACGGTAACACCGTTCAGAAAGGCTTGCTCGAAAGAAACCGCTTCGTGCGCCACAACATGCTGTTCAAGGAGACGTTCAACGCGTTCAACAACAAGTTGAAAATCGACCTCTCGTTGAACTATATCACGCAGAAAACCGAGAACCGTCCTTCAATCGGTAAGGCGTTCAACGCGTTGTCGGGACTCTACCGTATGCCTACCGCAGTGGACCTGCGCTATTTCGACAAGAACAGAACCCACACCGGAACTACCGACGACGAAATCGTAAGGATAAACAAGAACCTCCAGGGATGGCCCGTACAGACATGGCCGTTCGGCGGGGATGCCTGGATCAACAACCCGTACTTCATGCAGGATGCAATAGACGATGACCTCGACAAGGACCGTATCCTTATGAACATAACGGCGAAGTACGAAATAATAAAAGGCCTTGACTTCCAGGCTCGCGTAAGTTTGGACAAGACCATGACCAGCAACTACAACTACCGCGTGGCGTCAATCTGGTCCGACCAGTTCCAGACCCGTGCCGCATGGTACTACAGCTCGGAGGCGACAACCCGCGACATCTATTCCGACTACCTGCTTACCTATAACAAGGAGTTCAAGAACATATCGGTCAGCGCAACTCTGGGTTCCAGCTTCAAGAGGACGCGTTCGTCCAACAGCTCCATAACGACGTGGAACGATACCACGTTCGCCTACCCCAACATCACATGGCCGGGTCAGAGCAGCAGCCTTTCAGGCAACAAGAAGGACGTCCTGCTCCAGGCATCCGCATCCGGTATAACTGACAACTGGGAAACCGCAATATTCGCAACGGCCCAGATAGGACTTTGGGAAAGGGCGTACATCGATGCATCAATAAGGAACGACTGGTCTAAAGCCTTCCAGCAGTTCACCACGTCCGAAGAAGGGTATCTCTCGTTCCCCTACTGGTCGGTAGGTGCCAACCTGCTCCTCGACAAGTTCTTCAACAGGAAGTTCCGCAACCTGCAGCAGTTGAAGGTGAGGGGATCTTACTCCATAGTAGGTAACTCCATACCTCTCAACAACTACAACGTGCAGACCATAAACCCGCAGAGCGGTGCGATATCGGCACGTAACGCGCCGTTCGAGAACCCCAAGCCCGAGACCACCGAAGGTATAGAGTTCGGTATCGACGGTATAATCCTCAACAACAAGTTGGACTTCGACCTTACGTTCTACCAGAACACCATGTCCAACCAGTACCTGAACATAACCAACGCCGCCGGACAGACCCAGCCTATCAACTCGGGTAAGATCCGCAACCGCGGTGTCGAATTCACGGCCAACTACCACATGCGTTTCGGAAAAGAGTTCCGTTGGACCACGGGTATCAACCTTGCATACAACGACAACAAGATTCTCGAAACCTACACGCCGTCCGACGGAGGTCAGGTTGAAATAACCGTAGGGGCAAGCTCCCTCTCCATACAGTCCAAGTACAAGGTGGGCGGTTCGTACGGCGACCTCTACGGCAAGGACTTCGTCCGTGACCCGAACACGGGCCTCATACAGGTTAACTCCAACGGTCAGCCGCAGATATCGTCCACTTACGACAGGTATATCGGCAACACCACGGCCAAGTTCACTTTCGGATGGAACAACACCTTCTCGTGGAAAGGCCTTTCGGTATACATGTTGATCGACGGTAAGGTAGGCGGCAAGGTTATATCGCTCACCGAAGCTGACATGGACTTCTACGGACTGTCGCAGCGTTCGGCCGATGCCCGTCTTTCCGGCCAGACCGTGGTATGGGACGGCGTAGAGGTAGCTGCGGTAACGTTGCCCGACGGGCAGAAAGTTCCGGCCCAGTCGTACTACGAGGCTATCGGCGGTAACCAGCTCGACTGCGCATACGACGCAACCAATATCCGTTTCCGCGAAATATCGGTAGGTTATACGTTCTACGACCTGTTGGGCGTATCCAAGAACCTTACCATATCGCTGGTCGGCAGGAACCTCGGCTTCATATACAAGAAAGCTCCGGTCGATCCCGACATCTCGGTAACGGCAGGTAACAACTTCGGTGGTGTGGAATCGTACTCTCTCCCGACTACCAGAAGCTATGGATTCAATATAAAAGTTACGTTCTAATTTGAATTTAATAAAAAAGATATAAAACATGAACAAGTTAATCCAAAGTTTAGGAATTGCCTTGCTTGCAGGCTCTCTCTTCTCTTGCGGTCCCAAGCAGGAGTTGCAGTTGTGGCAGATCGACATTGTGCAAGGCGACGAGAACGCCACTGAGGTTACCACGCTGGAGACGCTTACCGGTGAGCTTCAGTCGGCCCTGAGTTCCATAAACTCAGCACAGCACGCATACCAGTACGAGTTTACCAACTCGGTGGACGTATTTGCCGGGTATTTCACGGTAAACCGTTCCACGTTCCAGTACGGAGGTCCTCTGCCCTTCACGTATTCGTGGCCTAACGACTATTACCCGTCGGCAGGCGGCATCGGCCCGACATCGTCCCTCTACCATGCATATACGCAGGCAAACGATTTCGGCAAGCCCGAGTACAAGGCCATCGCTCAGATAATATACGGTATGACCGCATTGAGGTCGGTAAACGTAAAGGGAGCGATATCCTACGTGGACAGCCGTAATTTGAAGGCTTCGCGCCCTCTCTCCTACCAGTCGCAGGAAGAGACCTATAACATGATACTTGCCGACCTCGACGAGGCGATAGCCACACTCGAGCAGGTTCAGCCCGATACCGAGAGCCTGCGTGCCATAGAGGGCGAGGGAATGCAGAACGGAACGGCAACCGACGCCTATTCGGCCTACAACTGGAAGAAGTGGGTACAGCTTGCCAATACCATAAAGCTCCGTCTTGCCATGTGCCTTGCAAAACCCAATCCTACCCTTGCGCAGCAGGTAGCTACCGAGGCTTTGAGCGGCAACGGGGTATTGGAAGAGGATTTCGGCGGTTCATGGTTGCAGGGGACCAACGTCCATCCGGCATATTCAATCTCCTCCACCAAGGAAGGGTGGGCCGACTGCCGTATGGGCGGTTCCATCGAGAATGCGATGAAGCGTCTCGGACACCCCCTTATAGGAGTATTCTTCACCACCAACTCCGGCCAGATAAACGACAAGAGCTCGGGCGCAACGATGCTCGCAGCCGGTGTAGACTATGTAGGAATCCGTCAGGGCGTAACAATGGAGCCCAAATCGTCGGGTGTAGGTTACTACAACTTCTCCGAGGTCAATACTCCGGTAAAATTCATACGCCAGACATGGGTTTGCAAGGAAGAGGTGCTCTTCCTCAAGGCCGAGGCGGCGCTTCGCTGGGGCATCGGCGGGAGCGCGCAGCAGAACTACGAGGACGGTATCCGTGCCGTATTCACCCGCTACGGGGCATCCGGCGTGGATGAATACCTTGCGCGTACCGAAATAGAGAGAATAAACGGTAAGAATATCGACTATGTAGATTATTATGTAAACAGCAACAGTTGCGCAGGGCGTATAGCGATAGGCGTCAAGTGGGACGATAGCGAATCGGACGAGACCAAACTGGAGAAGATAATCACGCAGAAGTGGATTTCTATGTTCCCCAACGGAGGATACGAGGCCTGGACCGACTTCCGCCGTACAGGATACCCGCGTCTCATTCCGGTACCCGAAGCCAACAAGTGGACAGGAAACCCGACGTTCCCCGTTGAACTGCAGTTGCGCCGTATCCCTTACGACGAATCGGACGAGAACGTGCTGATAGACATACCCAATATCGCGAGCGCCCTTACCGTATTCGGTATCCCCGGTGAAAACAGCGGCGGTATGCGTCTCTACTTTGAGGGCGATCCTTCAGAGTATCCCTGGACTTACGACGAAGACGAATCTGTTTATTCGTACGGATGGCCGATACCCAAGAATTTTTAATCAAGTAAAATATTGAAGCATTATGATAACGAGAAAATTTTTATTATCGGCGCTTACCGTACTTGCCGTAATCTTTACGCCCGGGTGTAAGGAGGAGGATGCGGAGTTCGTTTCGATGAACGTTGAGACGAAGAACATAAGTGTCGGCGAAGAGTTCCAGTTCTTCGTAACAGTTCAGTCCACCAGCAATTCCGTGTACGGTGGTGCAGTAAAATGGTCGGTAGACGATGAAAGCGTCGCATCGATCGACCAGACCGGTAAGGTATTAGGTAAGGCCGACGGCGAAACTACGGTAAAGGCGAGCCTCGACAACGGGCGTTATGCCATAGCAAAACTCTATGTGGGCAACCGTTCCGTAACGGCCGATTCGGTATATATCGCACGCCAGAACATCTATATCAAGCAGGCGGCGACCGATACGGTAAACGTATGGATTTCGCCCAAGTTCTCCGACGTAACGTGTTTCCCCATAACGGCAGAACTGTTCCGTCTCAACGACGACGGTACCATAGGCGACCAGAACGGCATCAAGTCGAAATGTACGCTGTATGCATACAAGGATTACATGTTGGACCTCGATCCGGCATATGACGGTGGCGAACTGCCGGATGGTTTCACTACCGGAAAGGTTTACGTTATAGTGCTCGAGTCGGGCGATACCGACGAGAACCTTGCGTGCTCCGTATCGGTGGGCGACCTTACGCAGAACATTGAAGTACATGTCGACTTTTCGCTCTACCTGTCGTTCAATACTATCGAACCGTCCAATCCCGGAAACAACCCCGGTTCCGAGAACAATATCGACATTACGACAGAAGGCAGTGGCACGCTTACGTACAATTTCTACGTAGATGACGACAATGCAGGCGACCTGTCGTTCGCCAAGGTGAAGGAAGCCCTTCTCGACAAGTCCAACTACTCCGTTTCAGGTGTGGGCGTAACACTCGGAACTCCCGTAATCACCCCGGATACATACCAGGCAGGACAGTCGTACAGTCTCTCCATGGATATTTCAGCCGGTAGCGTAGGCGGGAACGGAAACCTTGTAATAAGCGCATTCGGCAAGCAGCTCCTCTCTCACTTGAATGTTGACGACGGTTCTACCTACAAAGCGGTTTATATCTCGTTCACAAGGCCCAATACGTACACGATACCTCCTACGGAAATGACGTTGACCACATCGGTAACGGCCGACATGAGCGCGGATGCAAGCAACCCCAACAAGTTCAAGATAAGGGTATACCACTATATCGATCCCGATACCCGCGCCGCGTTCATCGACTGGAACATTGAGCAGAGCGGCGATCCCGTAATAATCCCGCTCGGGCGTCAGGTTTCGGCCGACAACCTCTATACAGAATTCGAGTATCAGGTAGGTACGTCGGCAGGTTCAGCTTCGGTTTCCTTCAGCGTTTACAACCCGCAGGGCGAGCAGGGAGGAACCTATGCAGAGTACCTGAACCAGACGATTACGGCATCGGTAACAATCCAGGACAAGGCGTCCATTCCCGTAAGCTCGGTAACGTTCAACCCCGACAATATCGAGACTAATGCAGCTACCGTACCTCTGGAAGCTGTCATGGACCCTGCAACCTCGGCAACCGCATGGCCGATAACCTACACCGTAACCGAAGGTGCCGACCTTGCCGAGGCTGTAGCCAACAAGGACGATGACGGCAACATAACTTCGTGGCAGTTGAATGTCAAGAAGGCCGGTACGATAAAGGTTAAGGCACAGGCCGGCGAAGGAGACAAGGAGAAGAGCGACGAGCTTACCGTTGTCGCCAAGTTGAGGCTCGACCAGGTTATGATAAGCCAGGGAAGGTCCCCGCTGGAGATAACCACCGCCCCCTCTTCCCTCTATGTAGGCGAAGAAGGCACGGTAACCAAGCTGTTGCATGCGAACTATACGGTAGACGAGAGCGAGTTTTCGTGGCGCTCGTCCCGCCCCGATATCCTTTCGGTGGATGCAAACGGTAAAGTAACGGCGCTTGCCGAAGGTACGGCGGCGGTTATAGTTGAAATCAAGGACGACTATAACACGTATGCTTCCGACCAGCGCGAGATAACAGTACGTACTCTCTCTATCGATGCCGATATCAGCGCTCTGCCTTCCGACTACTATGTGGTTTACTTCGCAGGCGACCCGATCTTCTTCGTCGATACGGAAGCAGGTTCGTCCGACTACTATACCTTCTCTCTTGATACGGAGATTCTTACGGCGGACGGTACCTACACTGCCGGCACGGACTTCAGCGGAACCGTTACCTTCCCGGTTAGCGCAGGTTCTACCGAGTGCGAGATAACCGGCGGTACAATCCAGGTTTCCGGTGGCGTGGCGACGTTCAACCTCACGGTATCTTACGAAGGCGCTACGGGTACGATAACCGGAAGCAAGCAGATACTGGCTCTGTAACGGAAGTACAACGCAGATAATACGGCGGCTGCGGCTGCCGGACAGATAACGGGCTGCGGCGGAACGGAAGTTTCCGCCGCAGCCTCTTTTTTCGCCCTCTGCCCTTTGCTGCCGGATGCTCCGCCATACCGCCGTGAAGTCGCAACGGGGGGGGGCGAACGGCGTCCGCGGCTTTGGCAATTGGGTAGTGGCGGCGCGCCCCCGGTGCGCCATGGGTGCGCTTTTTTTGCCGCGCAGGGCGCAACATGCTGTTTATTCATCCTTTTTTTGTAAGTTTGCCTTCTGTTATGGGAAGAATTCTGTCGATAGACTACGGGGCCAGGCGTACCGGGCTGGCTGTTACGGACCTTCTCCGTATCTCGGCAAACCCGCTCGGTACGGTAGAGACCTCTTCGTTGGCGGACTACCTTGCAGCCTACTTTTCGGCCGAACCTGTCGACGAGGTTGTGATAGGCGCGCCGCGCAGGAATGACAATACCCCGTCGGAGAATATGGCGCGTGTGGAGAAGTTCGTCCGCAGTTTCCGTACCCGTTTCCCCGATATTCCCATAGTGGAGTACGACGAACGCTATACGTCGGTCCTTGCGCACCGGGCCATGATAGACGGCGGGGTAAGGAAAGCGGCGCGCAGGGACAAGGCGCTTGTCGACAAGGTGAGCGCAGTTATCCTGTTACAGGACTATTTGGACAGCAGACAATACAAAAACAGTAATATATGATTCTGCCTATATATTTGTACGGTACATCCGTTTTGCGCAAGAAGGCCGAGGATATAACCCCGGACTATCCCGGTTTGACCGGACTGGTGGAGAGTATGTACGAGACCCTCAAACGCTCGGAGGGGATAGGTCTCGCGGCCCCGCAGGTGGGGCTGCCCGTCCGCCTGCTGGTTCTCGACCTCGACCCTCTGGCCGATATCTATCCGCAGTATGCGGGGCTCCGGAAGACTATGATAAACGCCCGTATCGAGGAGACGGACGGCCCGTCGGTGTCGCGCGAGGAGGGGTGTCTGAGCCTCCCGGGGATACACGAGCCGGTATCGCGCAAGGAGAAGATAAAGGTAACGTACTGCGACGGGAACTTCGTACAGCATACCGAGTGGTTCGACGGGTATATGGCCCGCGTCATACAGCACGAGTACGACCATCTGGAGGGGCAGCTCTTCATCGACCATTTGTCGCCTATCCGCAAGCAGTTGATAAAGTCGAAGCTGAATGCAATTTTAAAGGGGAAGGTCTCCTGCGATTACAAGGTAAAAGGGGTAAAGTAGCGTATCCCCCGTCCCGCGGCGGGGGCATGGCCGTTTATCTCCTTCAAGGTTTCACCAGCTTCATCAGGGGCTTGCACGTACCTTTCCGGCAGAGTGGCCGCAACACGGCGGCGCGCAGGGGTTGCCGGAGTCTTGTACACCGGCGTACGTTAAAAACCGGCGACGCCTGCATCCGACAGGGGTGCAGGCGTCGCCTTTGTATTTCCGCGCATGGCTGCCGTTACGCCATTTCCAGAAGGGTGAGATAGATGAATGCTGCCGGGGCGGCAATGAATATGCTGTCGAAGCGGTCCATCATGCCGCCGTGTCCCGGGAGTATGTTCCCCGAATCCTTGACGCCGTGGTTCCTTTTCAGCAGCGATTCCGTAAGGTCGCCGAACGTGGCGGCCACGGTAACGGTAAGTGCGAGTCCCAGCCATTGGCCGAGCGTCAGGGTCCTGTACCCTATCGACGCGAACCAGAAGAAGATTCCTGCCGAGGCGGCCAGGGCAAAGGCCATGCCGCCGAATACCCCTTCCCACGACTTTTTGGGCGATATGCGCGGGAAGAGCCTGTGCTTGCCCATTGTGCTGCCCGTAACGTACGCGCCGGTATCGTATATCCATATCATGATAAAGAACGCCAGCAGGACGTAAGGCGAGTACGACACGGCTGCAGCCATGCCCGGGTATGCTGCAATATGGCCAAGCAGCCCGCCGGGGACGGCTATGTAGATGTGTCCGGCAAGGAACCTGGCGTTGTCGGTAAAGGGGCTCTGGCTGCGGCTGTAAAGCCCCGAAATGAACACGATGCATACGTATGCCAGGTAGGGCAGCATGGCCGGTACGGCCGCATTTTCCGTCCCGAACGGCTTGAAGGCGCATGCCCACAGGGCGGATGTAACGTATATCCCGGCCGCGATATGTGCCGCATACGCGGCCGCGGAGAGTTTTCCGTCGAATATTATCCTGTAGAACTCGAAGAGGGCTACGCCCGTTATTACTGCCGACAACGCCCAAAGCGATACGGGGCTTGCCATTATGCACCATACTACTGCAACTATGAAGACTATTCCCGTTACAGTGCGTGTTATCAGATTCTTCATCGTGTCTCTGTGCCTTGCGTTTAGTTTGTATTCCTGTTACTTGCGGGGTGTGCATCCGGCTGCTCCGCGTCCTGATTCCTGTCGGGGACCGCTGGCGCGGCCTCTGCGGCACCTGCCCCTTCACGCCCGTCGGGGGGTGTGCCGGGGCGCTCCTTTTTCCCCTCCTCTTCCGGCGTGCCGTTCCGTGCGGCGTCATCCCCATCCTTTTCCGCCGTCCCGACGGCATTCCGCCTGGCGTTCTCCTCTTCGGCCTGCATTATTTCGTCCGTGCGGGAACTCCATTGCCGTTTGCCGAATATCTTTTCCACATCCTCGGTAAATATCACTTCGCGCTCGAGGAGTATTTCCGTAAGGGCGTGATGCCCGTCGGCATGTTCCCGGAGCATTGTCCTGGCGCGTTCGTACTGTTCGGCAATAAGGCGTGCCACTTCCTTGTCTATCATCCTTGCCGTCTCTTCGCTGTACGGTTTGGTGAAACCGTACGACTGGCCCGAAGAGTCATAGTACGATATGTTGGGCATTTCGGGGCTCATGCCGAAGTACGCCACAATTGCGTATGCCTGTTTGGTAACGCGTTCCAGGTCGTTTGCCGCCCCGGTCGATATGCTTCCTATGAACACCTCTTCGGCAGCCCTTCCCCCGAGCGTGGCGCACATCTCGTCGAGCATCTGCTCCCTTGTGGTTATTTTCCGCTCTTCGGGCAGATACCATGCTGCGCCGAGGGCTTTCCCGCGCGGGACTATGGTTATCTTCACCAGCGGGTTGGCGTATTGCAGGAACCAACTCAACGTGGCGTGCCCCGCCTCGTGTATGGCTATGGAGCGTTTCTCCTCGACGGTGGTTATCCTGCTGCGCTTTTCAAGCCCGCCCACAATCCTGTCGACGGCATCCATGAAATCCTGCTTGTCCACGCATTCCTTGTTCCTGCGGGCGGCGATAAGGGCAGCTTCGTTGCAGACGTTGGCTATGTCAGCCCCGGAGAATCCGGGTGTCTGGCGCGCCAGCAGGTCGATGCTCACGCTGCTGTCCATTTTTATGTTCCTCAGGTGTACGGCGAAAATGGCCTTCCTGTCGTTCAGCTCGGGTAGTTCTATGTATATCTGCCTGTCGAAACGGCCTGCACGCAGCAGGGCCTTGTCGAGAATATCCGCCCGGTTCGTCGCGGCAAGTATTATCACGCCGCTGTTTGAACCGAATCCGTCCATTTCGGTAAGCAGCTGGTTGAGGGTGTTCTCGCGCTCCTCGTTCGAGCCCATCCCTATGTTCTTGCCCCTTGCGCGCCCTACGGCATCTATCTCGTCTATGAACACTATGCAGGGGGCTTTCTCCTTGGCCTGCCTGAAAAGGTCCCTTACGCGCGATGCCCCTACGCCCACGAACATCTCTACGAAGTCCGAACCCGAAAGCGAAAAGAACGGGACGTTGGCTTCGCCCGCCACAGCCTTTGCAAGCAGCGTCTTGCCGGTACCCGGAGGCCCTACGAGGAGCGCCCCTTTAGGTATCTTCCCGCCCAGTACGGTGTATTTGCCCGGGTTCTTGAGGAACTCCACAATCTCCTCCACTTCCTGTTTGGCTTCCGACAGGCCGGCGACATCCTTGAACGTTACCTTCACGGGGCCCTCCTTGTCGAAGAGCTGGGCTTTCGACTTCCCTACGTTGAATACGCCCCCGCCGCCGCTTCCGGCCGACATCCGGCGCATCATGAAGAACCAGAAGGCAAGAAGCAGTATGATAGGGCCGAATGCCCACAGCATATCGGAAAAGTCGCTGCTCTTTTCGTATTTTACCGGTGCGGAGAAACCATGTTTCTCGCGCCATTCGGCCGATACCTTGTCGAACTGGTCGGCCGACGGGATGTTCACACTGACGCCGGGTTCCTTCCCCAACTGGTCTGCCGGGCGGTTGAATACGCCGGCCGCAGCGCTGTCGGTAAGTTGTGCGTACAGCCTGTCCTTGTTGCTGTAAACGGTAACCTTTTCCACCCCTCCCTCTTCGGCTATCTTGCAGAACTCCGTCCACGGAATCTCTTTCGAGGCCGACTCGCCGTTCATGGTATACAGCCATATCAGGGCGATGGCTATCGCCAGGTATATCCACCCTATGTTCTTTATTATCTGCCCGGGTTTTTTGTTCTTGTTTACGGGTTTTTTGTTTTCCATGTCTCCTGTTTGAAAAAGTTAGAATTAGTCCTCGTCGGGAATATGCGTGAATTCCGCATCGTTCCAGAGCTGTTCCAGCTTGTAGTGGTTTCTCGCTTCGGGGAGGAACACGTGGACGAAGAGTTCGCCGTAATCGATGACAATCCACTGCGAGTTCCTGTATCCGTCGTATGCGTACGGTTTCGTGCCTGTCTCCGCCAGGAGCCGTTCCCTGATATTGTCGGCAATGGCTGCAACCTGTGTCGTGGATTTTGCGCTGCAAATGACGAATTTGCCGACGGACGCGCTCTCTATCGCCGACAGGTCGGCTACGGCTATGCCCGTCCCCTTCTTTTCCCTGATGCTCTCTATTACTGTCTCTACCAGATTGTCCCGAAGTCCTTTCATCTGTTGTCCGTAATGCAAAACGCGGAGAACCTGCGGGTTGTTCTGCCACCGGTACTGCCGCCGGATGGCGGCACTCCGCACATGATACAATACGCAAATATAAGATGAAATACTTAAACGGGATTCATCCCGCCCTCTATTTAAATGCAAATTTCCAAAAAAAGCGTAAAGCCGTACCGTTTGGCAAATAGGGGGGATATTATTAATTTCGCGGCGATAACATTTTGGAAATATGATAACGGCAGAGCAATTAAAAGAGACGGAAGAACGCAAGTTGGCGTTGAGGAGGTATCTTTGACCCGGACGGGAAGAAGGTGGAAATGGAAGAAGAGGAGCTTCGGACGCACGTCCCCGATTTCTGGGAGAACCGCGAAAAGGCCGAGGCCCAAATGAAGAGGATAAAGGAACTGCGTTCGTGGATTGACGGTTACCGCTGCGTGGAAAATGCAGTGGAGGAGTTGCACCTTGCCTTTGAATACGTGAAGGAGGGGATTGTAACGGAAGAGGAGGTGGACGAGGCGTACCGCAAGGCGCACGATGCCATAGAGGAACTTGAAATGCGCAACATGCTGCGCCGCGAGGAAGACCGCCTCGGCGCGGTAGTGAAGATAAACTCCGGCGCGGGGGGGACTGAAAGCCAGGACTGGGCCGAGATGCTTATGCGCATGTATATGCGCTGGTGCGAATCGAAAGGGTACAAGGTGGGCGTGGAGCACATAATCTACGGCGAGGAGGCCGGGATAAAGAGCGTTACCCTTCAGGTGGAAGGCGATCTGGTGTACGGCTACCTGAAAGGGGAGAACGGCGTCCACCGGTTGGTGCGGGTCTCCCCGTACAATGCGCAGGGGAAACGGATGACTTCGTTCGCGTCGGTTTTCGTAACGCCGCTGGTGGACGATACGATAGAGGTCAAGGTCGACCCGGCGGCCGTGTCGTGGGATACGTTCCGCTCGGGCGGCGCAGGGGGGCAGAACGTGAACAAGGTTGAGTCGGGCGTCCGGCTGCGATACAAGTTCAAGGACCCGTACACCGGGGAAGAGGAGGAGATACTGATAGAGAATACCGAAACCCGCGACCAGCCAAAGAACCGCGAGAACGCCATGCGCCAGCTGCGCTCCATACTTTATGACAAGGAGTTGAAACACCGGATGGAGGAACAGGCCAAGGTGGAGGCCGGGAAGAAGAAAATAGAGTGGGGCTCGCAGATTCGCAGCTACGTTTTCGACGACCGCAGGGTGAAGGACCACCGTACCGGGTGCCAGACATCCGACGTGCAGGGCGTAATGGACGGGGGGATTGACCCGTTCATAAAGGCATACCTGATGGAATATGGGGGAAAAGAATAAAATTTGGAGAAAATGGATAAACTGACACTGATAAAGGTAGGCGGCAAGATTGTGGAAGAACCCGCGTCGCTGAAGCAGATGCTGTCCGATTTTGCAAAGATAGACGGATACAAGATTCTGGTGCACGGGGGCGGAAGGTCGGCCACACGTCTGGCCGAAAGGCTGGGCATAGAGACCAAAATGGTTGAAGGGCGCAGGATAACCGACGCCGAGACGCTGAAAGTGGTAACCATGGTATATGCCGGCTGGGTGAACAAGAGCATTGTGGCCGAGTTGCAGAGCATGGGCGTAAACGCCATGGGGATGTGCGGGGCCGATGCCGGCGTGATACTCTCGCACCGGAGGGCCGCGGCCGGGATAGACTACGGCTTTGTGGGCGACGTGGACAAGGTGAACGGGCGTATGCTCTCCGAAATAATCAACGGCGGGACCGTTCCGGTAATTGCGCCCATAACCCATGACGGCAAGGGTTCGCTGCTGAATACCAACGCCGATACGATAGCCGGCGAGGTGGCGAAAGGCGTGGCCGGATATTTCGACGTAACGCTGGTTTACTGCTTCGAGAAGCCCGGCGTGCTTGCCAACGAAGAGGACGATACGTCGGTAATACCCGAGATAGACCGCAGCATATTTGCCCGTTACAAGGAGGCCGGGATAATAACCGGGGGCATGATTCCCAAATTGCAGAGCGCGTTCGACGCCCTGGAAAAAGGGGTAGGGCAGGTGGTGATAAAGCAGGCTTCGGATATTGCCGACAAGGGTGCAGGGACACTTATACGCCTTTAGGGGGTATTCCGGCGGAAACCGTTGCATCCGGGAGAGGCCCTGCTCTCCCCGCCATAAAATGCAGTAATAAGGAGAGAGCCGTACACGTTGGCGTGTGCGGCTCTCTCCTTTTGCTGTGGAAACGCTGTCGCGCGCGGGGGCGGTTACTTCACCCCTTTTACTTCAACGGTGTCGTTTATGCGTTTTACCATACCCTGAAGGGCGTTGCCCGGGCCTACTTCGGTAAACGAGTCGGCTCCGTCGTTTATCATGTTCATGATAGACTGCGTCCACCTTACGGGAGCGGTAAGCTGTGCCACAAGGTTGGCCTTTATTATTTCGGGGTCGGTCTCGGCCTGTGCCGTAACATTCTGGTAAATGGGGCACTGCGGCTTGTTGAACGCTGCCTTTGCTATGGCTTCGGCAAGTTCCACGCGGGCGGGCTCCATAAGGGGCGAGTGGAATGCTCCGCCAACCTTGAGCCTTGCGGCGCGTTTTGCTCCGGCTGCCATCATCTTCTCGCAGGCGGCGTCGACTGCGGCTACCTCGCCCGAAATGACCACCTGCCCGGGACAGTTGTAGTTTGCTGCAACTACGATGCCTTCCTTTACGGAAGCGCAAATCTCCTCGACCGTCTCGTCCGACAGCTTGAGTACGGCTGCCATTGTGGAAGGAACGGCCTCGCATGCCTTCTGCATGGCCGATGCGCGGGTCGCCACAAGTTTAAGCCCTTCCTCGAAGGAGAGTGCGCCGGCTGCCACAAGTGCCGAAAATTCGCCGAGAGAGTGTCCGGCCGTCATGTCGGGCTTGAATTCGTCGCCCATGCTCTTTGCCAGGGCCACCGAATACAGGAATACGGCGGGCTGGGTAACTTTGGTCTGTTTCAAATCCTCTTCGGTTCCGTTGAACATGATGTCGGTTATGTCGAAACCGAGAATCTCGTTTGCCTTGTCGAACAAGGCCTTCGCTTCACTGTTTGTTTCGTAGAGTTCGCGACCCATGCCGGGGAACTGCGAACCCTGTCCGGGGAATATATACGCTTTCATCCTCACAGTTTTTTAATATAAAAAATATGGGGTTTGCACCCCTTTTATCATTAACATTCGCTATTTCGCTGCAAAAATAACTAATAAAGGAATACCGTGCAACCATCTGCGCCATAAATTCCCCGCACGGCAGGCTGTTCTTCGGCATTTTTTATTTAATGCCCTAATGTACAGTCCCGTATCCGCCTGTACTGTGCGCCGGTGGAGGCTCGCCGGTTTCGCGGCTTCCTGTTAAAACGGCGGCGATATTTGTCTGTGAATATCCAATTAGTTAACTTTGGACACACGATTGCATTCCGCACCGGTTGCCGGAACAGGCCGCCGGGCGTGCAGGAAGAGGGCAGGAATCCCCAGATTGTAAAATCATAAACCGTAAATGACATGAACAGATTTTGTGCTGCGGCAACAGCAGGCATGTTGTTGTTTTCTCCGGCGATTTTCGCGCAGAAGGCCGAATCCATACCTTTCGGCGATATGGACAAATGGCAGACGAGAGTGATAAAGGAGTCTTTTCTATTGGGAGGGGATACCAAGACGATGCATGCGATAAACAATCCCCGGACGGTGGAAGGGGCTGTGCCGTACAGGCGCAACTCGGTGTCGCCGTGGGCTACCTCCAACGTCTATGCATCTCCGGCCGGGATAGTGAAGACCAGCGTCTCGGTTGTCCCCGAGAAGCGCGGAAACGGTTATTGCGCGCGCATGGAGGTGCGCGAAGAGCGGTGCAAGGCCGTGGGGCTGGTGAACATCGTGGTTGTGGCGTCCGGCTCCGTTTTCCTGGGCGGGATGGTAGAACCGATAAAGAGCGCGAAAAACCCCATGAGCAAACTTGACCAGGGGATTCCGTTCAACAAGCGGCCCAAGGCCGTGCAGTTCGACTACAAGACGAAACGGTGCGACAAGATGTTCAAGGCCACCGGAGGGACGCGGATTAGCGAAGTGCCCGGAACGGACCGCGCCGAGGTCGTGCTTTACCTGCTGCACCGCTGGGAGGACGAGAACGGCAACGTTTATGCCCGCAGGGTGGGGACGGCGTATGAAAAGTACGGCAAAACGGTAACGGAATGGGTGAACGGCCACAATGCCCCTATCCATTACGGCGATATAACCGGGCAGCCTTTCTTCCAGTCCTATATGGGGCTTGTGCCGGAGAGCAACCCGTATTACACAACCAACAGCAAAGGGTCGGTTGTCCCGGTGCACGAAGTGGGGTGGGGCGATGCCGACGAGGAGGTTACGCACATAATGCTGCGTTTCTCGGCAAGCGACCAGGGCCCCTATATCGGTACTGTCGGAAGCGTGTTTTGGATTGATAACGTGAAACTTGTATATTGACAAACAAATAATAATCTTATTTAACAGATTTTTGTGTAAAAGTTCGGCGAAATAAGAGTACATTTGTGCAATGTTTTTCATAGTATTAGATTTAAGGTTATAGAACGGCGCTCGTTGTGAAACGGTCGCCGTTCGCATTTTATGCGGATTGTCCCCGAATTTTTTCCGCAGGCCGCTGCGGGCGGGGCATGGGACGTACCCTCCCCTAATGTTAAAATCGTTTCAGGTGTTGTGCATGGGGCCGTATGCCTTTCAATACCCCTGTCCGCCCTGTACGGCAGGGTTTGCGTGCGTAACGGCGAAATGTGTATTCGAGGGACGCCTGCCGTTTTCCCTCCTGTTTCTCCCGATACTCCTGTCCGGCACATGATTCCTGCCCCGGCTATGCCCGGCAGGCAGCGGCGCATGGTGCGCGCTTTTACGGGGCGTTGCGGTTTCCGTCCGGGGAAAAGGTGCAACGCCTGTACCGGCATGAAGCGCGTGGTCCTGTATTTGAAATGGTGGGTGCGGTATCTGTTGCGGGCTTTAAACCCCTTGTGCCCGGCGTGTATGGGGTGCAAATCCGCCCCGTCCGCAAGGTTGTGCCGTAATGCGTGAAATTGCCGTACTGCCGCCGCCGTTTTGCGTGTCCGTTCCGCTATGGCGCAGATTTATTCTCCTTTTGCGCGTGTCCCGTGTTGCAGCCCTGTTGCAGTCCGGTCCTTATTCCGGCCTTCCATGCCGGCGGTAACAAGAAAAGGAAAGCGTCCGGACGGCCTTGCGGCTTTGTCGGACGCTTTCCTTGCGAGTGACCCCGGAGGGGCTCGAACCCTCGACCCAATGATTAAGAGTCATTTGCTCTACCAACTGAGCTACGGAGTCATGCTTTCGTATCGGTTTGCGGGTGCAAAGGTAGTTTATTGATTCGATACGGGCAAGTTTTTTTCTATTTTTTTATTCCAAAATGTATACCGGCGAGGCTTCGGTCCTTGCCAGCGCAATTACGTCGGTGTACCTTGAGGCATCGAACCCCCTGTCTGCAAGCGCGTTGCATACGCATTCGCGCGCAATGCGCGGAGTATTGTTCTCTGCACTGATATGGCACAGGAAAACTTTCCGCACCCCCTTCCCGAAGGCTTCCGCAATGAATACGGCGGCATCGCTGTTGCTCAGGTGCCCGTTCTCCCCGGCAATCCTCCTCTTCAAAAACCCGGGGTATCTCCCGGCTTTCAGCATCCCCGCATCGTAGTTGCTTTCAAGTACCAGATAGCGGGCCTTGCCGAGGATGTTCCTTACTTCTGGCGTAAGGCACCCTATGTCCGTTGCAAATGCAATGCGCGTATCGCCGTACCGGATGGCGAAACCCGAGTTGTCCGAGCCGTCGTGCATCACCCCGAATGCCGTAATCTCGAATCCCCCTATCTTGAAGGGCGCGCCCTTTACAATGAACCTGTGGGCGGTATATATCTTGTCGGGCATCCTGAAGTTGCGGTTCATGCCTGCTATAGTCTCGCGCGTGGCGTAAACCGGAATGCCGCACTTTTCTCCCAGATACCCGGCTGCTATTATGTGGTCCGAGTGGTCGTGGGTTATGCACACACCCTTTATTATCCCTAAATCTATGTTGTGCTCTTTCAGGGTCTTCTTGATTCTGCGCGCGCTTATCCCCGCATCGACAAGTATCCCCTCTTCCGTATTGCCGAGGAAGTAGCAGTTTCCGCTGCTGCCGCTCGACATACTTAAAAATTTCAATCCTCCCATGGTTTTTCCCTGTAATAAAAGCGTGTTCCAAAAAGCAACGGCAGCACCCCCTGCCGGGATTGCCGCCGTTGCAGTATTGCCTGTGGCGTAAAGCCGCGTGAGCGTGTTTATTTTACGGCTACCCTGAAGACCTTGCGCCCGCTTCCGGCCGTAACATCCACAAGGTATATCCCCTTGCAGGGAACTGTTATGCGGGTATCGGCCGCAATTTCGGTATTCTCTACCATTATGCTGCTGAGCGAGTAGACTTTTACCGAGGTGTTGCACGTTACTCCGGTTATCATTATACCGCCCGATACGCCGTAGACATTTACGTCTGCCGCGGCGGAGGACTCTTCAACGCCCGACGGGGCCGATACGATTTCCAGTTCGTATTCGGCAACGGTTTCGAGGTATCTGCCCCATGCTTCCTGCGTAGCCGTTACCGTTACGGTCCCGGCGCCGAGCAGGGTTACCGTTCCTGTGGCGGCGTCAACCGTGGCGATGCCGTCGGAGCTGGAAGCGGTTATGCTGTATGTTATTTCCCCTTCCGAATCGGTTGCCGATGCCGTATTGGAGAACGAGCCTTCCTCAAGGTCCGCGCGCTGCGTCCCGTCCAGTTCAAAGCTCAGGTCGCTTTCAACCAGTTCGGCGAATATGGCGGTAAACGAGAGGTCGGACGTTACGTTGTCTACGGTATATGAAGCGTTTCCGCTCACTTTTTCGCCGTCGCTGTTCCTCCACTCCTCGAAAATATACCCCTCTTTCGCTACGGCGGTAACAGTTATGCTATTCCCGTCCTGAACCTGCTGGCTTGCGCTTCCGCCGTCGCCTACGCTAACGCTTCCGGCTTCCGTATCGCAGGTTGCGCTTACCGTGTGCATGACAGGGCGGAACTTGGCTGTCAGAGTCATGTTTCCGGTTACCGACGGGATGGTGTATACGGCCTGGGTGCTTACGCAGGCATCGCTGCCGTCAACCCACTCCGCAAATTCGTAATGGGCGTTTGCAACGGCCGTTACGGTAACGGGCGAACCCTCTTTGACGGTCGTCGATGTGGTCCCGGCCTCTCCTATGTATGCCGAACCCATGGTGCTGTTGTCCGACGCTACCGATACCTTGTACTCCCGCTGCGCGAAGGTGAACGTGTAGACGTGCTTGTTGGCGGGGTTGGCCGATATGTCGCCGCCGGTTACGGTAACGGTCATTACGTTGCCGGAGGTCTTCTCGATTTTGTAACCGGCCGAAATTCCGTCGACGGTTGCTGCGACAGTCTCGGGATAGTACGTCCCCCCTGACGACAGGTCGTAGTCGTAATCGCCGTCCGTCAGCTTGAAGTCCGAGCCGTTGAAGGCTATCGTTTTCAGCCTGGAGTTGTATATCATCTCTATGTCGTCTATGTAAACGGCATCGTTCTCGTCTCCGCCGCCCGGGGTTTCGCTGGTGGAGTACGATATGAGGATGTATGCCGGGACTTTCTCCCCGCTTTCATAGGTGAAAGGGACTGAGAGCCGCTGCCATCCTTTGTCGGATGTGGCCGGGTAGTTCATCTGCGCCTTTGCAACCACATTGGTATAAGTGGTGGCTTCGGGGTCCTGGTAGCGCGAGTTTTCATGGATTATGGCCGATACGCGGGCCTTGTTGCCGGAATTTATCGGGACATATTTGACCCATTGTACTATCGAGTCGGGTTTTCCCGTAAAAGTCTGGTTGTAACCCGTGTTGGTAGGGTCCGAGAAGTTATAGTTGCCCGAAGCGTCCGTTGCCGATGTCGAACCGCCGTATATCTGCCCTGTGGTAAGGTTGCCGTTTGCCACAACGGAAAAAAATAATACTTTTACGGCATTAGCCCATATTTTAGCCGACTGGGTGCCGGTACTTCCCGGACGCACATCGTTCGACGGTTCCAGTTTCAAAGCTATGGCCGAATTATAAAACGTACCTCCGGTTTTCATAGACAAGAACGAATGCCATCCGGTCGGTTCGTAGCCCGACTTGCCGTTCTGGGACACCGGATTCCACTCTCCCTCAAATCCCGGGTTGGGGAGCTGGTACTGGGCCGAAGCCGTCGCCATGACGGCGCTTGAGAAAAGCGAAATCAATACAAAGCGTGTAAATCTGTTCATTCTCAATAATTTTAAAATTCGGGGCAAAGTTACGCAAAAAATGGCATATCCAAAAAATCGACCGGGAGAATGGTGCGGAGCGGGTATGGTGTATGGTTTGCAATAGCTTGTGCCTTAGGTGTATATGTCCTGTATTGCGCCGGGCGAAAATAATGGCTGCAATATTTTTGCAAACTCTACCTTGCAAACCATAAAAAAAACAGTTACCTTTGCTGTCTAATAAGGCGGTATGAAGCAACTTGCGGAACCGGAACACATTAGTCCGCTGCCATATATGCGTATGCGGGAGCCGGTAGACGGAAGGCGCCACGGATAATCGCCGGTTTAACAAAACTCTCTGTTATGGACCTCTTTTATAAAACGCACAAGTACCTTGTGGAGCATGTAAACTCTCCGGTAGAGAGGGAGTTGATGCAGGAGATTGACTGGTCGCACCGTCTGATAGGGATAAAAGGGAGCAGGGGCGTAGGGAAAACCACCTTCCTGCTGCAATATGCCAAGGAGCATTTCGGTACCGACCCGTCGTGTTTGTATATTAACCTGAACCACCTCTGTTTTACCGACAAGACGCTTGCGCAGTTTGCGTCCGATTTTGCCGCGGACGGAGGGAGGACCCTCCTTATAGACCAGGTGTTCAAATACCCGAAGTGGTCGGAAGAGTTGCGTTATTGCTACGACAATATCCCGCAGCTGAACATAGTCTTTACCGGGTCGTCGGTAATGCGGCTCAAGGAGGACAACCCGTACCTGTCGGGCGTGGCCCGGTCGTACAACCTGCGCGGTTTCTCGTTCAGGGAGTACCTCAACCTTATGGCCTGCACCGATTTCCGCTCGGTAAAACTCGAGGAACTCCTCGCAAACCACACGGAGATAGCAAGGGAGATAACCTCGAAGGTGAACCCGTACGATTATTTCTCGGCGTACCTGCACCACGGCTTTTATCCGTTTTTCCTCGAGAAGAGGAATTTCTCGGAAAACCTGATAAAGACCATGAACATGATGATGGAGGTGGATATACTCTTTATAAAACAGATAGAGCTGACCTACCTTTCAAAAATACGCAAGTTGCTGTACCTGCTTGTCAAGGATGCGCCGTGCGTGCCGAACATCAGCAAACTGAGCAAGGAGATACACACGTCGCGCGCCACGGTGGTTAACTATATGAAGTACCTGTCGGAAGCACGTCTTGTGAACATGCTCTACAAACCGGGCGAGACGTTCCCCAAGAAACCGGCGAAAGTGTACATGCACAATACGAACCTGATGTATGCGGCCGGTCCGGAGGAGCTCGACCCGCAGGCCGTTCGCGAGACGTTCTTCTACAACAACCTGTACAAGGACAACTCTGTAAACAAAGGGGACAAGAACTCCCATTTCCTCATAAACGGGAAATACCGCTTCAGGATAGAGGCTTCCGTCCCCAAAAACGCAAGGAAGGATATCCTCTACGCCGTAGACGGGATAAAGACGGGCGAAGGCAGCGTTATCCCGTTGTGGATGTTCGGATTTTTGTATTGACCAGAATTTACTAACACAAATAATTTTTCGAGAAAGATGAAAGAAAAGAAAATGTTGACATGTGACGGCAACCAGGCGGCTGCGCATATATCATATATGTTCAGCGAGGTGGCCGCAATTTACCCTATCACTCCGTCGTCGCCAATGGCCGAGTATGTGGACGAATGGGCGGCAGCCGGACGTAAGAACATCTTCGGAGAAGTGGTTTCCGTACAGGAAATGCAATCCGAGGCCGGAGCGGCCGGCGCCCTCCACGGAGCATTGCAGGGAGGCGCATTGGCCACTACATATACTGCATCGCAGGGCCTTTTGCTTATGATACCCAACATGTACAAGATAGCCGGCGAGCTTCTTCCGTGCGTATTCCACGTATCGGCCAGGACGCTGGCATCCCACGCCCTCTCCATATTCGGCGACCACCAGGACGTAATGGCATGCCGCCAGACCGGTTTCGCCATGTTGGCCGAAGGTTCCGTTCAGGAAGTAATGGACCTCTCGGGGGTGGCGCACCTTGCTACAATCAAGTCGCGCGTGCCGTTCCTCAACTTCTTCGACGGATTCCGTACCTCGCACGAGATACAGAAGATAGAGATGCTTGAGAACGACGACCTCGCCCCGCTTATCGACCAGAAGGCGCTTGCCGAGTTCCGTTCGCGCTCGCTCAATCCCGAGTCGCCGGTAATGCGCGGAATGGCCGAGAACCCCGATACGTTCTTCCAGCACCGCGAGGCTTGCAACCGCTATTACGAGGCCGTGCCCGAGATTGTACGCGAATACATGCAGAAAATATCCGAGATAACAGGCCGCAAGTATGACCTCTTCACCTATTACGGCGCGCCCGATGCCGACCGCGTAATAATAGCAATGGGCTCGGTAACCGAGGCTATACGCGAAACGGTCGATTACCTTACCGGGAAAGGCGAGAAGGTGGGTCTGGTAAATGTACACCTGTACCGCCCGTTCTCGGCAAAGGACTTCATAGCCGCCGTTCCGGCAACTGCAAAACGCATAGCCGTACTGGACCGCACGAAAGAACCCGGTGCAACCGGCGAGCCGCTGTATCTCGACGTAAAGGACTGCTTCTACGGAAAAGCCGACGCTCCCGTTATCGTGGGCGGACGCTACGGTCTCTCCTCGAAAGATACGACTCCCGCACAGATTCTTGCGGTTTACGAGAACCTTTCGTTGCCGCAGCCTAAAGACCGCTTCACTATCGGTATAGTGGACGATGTGAACTTCACCTCGCTCCCCGTAGGCGAAGAGATAGCGATGGGCGACAAGGGCGCGTTCGAGGGCAAGTTCTTCGGTCTCGGCGCTGACGGTACGGTAGGCGCAAACAAGAACTCCGTCAAGATAATAGGCGAAAATACCGATAAATACTGCCAGGCATACTTCTCGTACGACTCCAAGAAGTCGGGAGGCTTCACCTGCTCGCACCTGCGTTTCGGCGACAAGCCCATCCGTTCCACTTACCTTGTGAACACCCCCAACTTCGTGGCTTGCCACGTACAGGCATACCTGCGTATGTACGACGTGCTGAGGGGCATCCGCCAAAACGGTACGTTCCTGCTCAACACCGTATGGAACGAACAGGAACTGGTTGCCAACATGCCGGCAAACGTAAAGCGCACCCTGGCGCGGAAGAACATTACGCTCTATACCATAAACGCTACCCAGATAGCCCAGGAGATTGGGCTCGGTAACCGTACCAATACCATATTGCAGTCGGCCTTCTTCCGTATTACGGAGGTTATACCGGTTGACCTTGCAATAGAGCAGATGAAGAAGTTCATCGTAAAATCGTACGGCAAGAAAGGCGAGGATGTGGTGAACAAGAACTTTGCGGCCGTTGACCGCGGAGGCGAATACGTGAAGATAGCCGTCGATCCCGCCTGGGCGGATCTTGAGGTGGAAAACACCGTCGACCACAACGTGCCCGAATTCATCGACAAGGTGGTGCGTCCCATAAACGCGCAGATGGGCGACGACCTCCCCGTATCGTCATTCGTGGGGATAGAGGACGGGACATGGCCCGCAGGTACGGCGAAATACGAAAAGCGCGGGGTATCGGCATTTGTGCCAGAATGGACCTCGGCAAACTGTATACAGTGCAACAAGTGCTCGTATGTGTGCCCGCACGCTGCAATACGTCCGTTTGTAATGACGGCCGACGAACTCGCCGCCGCTCCGTTTAACGATACGGTAAAGGCGATAGGCAAGGCTTTCGACGGCATGACGTTCCGCATGCAGGTAGACGTAATGGACTGCCTCGGCTGCTCCAACTGCGTTGACGTATGCCCGGGCAACAAACAGGGCAAGGCCCTCAAGATGGTGCCGCTCTCGACCCAACTCTCCGAAGCCGCCAACTGGGACTACTGCGTGGAGAAAGTCTCCTCAAAGCAGTCGCTCGTCGACATTAAGGCCAACGTCAAGAACTCGCAGTTCGCTACACCGCTCTTCGAGTTCTCGGGCGCATGCTCGGGTTGCGGCGAAACCCCGTATGTAAAACTCCTCAGCCAGCTGTTCGGCGACAGGCAGATGATTGCCAACGCTACGGGTTGCTCGTCGATATATTCCGGTTCGATACCTTCGACCCCCTATACCAAGAACGCCGACGGCAAAGGTCCGGCATGGGCCAACTCCCTGTTCGAGGACTTCTGCGAATTCGGGTTCGGTATGTTCTTCGCGGTCGACAAGATGCGCAGCCGCCTTGTAGAACTGATGACCGCCGCCGAGAATTGCCCCGACTGCCCCGAAGAGGCCAAGGCTCTGTTCAAGGAGTGGATAGAAAACAAGGAGAATGCCGAAAAGACCGTGGAACTCGAAGCGAAAATCACCCCGATAGTGAAGGCCGCTGCCGACAAGTGCGGATACTGCAGGCAGATAGAGCCGCTCTGCAAGTTCCTGATAAAGAAATCGCAGTGGATAATCGGCGGCGACGGCGCATCGTACGATATAGGTTTCGGCGGTCTCGACCATGTACTTGCAACCGGTAAGGACGTGAATATCCTCGTTCTCGACACCGAGGTATACTCAAATACCGGCGGCCAGGCATCGAAAGCTACCCCGGTGGGCGCGATTGCAAAATTCGCCGCATCCGGAAAACGCGTCCGCAAAAAGGACCTCGGCCTTATAGCTTCTACATACGGATACGTGTATTGCGCCCAGATAGCCATGGGTGCCGACCAGGCCCAGGCATTGAAGGCGATACGCGAAGCCGAGGCATACCACGGACCGTCTATCGTGATAGCTTATGCCCCCTGTATCAGCCACGGGTTGAAGAAAGGCATGGGTATGGCACAGGCCGAGCAGGCTGCAGCCGTAGAATGCGGATACTGGCATCTGTGGCGTTACAACCCCGAACTGGAGGCAGAGGGGAAGAACCCGTTCACGCTGGACAGCAAGGAGCCGCAGTGGGACAAGTTCCAGGACTTCCTCAAAGGGGAGGTGCGTTTCGCTTCGGTAATGAAACAGTTCCCGGCGGAAGCCCAGGAGTTGTTCGATGCCGCACAGGCAAACGCCCTCTGGCGCTACAATAACTACAAGCGCCTTGCAAAACAGCAATGGGGTACGGATGTTGAATAACGCATAGCGGAGATTCAATATAGGCGGGAAGCCGGACAGGTGCCATATGCGCCTGCCCGGCTTCCCTTTTTTATACAGGCCGTTTTTCCCTTTCTCCGGCGGTGCGGGGGATGCGGCGTGGCGGTTTCCCCCGCACCGCCGGCGTAACCCGTTCGCCGTGCCGGTAGGTGCGGCTTTGGATTGCGGCGCGTGAAAACGGCATTCCGCCCGATGCCGGCGGGCGCGGTGTTTTTCCCGTATTGCCGCTGCGGCCGTGTATCCGGCCGCTCTTCCGTACATTGCAAAGGGGCGTGAAAAAAGTGCGGCCAAGGGGAAATCTCCCCCTGGCCGCACTTCCATGTCCTTTTATCTTTATCGCAGCCCCACTCTGTCCCGGCTGTTGGTTGCAGGAAAACAACCGGAATATTCCTTTCTTGATGTTGACCGGATCGCTCCGTCTGTCAGGCTTAACCGAATACGAACGACCCCTGGATATATCTGTTGCTGAAATAGAGATCTCCGTTCTGCTCGCGGCAGAATATCTTGCCTTCGCGGGCCAGCCACCCGATTGCAGCGTACAGGTCGGCAGAATCCAGTTCCGAAAGGTCTTTCATCTGTGAAACGGTCAATTCAGTGTTGCGTTCCAGGACGCACCATAATTTACCGGCATTCTCACCGATAGAGTAGTAAGTCAGCGGTTTCATGACACAATATTGTTTGGTTAATATCTGCCTCCAAATTAAGATGATTATTTGTTAAAATCAACACATGAAAAGGTAAATTATTTAATCTCTTTTTCTAAAAGTGTAGTCAATTCTTCTTTCGACTTATATCCCATCCACCCTTTTACGGCTTTGCCGTCCTTGAAAAGGATAAGGGTGGGGATTGACGATATGGCGAATTTCCTGGCTGTATCCGGTGCCTTGTCCACATCGACTTTCGCTACTGCCACCTTCCCCCTGAAATCGTAGGCTATTTCTTCAATGACCGGGGAGAGCATCCTGCACGGCGGGCACCATGTGGCCCAGAAATCCACAAGGACGTACCCCGACTTTATGCCGCTGCCGAAGGTCTTGTCGTCGAGATGGACAACGCCGGCATGCTGGGCTGCCGCATCGTGGCTGTAAGCAACAGATAAAAGAAGCGAAACGAACGCTGCTGTCAAGAATTTTTTCATGCTTGTTCCAGTTAAAGTTGAATTTTAAGGCGTAATAATAGCCATTTTGTCCGTTACATCCAAATCCGGTTCCGATTTTTTTTGTTAAGTTAGCACCCTGTACGATTTAGCCGGGATATATGTTCGATTTTGCTGTTACATCGGTTGCGGGCGGGTGGATAAGGTCTTCGCTGTTTTATCTTATCCTGTTGCTGAACCTGATATTCGTAATAATCATCATATCCGAAAAGCGCAATCCGGTAAAATCGCTGGCATGGATTTCCGTCCTTATGTTCATGCCGGTGGTAGGATTCGTCTTTTATATCTTTTTCGGCAGGGACCAGCGTTCGCAGCGCATGATTTCCCGGAAGGGAAAACGGAAACTTAAAAGGCTGGTGGAGAAGAACAAGAATATCAGCGACAGGGAGGACTCGAGCCTCGGTGCCGAAACCCTGTTGATGATAAAGCTCGGCTACAACCTTACCGGGGCGTCGCTTACGCACAATAACAGGATAACGCTCTTTACCGACGGGAAAGCCAAGTTCGACGCCCTTTTCAAGGATATAGCAGAGGCCGAGTCGTTCATCCACCTGCAATATTACATATTCGACAATGACGGTATCGGGTCCGAACTCAAGGAGCTGCTGAAAGAAAAAGCGCGGAACGGCGTGGAGGTGCGGATTCTGTACGACGATGTGGGGTGTTGGAGCTGGAGGATAGGGCACCACTACTTCGACGACCTGATAGCCGTAGGCGTACAGGCAAAGCCGTTCTTCAAGGTAACCTTCCCGCAACTTGCCAACAAGCTCAATTACCGCAACCACAGGAAGATTGCCATAATAGACGGGAAAAAGGGGTATCTCGGGGGAATGAACATAGCCGACCGCTACCGCGACGGCGTACCGTGGGGTATATGGCGCGACACGCATATAAGGATAGAGGGGAATGCGGTTCACGAACTGCAATCCATATTCCTCGTAGACTGGAACTTCACTACAAGGGAACTCCTCTCCAGACCGGTGTATTTCCCTAAAATAGAACCCAACGGGGGAAAGGAGCGAATCCAGCTGGTAACGAGCGGGCCGCTGGACGAGAACAAACCGATAGAGCTGATGTTCCTGAAAGGGATTACTACCGCAAAGGAGAGGATATATATACAGACCCCGTATTTCCTGCCGAGCAGCGAATTCGTTTATGCAATACAGATAGCCGCCCTGTCGGGGGTGGATGTGCGGATAATGCTGCCGGAACGTTCCGACTCGCCGATTATTCAGCGTGCATCGCAGTCGTACATTACGCAGATGCTGAAGGCCGGGGTGAAAATCTATTTCTATACCGCAGGGTTCATGCACGCCAAGTCGATGATAGTGGATGACGAGTTTGCCACGATAGGGTCGACCAATTTCGATTTCAGGAGTTTCGAACAGAACTTCGAGATAAACGCCTTCATATACGGCCGAGAATTCAACGCGATATACTCCGCCGTATTCGAGAAAGACCGCAAGGAGAGCCGGCGCATAACGTTGAGGAGCTGGCGCAAGCGTTCGATGTGGCGCAAAATCACCGAGTCGGTGCTGCGGCTCCTCAGCCCGCTGTTATAGCGGAGTGTGCGTCCGCACGTGCGGCTATTCTCCCCGTGCCGGACTTTCGGCAAATGCCTCCGGCATGTTTATAAGGTACAGACGCTCCGTTGCGCGGGTAAAGGCCGTGTAGAGCCACCTGTAAAATTCCGTGCCGAGCGAGTCGGCTGAAATGTTCCCCATGTCGAGGAAAATGTTTTTCCATTGCCCGCCCTGTGCCTTGTGGCACGTTACGGCATAGGCGTACTTTACCTGAAGGGCATTGAACCAGATGTCGCCCTTTACCTTCTTCAACCTCTCCCGTTTCTGCTTCACGTCGGCATAATCGTCCATTACGCGGGTAAACAGCATGTTGTTCATCTCGGGCGTCAAGGAGGGCGACTCGGTGTGCAGCGTGTCGAGGATTATCTTGGCGTCTATTTCGGCATCGTAGTCGACCAGGAGCAGGGTAACGTCGGCAAACCTGAACCCGTACATCGTTTCGTAGCGGCGAACCCTTACTACGCGTGCCGTATCGCCGTTGGCTATAAAGTCTATGCCTTCCGTCTCCTCGCCCCAAAAATAGTTGTTGCGCGCAATCAGCAGCAGGTCGCCCGACACGAGTTCTTCTTCCCTGTACAGCAGCCTGTTCCTGATGCCCTCGTTGAATATGTTAGCCCTTTTGTTGGAGCGGGTAATGACGACGGTCTCTTCAATTCCGTCGCGCGAGTAGGCCGAATCGAGCTCCTCGATAAGCGTTTCGCCCGTAACCCTCCGGATGTCATCGAACCCTTCTATCCGTATTTCGGGCAGCGGTGCAGGGATAATCCCGGTTTTTTTGCGCAACATGGTGGCGTTGCAGAGTATTCCGGAGTCCGCTTCCTGCCTTACTACCTCTTCCAGTTCCATGCCTGTTACGGAGAACCCCCTCGCCGTCAAGGCCCCGGCCTCCAGTGCCGGGCTTTCGGCTTTCCCTACCGGAGGAAGCTGGGCGGAATCGCCGATAAGGACGAGCCTGCACCCCGGGGCGGAATAGACGAATTCCAGCAAATCGTCCAACAGGCTTCCCGAGCCGCAGAAAACCGCATCGTTCGACGAGTCGGCAATCATCGACGCTTCGTCCACGATAAAGACGGTGTTCCTGTAACGGTTCTCCATCAGCATGAATCCTGCCATGTCGGGCGAAAACCCTTTTTGCCGGTATATCTTCTTGTGGATTGTAAAAGCCGGGGCTGCGGCATACTGGCCGAAAACCTTGGCCGCTCTGCCCGTGGGGGCCATAAGGACGGTCTTTATCCCGAATTGCGACAATGTCTTTACAAAAGCCCCCACCATGGAACTTTTTCCCGTACCGGCATACCCTTTCAACAAAAAAATCTCCCGGCCGCGCGCTTCAAAAGTGAATCTGGCAAGGCGCGCCATAAGGTCGGCCTGTTCGCCGGTGGGAACATATTCGAGGTTCTCTGAAAGTTTTCTCAAAAAATTATCGTACTGCATATGCGCGTATGGGGAAACACAATGCAAAAATAGCTTATATGGCAATAATTTTCTAATTTAGCGACGCAAACCTCCCTGCCGGATGCCGGATGCGGCCGTGCGGGAGAGTATGGCGGAGCAGTGTAAAAGAAGTATTGCCGGGTCGGCCCGGGAACAGGAAAGTATGCGGATAATAAGCGGCAAATACGGACGTCGCAGGTTCGACGTCCCGACAAATATCAAAGCGCGGCCCACAACCGATTTCGCGCGGGAAAACATCTTCAACGTCCTCTCCAACATGGTGGAGTTCGGGGGGTTGGCGGCACTGGACCTGTTTGCGGGTACGGGAGCGGTAACGTTTGAATTCGCGTCGCGCGGGTGCAGCAGGGTGGTGGCCGTTGAGAATTACCCCGTGCAGTACCGCTTTATATGCAAGGTTGCGGCGCAGTTGGGCGCAACCGAGGTGAAACCGGTAAAGTACGATGTTTTCAGATACCTGCAGACGGCTGACGAGAAGTTCGACCTGGTATTTGCCGACCCCCCGTATGATATGCCCGGGTTTGCGGATGTGCCGGAAAAGGTGTTGTCGTCGGGGGTCGTCGCCCCCGGTGGAATCTTCGTAATGGAACACCCTGCGTCGTGCGATTTCAGCGATATGCCCGGGGCGGTGGACCACCGCAAATACGGCAGTGTCAATTTTACCATATTCAGAAAGGACTGAACAGACAGGAACAGATGCAGATACACATATCCGACGAGTTTAGGAATCTCTTCCCCGAATACAGGAATGTCTGTATCCGGGCCGAAGTCTCCAACCGTGAACACGATGAAGCCCTGTGGCATGAAATACAGGATGCTTCGGCCGCGCTGCGCGAGGCCATGGCGATAGAAGATATAAAGCGGGTGCCCGCAATAGAGGCGACCCGCCGTGCCTACAAGCGTTCGGGAAAGGACCCTAACCGCTACCGCCCTTCGGCCGAGGCCCTGATACGCCGGATATTGAAGGGTGAGGAACTGTACCGTATTTCAGTCCTTGTCGATTTGATAAATCTCGTGTCGCTTCGTACGGGCTTTTCGATAGGCGGGTTCGATGCAGGTAAAATATGCGGCGACGTAACTCTCGGAATCGGCAGGCACGAAGAAAAATTCGAGGCCATAGGGCGCGGCATGTTGAATATCGGGAACCTGCCGTTGCTGCGCGATGAAAAAGGGGGGATAGGGACCCCTACGAGCGATGAAGTGCGCACCATGCTTACGCTCGGGACAACCGGGATACTGATAGTGATAAACGGGTATTCGGGCGAAACGGGCCTGGATGATGCGGCCGGAATGACCTGCACGCTGTTGGAACGGTACGCTTCGGCCGGCAGGATTGCGATTGAACGGCATTGACGTGCGGAGGCGGGATGTCCCTCTTCTCATGCCTGTGGCCGGCAACGGGTCTGCCGTTGCTGTAAACTGTTTGCGGCGGCAGGCTTGCCGGGAGTATCCGCTTAATCGGAATCTGACGGGTATATCCGCAGGCCGATACGTTCAATCCCCTCTATTATGTCTTTTCTCATTCCCTGCGATACGGAAACCGAATATGTCCCCCCCTTGCGGAACCTTATTTTCCGTTTGTATGGTATGCGCTGCTGGTATGTGCTTCCCCAGCCGCTGCCCAGCCATTTGCCGAATTCATCGGCAAGCATGCAGTTGAGCGTGTCGCGGGCAACAGTATTTTTCCCGGCATCTTCCACCGTGATAAACAGGTAGAGGTTGCGGTATCCGTAGCGGTTGTCGTAATTCAGCTCCACGTCGATGTCGTAAGTTGTGCCGGACGTGTCGATAAGGGGGTAGAACTTCTGGATGTTCCGTTTGTCCCATCCCCTTGCCGGTATGTCGTTGAATTCGTGGAAAGAATCTTCCCTGTAAGAGCATGCCGCACCTGCCAGCGCCGATAATAGGGCAAGCGCCAGCAGGTGCGGCATGAAACCGGATCTCTTCTTTCTGTTCATTTCCTGTTTTTGTTCCCTCCGCCGTTCTGCCTGTTGCCGGCATTGCGGCTGCGGTTGCGGTTCTTGTTCTTGCGCGAGGCCTTGTCGAAGCGCGTTACGCTGTCCTGTCCCACCACGTCCTTGAATTCTTTCTTTTCCTCCTTTAAGGGCTGTTTGTTGTCGAGGGTCTTGGGCTTGTTGCCGCGTTTGTTCATGGCTATCACTTCAAAGGCTCTCGATACGTGGATGGTAACGAGGTTTTCGGGAGTCTCCTTCTTTGTCGAATATGTAAGTTCCTCCTTGAATATGTCCGTTTTTTGGTGATAGTAATCCCCTTCCTGGGTTTGCAGCACAACCTCTTTCGACGGCATCCGTTTTGCTCCCTCTACGTAGGCGTCAACCTCGTAGTTGATGCAGCACTTGAGCTTTGCGCACTGTCCGGCCAGTTTCTGCGGGTTAAGGGATATGTCCTGGTATCTTGCCGCGCTTGTCGAAACCGATACGAAGTTCGTCATCCACGACGAGCAGCACAACTGCCGCCCGCACGGCCCTATCCCGCCTATCCTGCCGGCCTCCTGCCGCGCGCCTATCTGTTTCATCTCTATCCTTACCTTGAATGTCTCGGCCAGGACCTTTATCAGCTGGCGGAAGTCCACGCGGTCGTCCGCTATATAGTAAAAAATAGCCTTTGCCCCGTCTCCCTGGTACTCCACGTCCCCAATCTTCATGTTGAGGTTGAGGTCTTCGGCAATTTTCCTTGCCTGCAACATGGTGGAATGCTCGAGAGCTTTCGCGTCATGCCATTTCTGGAGGTCGCTCTCTTTTGCCTTGCGGTATACGCGCTTGATTTCAATCTCTTTTTTTGTCCCGAGCTTGCGCATCTGCAACTTTACCAGCGGGCCTGTCAGGGTAACCTCGCCTATGTCGTGCCCGGGGGTGCTCTCTACCGCAACAATATCCCCTTTGGCCAGGTCCAGCCCGAGGGAATTCAGGTAATACCCCTTGCGGGTATTCTTGAACTGAACCTCTACGATATTGTCGCTGCACCCCGGGGCCGGAGGAATGTCGTTCAGCCAGTCGTAAGTTTCAAGTTTGCGGCTTCCGTAAAGTTTCTCCTTTTTCGGGAGCGCATCTTTGTTTTCGGGTATGTTGTCCATTTTGAAAACTCTTTATGGCAGACCGCCGCACAGCAGGAACACCGGCAGCGGCCTTCTGTTCAGAAAATAACTCCGTGTGCGTCGAAACTATTTTGCGTAGCTTACTGCACGGGTTTCCCTTATTACGGTAATCTTTACCTGTCCGGGGTAAGTCATTTCGTCCTGTATGCGCTTTGCAATCTCCGTCGACAGGCTTTCGGTCTCGATGTCATTAACCTTGTCCGCACCCACTACAACGCGCAATTCGCGGCCGGCCTGTATGGCGTAGGTCTTGTTTACGCCGGGGTAGGAGAGGGCCAACTGTTCGAGGTCGTTGAGGCGTTTTATGTATGCCTCAACAATTTCGCGCCTTGCTCCGGGGCGTGCGCCCGATATGGCATCGCAGACCTGTACTATGGGGGCAAGCAGCGAGGTCATCTCCGTTTCGTCGTGGTGTGCCCCTACGGCGTTGCATATCTCGGGGTTCTCCTTGTATTTTTCCAGCAGTTTCATGCCCAGCAGTGCGTGCGGCAGTTCCGGCTCGTCATCGGGCACTTTGCCTATGTCGTGCAACAGTCCGGCACGTTTTGCCTTTTTGGGGTTGAGCCCCAGCTCGCTCGCCATTATGGCGCACAGATTGGCCGTTTCGCGCGAATGCTGCAGCAGGTTCTGCCCGTACGACGAACGGTATTTCATTTTGCCCACAAGGCGGATCAGCTCGGGATGCAGCCCGTGGATACCGAGGTCAATCGCCGTTCTCTTGCCGGTCTCTATAATTTCGTCTTCAATCTGTTTCTTCACTTTCGCTACGACTTCTTCTATCCTTGCAGGGTGGATTCGCCCGTCGGTAACCAACTGGTGCAGTGCAAGGCGGGCTATCTCCCTGCGTACCGGGTCAAATCCCGAAAGGACTATGGCTTCGGGGGTGTCGTCTACAATTATTTCAACGCCGGTGGCAGCTTCAAGAGCCCTTATGTTGCGTCCTTCGCGCCCGATAATCCGCCCCTTTATCTCGTCCGAGTCGATATGGAAAACCGTAACGGCGTTTTCTATGGTAGTTTCAGTGGCTACCCTCTGTATGGTCTGGATAACTATCCGCTTCGCTTCCTTGTTGGCTGTCAGTTTGGCTTCGTCCATAATGTCGTTTATGTACGATGCCGCCTGGCTTTTGGCTTCGTCCTTAAGTGTCTCGACAAGGCGTTCCTTGGCCTCTTCGGCCGATATGCCGGCTATTTTTTCCAGTTTCTCTACCTCCGACTTGTATATCTTGTCCAGTTCGAGTTTCTTCTTGTCCACTACTTCCAGCTGGGCATCGAGGTTTACGCGCATGGCATCCATCTCGCTCTTTTTGCGCTGTATCTCCTGCTGTTGCTGGTTTATCTGTACTTCTCTCTGCTGAGCCCTCGACTCGGCCGACTGCAACTTCGCATACCTTGCCGTAATCTGCTGCTCCATGTCGGCTTTCATCTGTATGCACTTCTCCTTGACCTCGAGAATCTTGTTGCGCTTGATCGACTCGGCCTCCTTTTTGGCGTCGTCCATTATCGTCCTGGTCTTTGCCTTCAGCGATAACCGGATTATAATCAGTCCTACGGCAGCTCCTGCCAGCAGACCCACAACCGTCATTATTATTATACTCTCCATTGTGTATTACTTTTAATAGTTTAAAAAAAAACACTACGGCAAAAGGGTGGAAACTCCCCTTTGCGGCAGTGCGGATTATTATTGTTGAAAAATATTTTCGGCTTTACGACAACTCGGCCTCTATTTCCTTGCATATCCCGGCAAGAAGCGCAGAGTTCCTGTTGTTTTCCGATTGCACGGCGACATACGCCAGTGCCACCCTGAAAGCTGCCATTGCAAGGATATCCTGTTCTTCAATATCCTGCTTCTGCTTGTAATAAGCAACCTGGTCGTTGATTATTCTGGCGGCTTTACGGTAAGCCTCCTCCAAATCTCTGTTTACGGTAAGCTTATAACGCCTTCCGGCAACTTCTATCGTTATTTTAAGTTTATCGGTCATAGCATCTATTCATTTAATAAAGAGATGCATTTGTCGATTTCCCGCACTAATTTGTTCACCCGTAACCGGGCGCTCTTCACATCGCCTTCCGTCATTACGAAACCTTGTGAAGTTATCAGCATGTCGTATCTGGCTTTCATCTCCTCCAGCTGCGTTTTCAAAGCCTTCTGTTCATTGCGCAGCGAAGCTAAAAGACTTTCGGCTTCATCCCTTGCGGCGGCAGCCTCGCGATACTTTGCGAGGAGCTCCGAAACATTTCTCTGAAGCCTGCTTACAATATCGTCTTTATCATTGCCGGACACCATATGCAAATATCTATTACAAAAGTATGGAATAAAATTCTAATTATGAAAGAACGGGAACTATTTTTATTCTATTTTATTATTTTGGGGTACGGTAGGGATGGGAGGTTTCAGACGGAAAGTGTTGTCTGTCAAAGAAGTGCCGCAACTGCGGGAGGATGCGGGCGTCTGCCGGCAGGAACGGCCCCAGGGGTAAATCTTTGCCTTTACCGTCCCGGCGGCCTTGGCGCGGAACAGGGCGAAAAAAAATATTTGAACCGCCGCAAATCCTTTATTCAAAGAAAAGGTGTAAATTTGCATTCGGAAAATAGTACCCGAATGCGTAACAGGCGGAGTGCCGCGGCACAGGCCCGAAGCAGGGTGCGGCAATCGGGTGGTATCCCACGATAATGCCGCGTCGTCCGGGCCCGGGGAGTCTGTTCCCCTGCCGATGGACAGCCGGGTATAAAAGTACCGTATTGGAAAACCGGTTCTTCTCTTTTGCGGTTTTATTGAAAAAGGTATGTTGACAGTCTGTTGGAAAATCAATCAAAAAACAAACGATATATGAAGATTCTGAAAAAGTTCGGTATTCCTGTCATGTCTGTAAGCGGGTTGCTGTTCGTGTCGTTGTTCATGCCAGGATGCAATGGCGGCGACCGCCAGCCCTCTTTGCCCGAGTATGCAGTAATGGAACTGACCCCGACGTCGGTAACGGTAAACAATGCGTTCCCCGCCACCGTGAGGGGTTCGCAGGATATAGAGATTCGCAGCAACGTCAGCGGGTTTATTGTAAAAGTCTGCGTTGATGAAGGGGACAAGGTCAAGAAAGGCCAGGTTCTTTTTGAAATAGACCATTCCATATACGAAGCTTCGTACAACAATGCAAAAGCCAATCTTGAAGTGGCAAAGGCCAACCTCGAAACGGCGAAGATAACGGCCGCCAACAAGAATGTGCTGTACGGCAAAGGGATAATAAGCGAGTATGAGAAGCAACTGGCCGACAACCAGCTTGAATCGAGCAAGGCTGCGGTAGCGCAGGCCGAAGCCAATCTCCACAGCGCCAAGACAAACCTCGATTACAGTTACGTGCTCAGCCCTTCCGACGGCGTGGTAGGAACGATACCGTTCAGGATAGGGAGCCTTGTGGGGCCTTCAACGGCAACGCCTCTGACAACCGTGTCGGAAATAGACGAAATGTTCGTTTACTTCTCCATGAATGAAAAGGCCGTTCTCAACTTTGCCCGCAAAGGGGGTGGCGGCGACCTGCTGGCCGGGATGCCCGAGGTGGAACTGAAACTTGCCGACGGGACGATATATCCGCATAAGGGAAAGGTCTCCGCCATAAGCGGCGTGCTTGACGTGAATACTGGCGCAGCCAACATGCGTGCTGTTTTCAGCAACCCCGAGAGGCTGTTGCGCAGCGGGAATACGGGGACCGTACTTATTCCCGAAAAGTACGACAGTACGCTGCTCATACCGCAGTCGGCCACGTATGAGTTGCAGGACAAGAAATTCGTCTGCCTGCTGAATGACAGCAATGTGGTGAAATCGCAGGAAATACAGGTGAACAACCTTAGCGACGGGAAAACCTATATAGTAACCGGCGGCCTCGTTCCCGGCGACAGAATAGTGATAGAGGGCGTGGGAATTTCGGTTAAGGACGGGATGAAGATAAAACCCATAACCAAAGAAGAGTCCGATGCCCGCTTCAATGCCGCAACGGCCAATAGAGAGAATTAAAAAACAGTAATGCGAGAAAGAATATGAACTTAGAGAAATTCATAAACCGCCCGGTACTGTCAACGGTAATTTCCATCCTGATAGTAATACTGGGTATTCTCGGTGTGGCCACGCTGCCGATAACGCAATACCCCGACATCGCGCCCCCTACGGTATCGGTGTCGGCATCATACCAGGGTGCAAACGCCCAAACCGTATTGAACAGCGTTATAGCCCCTCTTGAAGAAGAGATAAACGGTGTGGAGAACATGACCTATATAACCTCCACCGCAACCAATACCGGCGATGCCACCATAAATGTATATTTCAAGCCGGGGAGCGACCCCGACATGGCCGCCGTAAACGTCCAGAACAGGGTGGCAAAGGCTCAGGGTTTCCTCCCCTCCGAAGTAACCCGTGCGGGGGTGATAACCAGCAAGAGGCAATCCAGCATACTGCTGGCCATAACGATATACAGCTCTGACGACCGCTACGATGAGACGTTCCTGTACAATTACATGAAGATAAACGTTGCGCCGCAGATAAAGCGCGTAAGCGGTGTTGGCGACGTAAACGTGCTCGGCGCGGAGTATTCTATGCGGATATGGCTGAAACCCGACGTAATGGCGCAGTATTCTCTGATGCCGTCCGATATACAGGCGCTCCTCAACGACCAGAACATAGAGGCGGCGCCGGGGCAGTTGGGCGAAAACGCAAAAGACCAGTCGTTCCAGTATATATTGAAGTATAAGGGCCGGTTGCAGACCCCTGAAGAGTTCGGCGACATGGTGTTGCGGGCCAACAGCAACGGCGACGTGCTGCGTCTGCGCGATGTGGCCGATATAGAACTGGGTGCGTTGAGCTATTCCGTAACATCCCGTTCCAACGGGCATCCCGGAGTAACGACAATGGTTTTCCAGACGGCAGGTTCCAACGCCACGCAGATTATAAACGAAACCACGAAACTGATAGAGCAGGAATCCAAGTCGTTCCCGCCGGGAGTGAAATACGACCTGCTGCTTAATACCAACGACTTTTTGTACGCCTCCATACACGAGGTGCTGAAAACCCTGATTGAGGCGTTCATACTTGTGTTCCTTGTCGTATACGTATTCCTTCAGGACTTCCGCTCCACGCTTATCCCGGCGATAGCTATCCCGGTGGCGTTGATAGGAACGTTCTTCGTCCTCAAGATAATAGGGTTCAGCATAAACCTGCTGACGCTTTGTGCACTTGTGCTGGCCATAGCCATAGTCGTCGACGATGCCATAGTCGTCGTCGAGGCGGTGCACGCCAAACTCGACCAGGGGGCGAAATCCGCCCGTAAGGCATCGATTGACGCGATGAAGGAAATTTCGGGGGCAATCGTCTCCATTACGCTTGTCATGATGGCCGTTTTCATACCGGTAAGTTTCATGACCGGAATAACAGGTACGTTTTACCGGCAGTTCGGTCTGACCATGGCAATAGCGATAGGCATATCGGCCGTGAACGCCCTTACGCTCTCCCCTTCGCTGTGCGCCCTTTTCCTTAAACCGCACGACAAGGAAGGGAAGAAGAGTTCGTTCATGGACCGCTTCCATACTGCATTCAACGCCGCATACGACGTAACCCTGCGCAAATACAAACGCGGTGTCTCGTATTTCGTAAAGCGCCGCGTACTCGTGTTCGGTTCCATAATAGCAGGTACGGCCCTGTTGGTCTACCTGTTGAATACCACCCCCACGGGGCTTGTACCTAACGAGGATACGGGAACGATTTTCATTTCCGTGGATATGCCTCCCGGAACATCGCTCGAAAAGACAAAGGAGACCCTCGACAAGGTGTCGAAACTCGTCGAGGCCAATCCGGCAATCCGTTCCTATACCGAAATTTCGGGGTACAGTATCCTGAACTCCGCGTCGGGAAGTTCATACGGGTCGTTCATCTGCAAGCTGAAAGACTGGGACGAGCGCGACGAATCGCAAAGCGCCGATGCCGTAAACGCCCAGCTCTACATGCAGGCGCGCGAGCTGATAAAGGACGGAAGGGTATTGACCTTCTCCATGCCAATGATAACGGGATACAGTATTTCAAACGGATTCGAGCTGAATCTTGAGGACAAGACGGGCGGCAGCCTTGAAGATTTCTATACAGTGGCGCAGAACTTCCTTGCCAAGTTGACCGAGCGTCCCGAAATAAGTTCGGCGCAAACGTCGTTCAACCCGTCGTTCCCGCAGTATCTGGTAGAGATAGATGCGGCCAAGTGCAAGCAGGCGGGCATACAGCCGTCCGATATACTGTCGGCCCTGCAGGGGTATTACGGCGGTATCTATGCATCCAATTTCAACCGCTTCGGCAAACTCTTCCGCGTGATGATACAGGCTCGCCCCGATTCCAGAACCGACGAAGAGTCGCTGAACAGCATAAAAATCCGCAACGGCGACAAAATGGCGCCCATAACGCAGTTCGTCAACCTTAAGCGGGTGTACGGGCCGGATAACATAAAACGTTTCAACCTGTTTACGGCCATGCTCGTGAACGGGACACCGGCCGAAGGGTACAGTTCCGGCGAGGCCATACAGGCAATAAAGGAAGTGGCGGCCGAAACGCTGCCGCAAGGGTACGGTTACGAGTTCTCGGGTATGACCCGCGAGGAACAGAATCAGAGCGGCGGAGGGCTGGGAATAATACTCGTATTGTGCATCGTGTTCGTATATCTGCTTTTGAGCGCGCAGTACGAAAGTTACATACTGCCTCTGGTGGTAATGCTCTCTATACCGTTCGGCCTTGCAGGAACGTTCATATTTGCAAGGATGATGGGAATAGACAACAACATTTATCTGCAGATAGCGCTTATAATGCTGATAGGTCTGTTGGCCAAGAACTCCATACTTATAACCGAGTTCGCCCTGGATCGCCGCAAGTCGGGCATGACCCTTGTCGCGGCAGCCATGTCGGGGGCATCGGCCCGACTGAGGCCTATCCTCATGACCTCGCTGGCCATGATAATAGGGCTTCTGCCCATGATGTTCGCCCACGGTGTAGGGGCCAACGGCAACCGGGCGCTCGGCGCGGGGGCAATAGGCGGAATGCTCATAGGTATGATATGCCAGATATTTGTCGTCCCCGCCCTGTTCGTAGTCTTTGAAGCCATACAGGAACGCTTCACCCCGATGGAATGGGATGATCTTGACAATACCAGCGTGAAAGGCGAAATAGAACAATATACCAAACAGACGAAACGATGAAGAAATACGTATATATGATTTTTGTGGCATTCGCATTGAGCGGATGCCACATATACAGGGCATACCACAGGCCGGACAGCATAAAGGTGCCCGACTCTTTCCGCATGCCCGATTCCGTAGCCTGTACCTCCGCCGATACGGCTACCATAGCCTCGTTGGCATGGCAGGAGGTCTTTACCGACCCTCTTTTGCAGGAGCTGATAAGTTACGGCCTGGAAAACAACAACGACATGCTGGCCGCCATAGAAAAGGTAAAGGAGGCCAAAGCCGCCCTCATGACTTCCAAACTGTCGTTCCTGCCGTCGTTGACGCTTGCTCCGCAAGGGGGCGTCAGCAGTTTTGACCATTCAGCGCCGTCGTGGACCTACAATGCGTCGGTCTCCGCAAGTTGGGAGATTGACCTGTTCGGCAAACTGATGAATGCAAAGCGTCAGGCAAAGGTGGCCATGCTCCAGAACATGGAATACCGCCAGGCGGTAAGGACGCAACTGATAGCTACCATAGCCGACTATTACTATACGCTCGTTTCGCTTGACGAACAATTGGCCATATATGAAGAGACGGAGCGGAACTGGAAGTCGAGCGTAGAGACGATCAAGGCCATGAAAGAGGGGGGGATGGCCGATGAAGCCGCCGTATCGCAGAGCGAGGCCAACTACTATATGGTGGTGGCGTCGATACCCGACATAAAGGCCTCCATAATACAGCAGGAGAATGCCCTCTGCGTACTGCTCGGCAATACCCCTGGCGTCATAAGGCGCGGGACGCTGTCGCAGCAGAAAATGGAGATACCCGTGGAAGCCGGCATTCCGTTGCAGTTGCTTGCCAGCCGCCCCGATGTGCGCAGCGCCGAGTATCAGCTGGCCGGGATGTACTATTCCACCAATCAGGCGCGCGCATCGTTCTATCCGCAAATATCCATAGGGGGCTCGGCCGGGTGGACTAACTCGGTAGGGAGCGTTATAGTCAATCCCGGCAAGCTCCTGTTGTCGGCCCTTGCCTCTATTACGCAACCCCTTTTCTACCGCGGGTCCAATATAGCGAAACTTAAAATAGCAAAAGCCCAGGAAGAACAGGCGCGCCTTAATTTCCAGCAGACGTTGCTCAATGCCGGTCAGGAAGTAAGCGATGCGCTTGTAATATACGAAGCGGCTGAAAAGAAACGCGATGCCCGAGAGAAGCAGATAGATGCGTTGTACAGGTCTGTCGAATCGACGACCGAACTGATGCGTCTCGGCTCATCCACGTATCTCGAAGTCCTTACGGCGCAGCAATCCCTGCTTTCGGCGCAGATAACCGCTACGCAGGACCGGCTGTCGCAACTGCAGGCCGTAGTGTCGCTTTATCATGCCCTCGGAGGCGGAAGGGATACTACGCCGGAAAACGATTCCTCACAATATAAAAACAAATAGATATGATATCACCATTGGCATACGTCGATAATTCGGCCGAATTAGGAAACGATGTAACGGTACATCCGTTTGCATATATAGGTAAAAACGTGAAAATCGGGGACGGATGCGTAATAATGCCGTACGCTTCGGTACTTGAAGGTACCGTAATGGGAAAGAACAATTACGTATATCAGGGTGCCATAGTAGGGGCAACCCCGCAGGACTTCAATTATGTAAAAGGGACCAAGACGTACGTCTATATAGGCGATGACAATGCGATAAGGGAATATGTGGTGATACGTCGCGGGACCAACCCTGAAGGCGGGACGCGCATCGGAAACGGTTCGTTCCTGATGAAGGGCGTTAACGTTTCGCACGATGCCGTAATAGGGGACAAGTGCGTAATAGGCAACAACTCCGAGATAACAGGATGCAGCTGCATAGAGAATTGCGCCATAGTGGCCAGCCAGGTAGTTATAAAGCCGAACGTAAGGGTCGGGCAGTGGTCGATGGTGGAATGTGTTACCGTTGCCGACAAGGATATCCCGCCGTACATAGTGGCCGGCGGCACCCCCATAAACTACAACGGCGTAAATGCCTTTATAATGGACAAACACGGTTTCGACAAAGACCTTATAACCCGTATAGCTATGGCGTACAGGCAAATATATAAAGGCCATACCAGCCTTGAGAACGCCGTAAGGAGAATAAATGAGGTTGTAAGGGATTCGCAGGAAATACGGAATATCGTAGACTTCATAAACAACACCAAGGTGGGGATAATGGCAACGGAAGATTGATGCTTCCCGTTTAGCGCGTATTATGGTGGTGCGGGAAAGGAAAGCCCCCGAAAGCAGCTGTAACTGCTTTCGGGGGCTTTCCCAATCAGGACCTTGCCTTCCCGTCCGTACGGGCAGTCTGCCGTATGCAGGACAGGAAACCTTTATTTCAATATATCCTCAATCTTGCTGAAAAGCGCCTCCTTGCCAATTGCTCCCACTATAACTTCGGGGTCCCGGCCTACGGGGATGAACATCAGTGTGGGGATACCCTGAATGCCGAAACTCGTTGCAACCTCTGTCTCCTTATCTACGTTTATCTTGTATATATATACCTGTCCGGCATATTTTCCGGCAGCCTCTTCAAGAAACGGGGCCATCATCCGGCAGGGCCTGCACCAGTCGGCATAAAAATCCACTACGGCAGGTTTGTCGCCGAGGTAATTCCACATCTTGTCGTTCTGATCCCTGTAATTGACGACTTTCTCGAGGAAGCCTTCGGTGGTCAACTGTATGACGCCTCCCGTACCTGCTTCGTTATTGCTTGCTGCTGCAGTACCGGTGGCGGCGGTATCTTCGCTTGCGGACTTTTCCGCCTTGTTGCAGCCGGACATTGCCAGCAATGCCGCGGCAGCCAACATAAAAAGGAATCTTTTCATAATATCATGTCTTTTTATTTAAACAACCATGACCCCGTACCGGTTGAATGCGGTGTCCGGAAAACGGAGGTCAGAACGGCAGGTCGTCCGTGTCCGACATGGGCTCGAATTCCGGTGCAGGAGGAGGCGCCGAGGCACTCGGGGCATTGTCGTTCGCCTTGTCCAGTTTCCATACGTTGATGTTGGTGTACCAGCGGCCGTTGTATTCGCGGCTCTCGATATCGAAATTGACCGAAACCTCCTCTCCTTCGCTTACGGGGTACTGGTCCACCCTGTCGCCGAACAGGTGCATGCATATCTTTTTGGGGTACTGTTCGTGGGTTTCTATGACAAACTCCTGCTTTTTCCACTCTTTGCCGGCCTGGCTCGTGCCGCTTTGCAGGGGAAGCAAATGTATTACCTTTCCTTTAAGTTCCATTTTACGTTAAAATAATTAGGGTCGCTAAATTAATCAAAATGGGGGATGATGCAAAATAATTTCGTACATTCGCAATAACAAATGCAAAGTCCCGGATAATTGCCATGACTGAAAACAGAGACGAAATATATTACGATTCCCTGGCCCTGCTGAAAAGGATGGTGGCAATCCCTTCCCAAAGCAGGCAGGAGGAGAAGGTTTCAAGGGAAGTTGCCCGGTTCCTCTCCTCGGTATTGCCGCAGTGCGATGTAAAAAGGCTTCACAACAACGTGTGGGTTGCAGCTCCCGGGTTCGACCCTGCGCGCCCTACCGTTATGCTCAATTCTCATATCGATACGGTGAAACCGGTTGCAGGGTGGACTTTCCCTCCCTATGAGGCCACTGAACTGGACGGGCGCATATACGGCCTCGGCAGCAACGATGCCGGTGCATCGCTGGTTTCGCTGATAGCGGCTTTCCGCATACTGTGCGAGAAGGAGAATCCCTATAACCTGATATTTGCCGCTTCGGCCGAGGAAGAAGTGTCGGGGGGCAACGGAATGGAACTGTTGATAAAGGAACTCCCGCCGGTAACGCTTGCCGTTGTGGGCGAACCTACCGGCATGCGGCCGGCCATAGCGGAAAAGGGGCTTATGGTCCTCGATTGCGCTGTCCGTGGCGTATCGGGCCATGCAGCGCGCAATGAAGGCGAAAATGCCATATACAAGGCTTTGCCGCTGATAGAGGCGCTCTCGGAGTACAGGTTTGCCAAGGAATCGCCGGTATTGGGACCCGTAAAAATAACCGTTACGCAAATTGCTGCCGGGACGCAGCATAACGTTGTTCCCGACCTCTGTACCTTTGTGGCCGATGTCCGGCCCAACGGCATGTATACCAACAGGGAGATACTCGACCAGCTGCAACGGGAATTCCCGCAGTGCGAAATAAAGGCGCGCTCGCTCCGCCTCAACTCTTCACATATCGAAGAATCGCATCCGTTCGTATTCCGCTGTACCATGCTCGGCCTTGAACCGTTCGGTTCTCCGACGCTGTCCGACCAGGCACTTATTCCGTATAAAAGCGTAAAGATAGGGCCGGGCGATTCGGCGCGTTCCCATACGGCCGACGAGTATATCGTTGCCGACGAGATACGGGAAGCGATAGACATATATGTAAAACTGCTTGACGGATTGCGCCTTTAGGGCGTTTTGCGGAACATGTAGGCTGCAATTGCGCCTGCAACGGGGGATGCAATATGGCGTCTCCACCAGAATATGCGTTTCTCGGAGTCGGTGGCGTTGCTCAGAACCCTGTACCTCGTGCCGTACCCGTTTTCTTTCCGCAGGGGGAACAGTCCGAGCGATTCCAGTTTCCGTACCGTGTCCGAAACGAACGCATCATCGTATTCATGCATTATAAGCCTCTTTACAAGCGATGCAGATGTATAGTCGAGTTTCTTCTCCAACCCTACTTCCGACATCGGGTCGCCAAGCATGTAGCCGAACTTCTGCAACTCTTCTATAACTGTAAGCCAGTGCAGGATATAGCGTTTCTGGTGCTCCTCATCGGGTTTGTTGGTCAGCGACTCCTTTATGCTGTCGTGAAAATAGTATATAAGCGTAGGTATGAACTCCACGCTTTGGGCCAGACAGAATGCGCGGGCGATAAACTCTTCGTGGCAGTGTATGTTTTTTTCCCTGAACTTTATCTCCTGTTCTATAAGGAACTTCCTGCGGAACAGATATCCCCACAACACCCCTTCGGGCGCCTGCATGTTCATGTATTCGGCCCCGCTCATCTCCCTGCAATAAGGCAGAAGCTTGTCGTTGTACGGCGAAACGTTACCTTCTTCATCGCATTTCAGGTAGTCGAACCCCAGAATATCCTGGCTGTAAAGAGGTATAAGTACGTTTATAAGGTGCGCGAAATTTTTCGGGTCGATGTGGTCGTCTATATCCACGAACATGACATACCTCCCTTTTGCATAGTTGAGGCCCAGGTTGCGCGCGCCTCCGGGCCCGGCCTTGTGGCGGGTATATACTTTCATCTGCGGGGTCTTTTCCGCAAACTTCTTCAGCAGTTCAAGGGTGTTGTCCGTAGATGAATCGTCGACCGCTATGATTTCATACCGTTCCTTGTCTGCGGCCGAACCGGTTATGCTCCCGAGGCATCGGCCGATATAGCCGGACGCATTGTACGACGGTATTATTATGGATATTTCAGGTGTACTCTTCATAATGCTACGCTAAGGTACGACAATTTCGCCGATGCACGGTGTTTTACAACAGGATAAATCGGAAAAAATTTCCTCCGCCGCGACCTCCCAGGGCCGTATACCTGAAAACGGCCATGGACAGGAGACGCATGCCCCTACCCGGGCGGACATTGTCGAAAAAGAGTTGCATTCCCCTGTCTGCCGCCGCTGCATCCCCTTCCCTCAGATAGCGGGCTGCAAGGATAACTGCGCGGCTGTAGATAAGGGCGGCATATCTTTCTTTGTGCGGAAGGTCGCTTTCAAGTACGCTTCTCGCGCTTCTTTCAATGCTTCGGGCAAGAGCCTGTTCGGAATGCAGGAACCCGTTCCCGCTGATACTGTCGGAATGCGGGTAGATGGATACAATAACGGGACGCCTTATCCATGAAACTTCTGGCCTTCCGAGCAACAAGCGTATACCAAGGTTCCAGTCCTGCCAACGCATAATCTCCTCGTCCCAGCAGCCGCAACTTGAGAAAAAGTTGCGGCGGACGGCAAAGCACTGCGTTGCAAGCATGCAGTGGAGAATCTGGTCGGCAACCGATGAAGAGAAACGGTGTTTCCTGTTGCGGCGTCTCCCGCCGGCAAGTTCGTATCTGGCCCTGAACCCTACGATATCCGGGTTGCCGTTGCGGAAACGCTCCATTATTCTCGATACTGCATCCGGGTGCAGGACATCGTCGTCATCGAAGAACATAATATGTTCCGCATCACATAACCCGGCACCGCGGTTGCGGGCCGCGCAAGCGCCGGGACTCGACTCTTCTGTAACGGTAATCTCGAAATCATCGGCAGAATGCTTCCGCCGGAACTCTTCGGCAATCTGCAGCGAACTGTCTGTAGAACCGTTGTCTACTATAACGAGCTGTATGGGACGGTATTTCTGTTCCAGTATCGATTGCAGCGTACGTAAAAGGAATCCGCTGCGGTTTTTTACCGGTATTATAATCCCGAATTTAGGTTGGCCGGGAATCCGTTTCGTAACCCTCGACAGGCGTTCGTATCTAATCCCTTCGAGCATCTTTCCGAGGGTGGGGATGAATCCCGCTTTCCCCGATAATGCGCCCTTGATGGCGAACTTCAAGGCTCTCGGGTATGCCCCGCAGCCGTACAGGTAATGCGCCGTAGCCCCCCGCGACAATATGTTGGCATCGTTCTGGAACAGCAGGTCTCCGGTAGAAGAACCGGCATGTTCCGTAATAAAATACGGAAAAAACATGACTGAAAGTCCCGTAGCCGAGCAATCTTTCAGGAAAATGTCCTCTTCGCCGCAGTTCAGTTTCTCCGCACCGAGGCCGAACCTTTCGTCGAAACAGACCCTTCCCTTTACCGAAGAGACCCTGAAAGCCATCTCCGCCGATGAAGGGTAATACCCGCGGCATACCCTTACAGGGAAATCCGTACACCCCTTAGGATACGGCTTGGGCTCTTTACCGTCGCTGCCGCACATCATTTTGAAAAGAGCCACATCCAGGCTTTCGTCCTCCCCGAACACCCTCAGAACGGTATCGATATATTCCGGTTTGTATCGGAGGTCGTCATCGGCAATCATGGCAATATCCCCGTCGGCGAAACGCAGGGCATTGTTGCGGTTGCGGCACAGTCCGTACCCTTTCAGAAAACGGACGGAAACATCCTCGCGTTCCAGCCCCGGCAAAGTCGCCGGCGGAAGCCTCTCCCCGCCGTACTGTACCGATACGACATACGAAACATCGCATCTTTGCGGCAGCAGCAGGTCTGCCACCCCGGCAACCCTTTCAATCGTAGTACAAACGAGAATGTTCAGTTTCATACAGTTTCAGAATAATCCGCCATTCCATGGCCAGGATAATGCAAACCGGGGCAGAGACGAACCGTAAGGTTCGGGTATGCCGGGTGCAGCTTGTCTTCACGGCTTTCCGCAAAAATAACATAAATATTTAATGCGGCATAAAAAGAAAAACAAGGAGGTCCCGCGAGGGGGGGGAGCGGTAACATGTTTGCCGGCCTTAGGCGCGGATTGGAATAAACCTCCCGCAATATGGATAAAAAATCTCTGCCGTATCGTAAATTTTCCTACCTTTGGACTGCATCACGATGTAAAAACAGCCAAAGGATGAAAATAGCGTTGATTGGCGAATACAGCAATCTGCACTGGACGCTGTCGGAGGCTCTCCGCATGGCGGGGCATGAAGTTACGGTTGTCTCCGACGGGTGCGGGTGGATGAATAACCGGCGCGATGTCGACCTGTCGTTGAAAGACTCTACGCTAAAATCGCGTATTGCATACAGGGTGCGGTTGCTGGGAATCCTGTCCCGTCTACGCGGCTACGATGTGGTGCAGATTATATCTCCCGTATTCCTGCGTGCGGGACTATCCGAAGTACGCCGCGTCTTTAAATATCTTAAACGCAACAACGGTTCCGTATTTCTCGGGGCTTTCGGAACGGATTACTACTATACCAAAGCATGTCTTGAAGGGGTGTTCCGTTATTCCGACTTCGGCGCGCCGCGCAACGGCGTTTTCGAGTCGCTGGAGGCGAATACCCTTTGGAACGAACCTCCCCTGCGTGAGCATAACATGTATATGGCCGAAGAGTGCGACGGCATAGTCGCCTGCCTGTACGAATACTATCGCAGCTATTCTCCCGTATTCGGCGAAAAGACGGCATACGTCCCGCTTCCTATAAACACAGATGATATAACGCCGACGGCTGTATACGACGGCAAAGTCCGATTTTTTATCGGGATACAGAAACAAAAGTCCCGCCTGAAAGGGAGCGATATAATGTTTGAGGTTCTGCGCAAGGTGGCGGATGCCTATCCGGCAACAACCGAACTGCACGTGGCCGAGTCCGTGCCATACCCCGAATATGCGCGGATGATGCAAGGGTGCAACCTGCTGGTCGACCAGCTTTATTCGTACACCCCAGGCATGAATGCCTTGCAGGGAATGGCCTCGGGCATGGCAGTAGCCGGCGGAGGGGAAGAGGAGATGTACGCCCTGCTCGGCGAGACCGTGAACAGGCCGATAATAAATGTCATCCCCGATAATGACGAACTGCTACGCGTATTTGCCGATGTGGCGGAACATCCCGACGCACTGGAAGAGCGGGGCAATGCAGGCAGGCGGTTCGTCGAGAAGCACCACGACTATAAAAAGGTGGCGGAAAAGTACCTTTCGTTTTGGCGTAGCAGGATTTAGGACCACATTGCACAAAACCCGGAAAGAAAGGGCGCCTGTGGCATAAAAAAATAGCGGGCTGAAACAGGCCCGCTATTTTGCTTCATAAGAACTCCGGTACAGGGACTTCTCTGTCCTATTCCTTTATTTTCAATTCCCGCAACAGATTGTCCGCACCGGCATACTTGTCTATTATCATAAGCACGTAGCGGATATCCACGCAAATGGTACGCTGCAACTCCTTTTCAAAAATAATATCGCCGCTCATTGCCTCCCAGTTGCCGTCGAAGGCAAGTCCTACAATCTCTCCATTGCCGTTGATTACGGGGCTTCCCGAGTTGCCCCCGGTAATGTCGTTGTCGGAAATAAAGCAGAGGCGCATCTTTCCGTCCTTGTCGGCGTAAATACCGTAGTCGCCCGACATATGGAGCTTTTTCAGCTTTTCCGGAACTTCAAATTCGTAATTTTCGGGGTCTTCTTTTTCCATAACCCCGTCAAGCGTTGTGTAGTAGCCGTAGCTTACCGCATCGGCAGGCGAATAGGCCTTGACATTCCCGAACGAGGCCCTTATCGTGAAGTTTGCATCGGGAAAAGATACGGCCGAATCTCCGCGCATTTCCAGCAACCCTTTTATGTAAGTCTTCTTGGCTTCGGCCAAAGCCAGGGAAACGGGTTTCATCATAATGGAGAGTTCGTTCGATTTTGAACGCACCGAACTTGAAAAACGGAGCAGCGGGTCTTTTTTCAGCACTTTGGCCGACGGCGAGTCTGCAAACCCGGCGAATTTCTCGACATCGGAAAATATCGACCTTTTGAATGCCTCTTCAATAAAGCGGTCGGTGTCGTTCTTGTATTTCTTCTCTATGAAGCCGAATATATCAGGGCGTTTCCCGGCAGGTACGCTTTTCATGTAAGCCTTGAGCATGGCTTTTGATACCTCCTTGTCTACCTCTGGGTCGTAGTCCTTGTCGGCGAGTTTGTAATATTCCGATGCGAATTCGTCCAGGAACCTTATTGTAACAGAATCTTTCTTCCCTCTCTTTTCCAGCGAGTAGAGCAGCGAGTCGGCGCTCGGAATATTGACGAACTCCGTACCGTTGCGAAGCCCCTCGTAAAGCATGTAGTACTGGTATTTTATATCGTAGAGCGAATCGAGTGCCGCACGCATCGAGTCGAGCGCCGCTGCATATTCCGGTTTGCCGTTCTCCTTCGCCCATTTGCAGAAGTCGTCCTCCGCCTTGCGTTTCTCTTCTATTACTTTCAACCTTTTTATGCCGCGGTTCATCCCTATGGCGTTTTTCCAGTAATTGCTGCTGGTAGAGTATTTCGAGGCATACTGGATTCTTGTTTTCGGGTCGGCGAGCATAAGTTCCTCCATGCGTGAGAGTTTTGCCTGCCGCATGTTTATCCTTGCCGCGTTTACAATATCTCGGTATTGTATTATTTCGTCCGAAATATCATAACGGTTCGTCGTACCGGGGAAACCGAGAATAGCCGTAAAGTCGCCCTCTTCAACGCCATTCAAAGAAAGGTCGAAGAAGAATTTGGGCTTCAGGGGTATATTGCTCTTGTCGTACTCGGCGGCATTTCCCAATGTGTCGGTATAAACCCTGAATATCGAAAAATCGCCCGTGTGGCGGGGCCACATCCAGTTGTCCGTATCGTAACCGAACTTCCCTATCGACGAAGGCGGCGCACCGACAAACCTTACATCCCTGTATACATCGTAGGTGAAGAGCAGAAAGCGGTTTCCCCCGTAGAACGATTTTATAACGGCTTCCGAAAACCTGCCGTCCGTTTTGGTGGAATCCCCGTATGCCAGCTGGCAGGCCATTTTTTTCAGAAAGCCGGCATTGAAAAGGTCCGACGGTTTTCCGCTTCTTTCAACGGCGGCAACAACCGAGTCGGTAACCTCTCTTATGCTGTTTATGAAACGCACCTCCAATCCCTCGCACGGAAGTTCTTCTTCTTCCGACATCGCCCAGAACCCATCGCTCAAGAAGTCGTTTTCAACCGAACTCAAACTTTGAATCCATTCATATCCGCAGTGGTGGTTGGTGAATACCAGGCCTCTGTCCGAAACTACTTCGCCCGTACAGCCGCGGCCGAATATTACGACTCCGTCCTTAATGGAGACGGTGTCGGCGGAATACAGCATGCCGGCATCGAGCGAAACCCCCTTTTCCCTGTTCTCGGTCAATGCTTCGACCCTGTCGAGGTCCTGCAACAGCCACATCCCTTCACCTGCAAAAACCCGGCCACATAAAACCGTAAAGGTCGCGGCCGCAAAAACACGTAAATTCATATTCAAACAAACCCTCTTTTTTAATATTTCAGAAGTGCAAAATTAATAAAATCTGAACCTGAAAAAAACTGCTGTCAATATTCGTGAGGGAATAATTGCCGCAGCCGGCCTTTAAACCGGCAAACTCCCGTCGGGCTCTTCCGGTCCCCGGACTGCAGATAGCCTGTTATTCCGTCCCTTTGCGTATCTTTGTATCGTCAGTACGCAAAAGGTAAAATGAAACTTACAGACGAATGGTTTACGGCGGTAGCCGAAGACGACAACGGACAGACGGTAATAATAGCCGGGCGCAGCGGAATCGGGAATTTCAAGAACAGCGGCAAGTTTAAGGACAGGATAGAGATTACATGGAACTATGCAGGAGGAAATATGCCCGATGAAGAGACGGCGCGGCAGATGGAGGAGGTGTGCGATGCCTTGAAAAAAAGCGTGGAGAAAAACAAACTTGCCATACTTACAGGCGTCTATACCGGAGGCGGCAGAAGGGTGTGGGTATTTTACACACGCCACAACGGGGCGTTCGGCGAGACGCTCAATGCCTCGCTGTCGGCATTCCCCCTTTTGCCGATAAGCATATATGCCGAGAAAGACCCTGAATGGGACGAATACTCCGAAATAGAAGAGATGCAGTCGCCCGAAGGTGAAGAAGAATAGTTTTTCATAATAGGGCGTTTTTTTGTAACTTCGCGGCATAAAACAGAAAGGTGCTATGGTAGATACCGTTTCGCAGTTTGAGCATGTCGTTTCGGTTTGTCGTGCGTTGTATATGGACAAACTGAAGGACTACGGAGCTTCATGGCGGATAATGCGTCCAGAATCCATTACCGACCAGATACTGATAAAAGCCAACCGCATACGCAGCATAGAAGTAAAGGGCGAGTCCAAAGTGAACGAGGGCATACGCGGGGAATTCATCGCAATAGTAAACTACGGCATAATAGGGTTGATACAGTTGTCGCTCGGATATGCGCAAAGCGTTGACATCACAAACGAAGAAGCGGCCGAACTGTACGACAGGTACATGGCCGAAACGAAAGAACTCATGTTCGCCAAGAACCATGATTACGATGAGGCGTGGAGGTGTATGCGGGTATCGTCATATACCGATATAATACTGACCAAACTCTACAGGACCAAAAAGATAGAAGAACATAACGGCGCGACGTTGGTATCCGAAGGGGTGGATTCCAATTACAAGGATATGATAAACTATGCTGTATTTGCTCTTATAAAACTCGAAGATGAAGGTTGACGGCGGAAAAAGAACCATGGTGTTGTCCGGTATGCTGACCGTCCTGCTCAGGATGGTTGCAGGGGCTACTTTCGTCTTTTCCGGTTTCGTAAAGGGGGTAGACCCGCAAGGGACCGCAATGATAATAAAGGAGTATTTTGTCGGATTCGGCATAGACTTCCTCGGCCCTTCATCCCCGTTGGGAAGCGAGTTCGTTTCCATTTTCGCCGTTATGGCGGGCATCATCCTTGCAATAATCGAATTTGTCATAGGCGCCAACCTTCTGTTCGGCATATACAGAAGGACTACGGCAATACTTCTGTTTCTCTTCATGCTCGTAATGACGCCAGTTACGCTTTATCTTGCCGTTGCCGACCCGGTGCACGACTGCGGGTGTTTCGGCGAAGCGGTGGTTATAAGCAACTGGGCCACATTCTACAAGAATCTGGTTTTGCTGGCCATATCGGTCCTGTTGTTGCGCATCAATAAAAACCACGTAGGCGTCTATGCCCGTGCCGTAAGGTGGTTGCCGTGCCTCTATTCGGCAGCATTCATGGCCATAATCGCGGCGGTTTCAATACGGCACCAGCCGCTGCTCGATTTCCGCCCGTACAAAAGCGGGACCGATATAAGGAAGGCGGTGCAGACGGAGGCGGACAATGCCGAAATAGTCTTCATATATGAAAAGAACGGCGAAAAGCGCGAGTTCCCGCTTTCCGAAGCTCCCGTTGCCGATACGGCGTGGCATTTTGTCGACAGAATAGAAAAAACCGCTCCCGGGAAGAAGAACAAATACTCCGATTTCATAATCAGATCCGGAGATGAGGATATAACCGAGAGCATACTGGCCGATACGGCATATACCTTTATGGTATTTGTCCCGTCGGTATCCGAATATGAAGATTCGTGGCAGGACAAGATAGACGAATTGTACGATTATGCATATGAGCATTCGTATAATTTCTGCGCGTTGTCGCCCGATGCGGCAACGATGCAGCGCAACATAGAGGCAAGCGGTATCAGTTATCCGTGCTATACCATGGATGAAACAGCCATAAAGACGATAGTCAGGGGCAACCCCGCAGTGGCGCTGATAAAGGACGGTGTGTTGTACTGGAAGCGCGCGCCGCGCGATGTCCCCGATATGGCCGAAATTTCCGTACCTCTTCAGCAGACCTCTCTCGGATATGTGCATCAGTATAATTTCAAGAACAGAATGATATGGATATGCCTTGTCTATTTCGTACCGCTATTGCTGCTGTTCATAGCAGAAAAAAGCGTGATAGGCATAATGTCCGGAATCAGGGAAAAGAGGGAGGCCGCCAAAGCGGAGAAGATGCTCGGAAAAGAGAAAAACAAAAAACGCATTAACAATAAAACAAAAACCGAAATGAGAAAGAACATTGTAGCAGGAAACTGGAAAATGAACAAGACTCTTCAGGAAGGAGTTCAGTTGGCAAAAGACGTAGAAAAGGCATTGGAGTCGCGTACGCCCAATTGCGATGTGATAATTGCAACGCCGTTTATACACCTTGCAACGGTAGCCGGTACGATAAATACCGAGAAGGTGGGCTTGTCGGCAGAGAACTGTGCAGACAAGGCTTCCGGTGCATATACCGGCGAAGTGTCGGCTGCCATGGTAGCTTCGACCGGGGCCAAATATGTGATACTCGGACACTCCGAGCGCAGGGCATATTACGGTGAAACTCCCGAAATCCTCAAGGAGAAAGTCCTCCTGGCTTTGGAGAACGGTCTCAAGGTGATATTCTGCATAGGCGAGGTTCTCGAGGAAAGAGAAGCAGGGAAAGAGTATGAAGTGGTAAAATCGCAGATAGAAGGTTCGCTGTTCAACCTTACCGCTGAAGAGTTCGGGAAAATAATCCTCGCATACGAGCCCGTATGGGCAATCGGGACCGGCAAGACGGCAACTGCGCAGCAGGCGCAGGAGATGCATGCGTTCATCCGTAAGACCATAGCCGACAAATATGGCGCTGAAGTAGCGGAAAACACCTCCATACTTTATGGCGGAAGCTGCAAGCCCTCGAATGCAAAAGAGCTCTTTGCCAACAAGGATGTAGACGGAGGCCTTATAGGCGGGGCTTCGCTCGATGCCGAGCAGTTCATGGGAATAGTAGATGCGTTTTAACAGATAAGGCGCGTATTGCATAATCGAATTACGGAAGTGCGGGAGCCGTAAAGGCTCTCCGCACTGTTTCCGTTTATTGTCAACAAATAATATTCAAGCGATGAACCTGAAAAAACGCGGAATGGTATTTCTCCTCTCTGCCCTTGTGCTTGCGGCAACGGCCGGGAACGGCGACGGCAGGACGAGCATAATGGACGAACTGGCAGCCGGTTCCGACGGGGCAACGGTCAAGGTGCATCAGGATGCGCGTCTTGACTCCTTGTTGTGCCGGGACGGTTCGTACATTGCGGGCAGGACGCTGGTTGCGGGATTCAGGATACAGGTATATTCCGACAATACCCAGAAAAGGGCAAAAGACGAGGCCCGTATGTGTGCTGCCGCAATAGAGGCGTATGACGATGAACTGACCGCATACATAACATTCAATTCCCCATTCTGGAGAGTGCGGGTAGGGGATTTTGTCAATTACGAGGAAGCGGTGGCGAAGTTGCGTGAATTGAAAGCCGCATTTCCCCGATATGAAGACATGCGGATTGTTAAAGACAATGTAATAGACAAGTTTTAAATGAAAGAAGAGTTGACGCAGGAGGAGAGAGGGCGGTTGATAGCCGGACATTACAAGGCCATAATAGAGTTGCTGGGCGAAGATCCCGAGAGGGAAGGGCTTGTCAAGTCGCCCGAAAGAATTGCCCGCGCCATGCAGTTCCTTGTGTCGGGATATGGAAAATCGGCATCGGAAAAACTGCAATCGGCGCTCTTTGAAGAGAATTACGGCGGAAGCGAACGGGTAATCCTTGTAAAAGGGATAGAGTTCTATTCCCTGTGCGAACACCATATGCTCCCGTTCTTCGGCAAAGTCCATATAGGTTATATCCCCGATACCAAGGTGGTAGGGCTTAGCAAACTGGCACGTTTGGTAGAGGTGTATTCCCGCAGGCTGCAGCTGCAGGAGCGCATGACGCAGGAGATATTGGATGCATTTGTAGCCAATGTGCCCAATCACGGAGTCATTGTCATGGTCGAGGCCCGGCATTTGTGCATGCAGATGCGCGGTGTGCAGAAGCAGGGGGCGATAACCACTACCTACCTGTATTCGGGGAAGTTCAAGGAGGAGTCCAAACGCCGCGAGTTTTTTGAAATGTTGAACGCCCCGTTGATGCAAAGCGGTACGGAAAAGGCATAACAGAGAAAAAATGCGGTTTTTGCAAATATTTATTGCGTAAGATTTGCAGATAATAAAAACATGCACTATATTTGCACCCGCAAATGCGAAAATAGCTCAGTTGGTAGAGCATAACCTTGCCAAGGTTAGGGTCGCGGGTTCGAGTCCCGTTTTTCGCTCACAAACAGAATTGCTCGCCTGCGGCGGCAGGCAAGAAAGAGGAAGGAGAAACTTCGGCCGAACACTGTAAATGGGAACGGCGAATTTGCCCAAATGGCGGAATTGGTAGACGCGTTAGTTTCAGGGACTAATGAACGTAAGTTTGTGCAGGTTCGAGTCCTGTTTTGGGCACACTCCTAAAAAACAAAACTGAAATGTCCGGGTGGTGAAATTGGTAGACACGCTACTTTGAGGGGGTAGTGATCGAAAGATCGTGTGAGTTCAAATCTCATCTCGGACACGAACATTGGAGGTCGGGCCGTCTGATAGCAATCAGGCGGCCTTTTTTTTGATAAAGCGCAGCCGTGCATGGCGGAATGCCGGTGCGGATAATTTGTTTTATGCCGCCGTACAGGCGGCCTCGACAGAAGATGCCGGACGCCGGTGCAGTTCCGTTGTGCGTGCCCGGGCCCCGGTGTTGATAATATCCCGGGGGTTGTTAATAACAACAACAAGGGGATTGTTGAAAATTAGTGCGGACAGGACTATTTTTGTGAGGTAAAACAACAGTATAGATCATAAGGTATGGCCAGAGAGCAGTCGCGGGGATACAGGACCGACAGGAGGTCTGCGCCTTTGTCCCCGGAAATGGGACGCCTGCAACCGCAGGCGACAGAACTTGAAGAAGCGGTACTCGGAGCATTGATGCTTGAGAAAGACGCCTTCTCGGAAGTGTGCGACATATTGAAACCCGAAAGTTTCTACAAGCCGGCGCACAAGCTCATATATGAGGCGATTGTCGATTTGGCACGCAAATCCCAGCCCGTCGACATGCTTACCGTCATAGAACGGCTGCGCAACAAGGGGACGCTCGAAGAGGCCGGTGGCGAATATCAGATAGCCATGCTTACCGGTAAGGTCAATTCGGCGGCCAACATAGAGTTCCACGCCAAGATAATAGCCCAGAAATACCTGGCCCGCGAGCTGATACGCTTCGCCAGCAAGGTGCAGGCCAACGCCTACGACGAGACCTACGATATAGACCACCTTATGGAGCAGACCGAAAGCGACCTGTTTGAAATATCGCAGGAAAACATTAAACGCGAAGCCGTACAGATAAACCCGGTTATTTCCGAGGCCATGGAACTGTTGCAGAAGGCGGCCAACAGAAAAGAGGGGTTGAGCGGCTTGCAGACCGGTTTCCATGACCTTGACAAAATAACGTCGGGCTGGCAAAATTCCGACCTTATAATCCTTGCGGCGCGCCCGGCAATGGGAAAAACCGCCTTTGCCCTTTCAATGGCGAAAAACATGGCGGTGAATTACGGGACCGGCGTAGCGGTGTTTTCGTTGGAAATGGCCAATGTGCAGCTTGTAAACAGGCTTATAGTGAACACTTGCGAGATACCCGGAGAAAAAATACGGAGCGGACAGCTCGACTACCACGAATGGGAGCAGTTGAGCATAAAGATAAAGGAACTGGAAGATACTCCGATTTATGTCGACGAAACGGCCAACCTGTCGGTATTCGAATTGCGCAGCAAGGCGCGCAGACTGGTCAGGGAGCACGACGTGAAGATGATAATAATAGACTACCTGCAGCTTATGACGCTCAACAGCAAAGAGGAAAAAAGCAGTGCGTTGCGCGTGGGAAGCCGCGAGCAGGAGGTTAGTTCCATATCCCGCTCGTTGAAAGGTCTGGCCAAAGAGCTGAACATCCCCATAATAGCCTTGTCGCAGTTGAACCGCGGATTGGAAAACCGCGAAGGGAAGCGTCCGCAACTGTCCGACCTCCGCGAGTCGGGAGCCATAGAGCAGGATGCCGACATCGTGTGCTTTATACACCGTCCGGAAGTATACGGGATAATGGAGCAGGACGGAATGGATACCCACGGAATGGCCGAAGTGATAGTGGCCAAGCACCGTAACGGTAAGACCGGAAGCGTGTGGTTGCGGTTCAAGAATGACTTTGCCCGTTTCCAGAACAAGGACGAAGACTCGATAGTAAACATAGCTTCGGGCATGAACAGGAAACTGAAGCCGAATATGCAATTCGATACACAAAACGGTAACTTTCCGGACGATGCCTATAACCCCGATACATTCGGGAAAAAGGACGATATACCGTTCTGATGCGGGACTCCGGCCGATTGCTGATAACGGGCTGCGGATCTGCAACCGGTTCTATTTGTAGTCTTTCAGTGCGCACTGCAACTTTTGCCTGGCGAAAAATATGCGGCTCTTGACCGTTCCGAGCGGAACGCCCAGGTGGGTGGCTATTTCGTGATATTTGTATCCGGCCACGTGCATGGCAAAAGGTACGCGGTATTCGGCGGGAAAACTGTTTATTGCGCGTTGAATCTCTTTTATGGTGTAAGTCCCGTCGGGGGTGCCGAAGCCCGATTCCTGAGGCAGGTTGAGGTGGAAAAGGTCTTCCGTGCGGTCCACGACAGTCTGGTTGCGAACCATTCTCCTGTAGTTGTTTATGAAGATGTTCCGCATGATTGTAAAGACCCAACCCTTGAAATTTATGTTGTCTATATATTTGTCGCTGTTGTCGAGGGCTTTCAAGGTTGTGTCCTGCAAAAGGTCTTCCGCTTCTTCCCTGTTGGATGTAAGCATATAAGCGAAGTTTCGGAGGTTGTCTTGAAGTTGCAGTAACCTCTCCTGGAAAATTTCCATACCGTAATTCATAACTTATCATGCAGAACCGCGGGCAAAACGGAAATTACTCTCTGCCGCTTTGCTGCTCGGGACTATCGGTTTTCAAATTAATCCATAAAAACAACAAATCTCTGAAGAGACCCTTATTAGTCCCCAGTGTCTTTATAAATAACATTTAATACCCCCGATAAGTTCCCAAAAAGACGCAATTTTTTCGTTATAAAAACAAAAATTCGGAAAATAGGCGACAATATATTAATTTAGCGATGGCCAAAAAAACGTAAAAGGCGAAAGTGAAACAGATAAAACAGACAACCGACATGAAGTTCATAGCAATAATACCGGCAAGGTACGCCTCCACCCGTTTCCCGGGCAAGCCGCTGGCCGACATGAAGGGGAAACCCATGATACAGCGCGTGTACGAGCAGGTAAAGAAATCGATAGATGCAGTATATGTGGCAACGGACGATGAACGGATATTCACCGCAGTGGAAAACTTCGGGGGCAGGGCGGTAATGACCTCGGCCAGCCATAAGAGCGGAACCGACCGTTGCCGTGAGGCATATGAAAAAGCGGGACAGGGAGAGGATGTGATAATAAACGTGCAGGGCGATGAGCCCTTTATAATGCCGTGCCAGATAGAGGCTATAAAGGAATGCTTCAATGACCCCTCCACGCAGATAGCCACACTTGTCAGGGAATTTACCCCCGATGACGGAATCGATGCGTTGCGGAATCCCAACTCGCCAAAGGTGGTGATGAATGAAAACCGCGAAGCTCTTTATTTCAGTCGCTCGGTAATTCCGTACATACGGGGAGAGGAGCAGGTCCGCTGGCTGGAAAAGGGCCGCTTTTACAAACATATAGGGATGTACGCCTACAAGGCCGGGGTGCTGGACGAGATAACCCGCCTGCCGCAGTCGTCGCTTGAAAAAGCCGAATCGCTCGAGCAACTCCGATGGTTGCAGAACGGGTACAAAATAAAGGTGGGGATAACTACGCAGGAGACAATCGGCATAGATACTCCTGAAGATTTGGCCAAAGCATTGGAATATATAAAATGACAAGCGAGCCGAGACGCGACATACCGCCCGAGATTCCGGCGACCGGAAACTTCCGCTTTGTCCCGCCCGAGAAAACCGTAACCCCTTGTGGTGTCCCCGTATATGTAATTCCCGGCGAAAAACATGAAATGGTGCGGATAGACATGCTTTTCGGCTGCGGGGCGTACAATCAGGAAAAAGCATTGCAAGCCTCCTCTGCATCCGTAATTGCAAGCGAGGCGACCCGCAGGTACAGTTCGGAGCGCATGTCCGAAATAGTCGATTACTACGGCGGATGGCTGCAGCGGTCGGTATACATGCATGCCACGCAATATACGCTGTACGTTCCCAGGCGGAACTACGGCAGGCTGCTCCCTGTATTCATGGAGATATTCTGCGCACCGCGTTTCAGCCGTCGGGACTTTTCGCTGTATAAAGGGAGGGGCAAGGAAGAATACCGCCAATTGTACGAGAGGGTCGATTTTCTTGCGGCCCGAAGTTTGAGAAAACAGCTGTACGGAGAACATCCGTACGGTAACACGGCAACGGCCGGTGATTTCGACAACCTTACTGTAGCATTGTTGAGAGAGTATCACGAAAAATATTGCCGGCGCAATAACTGTACGGCAGTCGTTTCGGGCTGCATAGACGACAAGGTATTCTGGCAAACGGCAGAGGCCCTTGCCGCATTGCCCGAACCCGATAACGGAGAAACCTGCGAAACGGCGCTATTCCCTTCCGAAACCGGTACTCGTTTTACACACGATGAAAAAGACGACGCCATGCAGTGCTCCGTAAGGATAGGAAGCAGGATAGAAAAAGACAACATGGACGAGTACATCCTGCTCGGAATAGTGAATACCGTATTGGGCGGATATTTCGGCAGCCGCCTCATGACGAACATACGGGAAGAGAAAGGGTATACCTACGGTATCGGTTCGGGCATAACCACCCTGCGCTATGCGGCAAGCCTCAATATCGCTGCGCAGTGCGACCTGAAATATGCCAGCCTGCTCATAAAGGAAGTTATGGCGGAGGTAGAGAGGTTAAAGGAGGCCCCGATAAAGGACGGCGAGTTGAAATCGGTAAGACAGTATATCCTCGGAGATATGAACCGGATATTCGACAACCGTTTCACCCTGGCCGACGCCTGCATAGCGCTGCTTATAAACGGGCAGCCGTTCGATTACCTGAACCGGAAAGCCGCGGCAGTATGCTCCATTACCCCGGGTCAGATAATTGAAACCGCACGTAAATACCTCTGTCCCGGATGTATGCATATAGCGGTGGCAGGGGGGAGCAGACAATACGGGGCAAAACTAAGGGCCGATGTCGGACCGCAGGGGTAGGGGTATGCCGAGATGCTTCCTTGTGTTACAGGGTATTTCCTTCCGTGGGCGGTTTACGTGTATTCCAGATTGCGATAAGGAGATACAATGGTTTCTATTGCGATAATCAAGTTTGGCATTACATTTGTTTATGAATTATCAGAGAAACAGAAAAAGAGACGAACATGCAGAAAAGACTTACAATCGCCCTTGTGGCGCATGATAACAGGAAAGCCGACATAGTAGAGTGGACGGTTCATAATGCCGAACTGTTGTCGCACCATAGCCTCGTGTGCACCGGCACGACCGGAAGCCTGATAAAGAAAGCCTTTGAAGAACATAACGTAAAGGCCGATATAACATGTAAGAAATCGGGCCCTCTCGGCGGAGATGCCGAAATTGCGGCCATGGTGGTAAACCACCAGATAGATCTGGCAATATTCCTTATCGACGATTTGAACCCGCAGCCCCACGAGGCCGATATACAGATGCTGTTGCGCCAGTGCAGGGTGCATAACGTACCCATTGCCTGCAACCGGTACAGCGCCGACCTTATGATAACCAGCACTCTTTGGGACAATCCCGACTATGTGCCTACCGAGCCCAAATATATCCCTTACAACAGAGGGTAATACCTGCAGCGGCCCGATGCCGCACCTGTTCGTGCCGTAAAGGCGCGGATGAAGGAGGGTGACCCAAAAGCCATAAGGCATTGGAGTCACTCTCTTTTTTTATTTGATAGAACCATATTGTCGGGATGACACCGGAAAACTGAATCCCTCCCACCAGACGGTGGGCCCCTCCCGTTCACGAAGCCACGGGCGGCT